>NZ_CP096040.1:635384-953076 GCF_023935105.1 Caulobacter segnis | reverse complement strand
CGGCCACGCCGACGAGCGCCAGTCTAATGGCGCGCTGGGTGTCGAAGCTCATCCAGTTTCTCCTCAATCTACGGAAATCTACGAACTCTGGACCTGATCCATACCTGCGCAACGCCTGGAATGGACCCTACAAATGTCTGACCAATCCTCACAATGATGTCAGATGCTCGTCAGATCACGCGGATGCACTTGCGGCGCCACCACGCTGGCGGCGCCGTCGTCTGGGCAAGAACGCTCACGCAAGGCTCAGGTTGCCAGGCCTTCGCGTCAATCAGTCCAGCAGGGGCGACCAGGCCGGGTCGGACCCCGCGCCGCTATAGGCCGCCGGCCGCAGGATCCGGCCGGTGATGTCCACCGTCCAGAGCTTGGGATTGCCGCTGGAGCCCTCGCGGAAGAACATCAGCACGCGGCCGTTGGGGGCCCAGGTCGGGCCCTCGTCCAGATAGCTGGTGGTCAGCAGGCGCTCGTCGCTGCCGTCGGGACGCATGACGCCGATGTGGAACTCGCCCCCGGTCTGCTTGGTGAAGGCGATGAAGTCGCCGCGCGGGCTCCAGACCGGGGTCGTGTAGCGGCCGCCGCCGTACGAGATGCGGCGCACGCCCGAGCCGTCGGTGTTCATCACGTAGAGCTGGGCCTGACCGCCGCGGTCGGAGTTGAAGGCGATCTTGGTCCCGTCCGGCGAGAACGACGGCGAGGTGTCGATGGCCGGGTCGGTGGTGATGCGGTTCGAGGACCGGCTGCGCAGGTCCATCATGTAGATGTCGCTGTTGCCAGCCTTCTCGACCGAGAACGCCACCTTGCTGCCGTCCGGCGAGAAGCGCGGCGCGAACACCATGCCCGGGAACTTGCCGATCGTCTCCTGGCGGCCCGTCTCCAGATTCAGCAGGTAGATCGACGACCCCGTCGGCCGCAGGGCCATGTAGGTCAGTTCCTGGCTGGTCGACGAGAAGCGCGGCGTCATCACGATGTACGAGCCGTCGGTCAGGTACTGCGGGTTGGCGCCGTCCTGGTCCATGATCGCCAGGCGCTTGACGCGGGAGAGCTTGGGGCCGCTCTCGGCGACGAAGGCCACGCGGGTGTCGAAATAGCCCTTTTCGCCCGTCAGGCGCTCGTAGACGGCGTCGCTGATCTTGTGGGCCACCCGACGCCAGTTGTCCGGCGTCGAGGAGAATTGCAGGCCCAGCAGCTGCTGCTGGCTGAACACGTCCCACAGGCGGAAGTCGACCCGCAGGCCGCCGTCGGCGCCGACCGTGACCTGGCCGTTGATCAGGGCCTGGGCCCCGGTCGCCTGCCAGTCGGGAAAGCGCGGCTGGACGTTGACGTCCTGCAGCTTGTCGGCGACGCCCGCGACGTTCAGCGGCTGGAACAGGCCCGAGCGCTCCAGATTGCCCGAGATGACCTGCGAGATCTCGGCGCCGCGCGTGGCGCCCGAGAAGGCGGGAATGGCGATCGGCAGCGGCTTGACGGCGCCGGCGTTGATATCGACCTCGATCTGCGCGGCGGCCGGAGCGGCGAACGCCGCGCCGCCCAGCAGCACGACGGCGGCCATCAGCAGAACTCGCACACCCTTTGGGGCTTTCAGGCGCATCCGGGTTTCCTTCTCCTTCGATCCCGACATCAACGCGAACAGGCCTGTTTTGCGTTGAAGTTGAGGGCGATTTTCTGACCGTACAGGTCGGACGGCAGGTAGGCGAACGGCGAGGCGGCGAACAGCGCGCGGATGGCGCGGTCCGAGGCCGCCTTGACGACGGGGTCGGGCGAGGACGTGCCCGGCGACTCCGGCTGGCCGACGACTCGTCCGCCGGGGCCGATCACGAACACCACGCGGACATTGACGTTGGCCCCGCCCTCGACCTCGCAGTTGGGGTTCCAGCGATCCTGCACCTCGCCCTGCAGACGGCCGAGCGCCGCGGCGGAAAGACCCGTGGCCGCGCCCATGGCCGGACGGGCCGAGACCGAGGTCTCCGCGCGCGCCGGCCCCTTGGGGGCGTTGGCCGTCGGCTTGCCCGTCGCCTTCTTGGTCTTGGCGATCGAGGCTTCCAGCGAGGCGAAGAAGTCGTTGTCGTTCTTCTTCTGCGGCGTCGGCTTGGCCGGCGTCGGGGTCGGCGCGGGCTTGGGGACCGGCGTCGGCTTGGGCGGCGGCGCGGGGGCCGGGGTTGGCGTCGGGGCCGGAGTCGGGGCCGGCGGCTGCGGCGTGGCCTCGGGCGTCGGATCCGGCGTCTGGGCCGTCTGCTCGACCGGGGCTTCCTCGGCCGGGCGGACATTGGTCGGACCGTTGGTGACGATGGTCACCGGCACCGACTCGCCAATGGTGATCGGCTTGGACGACTTCCAAGGCAGGCCGAACGCGATCAGCGCCGCCACGACGCCGTGCAGCGCGATCGAGCCCAGCAGCGCCGGGGAGACCTGATGTTCGCGGCGGGCGCTCATGCCCGCGCCTATTGGGCCGGCCGCGAGCCGCCCGCGCCCTCCGGCTGGGCGTCGCGCGGCGCGGCGCTGGAAGAGGGGGCGCCCGACGACGGACCGCCCGTCTCGGTGATCAGGTTGATCTTGTTGAACCCGGCGTTCGACAGCCCCGCCATCACCTGGGCGACGACCGCGTAGGTCGCCCCGCCGTCGGCGCGGACGAACAGTGGCTTGTCATAGCCGTCGCCGGCGATCGCGCTGATGCGCGGCGCCAGGTTCTCGAACGGGATCTCGGTCTCGCCGACGAAGATCTTGCCCTCGCGGTTGATCGAGACGGTGATCGGCTCGTCCTGGTTCTGCAGGGCGGCCGCCTCGGTCTTGGGCAGCTCCAGCGGCACGCCGGCGGTCAGCAGCGGAGCGCTGATCATGAAGATGATCAGCAGCACCAGCATCACGTCGACCAGCGGCGTGACGTTGATCTCGGACAGGGCCCCGCGCGAACGGCGGCCGCGACGGCGGCGGCCGCGGCCGCGGCCGCTGTTGGTGGCGAAGGCGTCGCTCGACGACATCGACATGGGATCAGACCCGTTCCGACAGGCGACGCTGGATCGCGGTCGACAGGTCGTCGGCGAAGCCTTCCAGGCGGCCGGCGTACTTGCCCGCGTCGGTCGAGAACTTGTTGTAGGCGATATAGGCCGGGATGGCGGCGATCAGGCCCACGGCCGTGGCGAACAGGGCCTCGGCGATCGACGGGGCGACGACGGCCAGCGAGGTGTTCTTCGACAGGGCGATGTTCTGGAAGGCATGCATGATGCCCCAGACCGTGCCGAACAGGCCGATGAACGGGCTGGCGGTGGCGACGATGGCCAGGCTGCCCAGGCCTTCCTCGACCTTGCTGGTCTCGCGGGCGATCTGGTTGTCCAGGATCCGGTCGATGCGGGCGACCAGGAAGGCGGCCTGATTCTCGCTCATCGCGCCCTTGGCCTTGGCGTCGCGCCATTCCTTCAGCGCCGCCTGCAGCATGCGCGGCAGGGCGTGGGGCGGATTGGCGCCGGCCTCGCCCGCGACGTCTTCCAGCGACCGTCCGCCCGTGACCTGCTCCTCGAAGCGGTCGGCGGCGCGGTTCAGGGTGGTGAAGCGGAACAGCTTGTCCAGAATCACGGCCCAGGAGCCCAGCGAGGCCAGGATCAGGCCGATCATCACGCCCTTGACGACCCAGTCGGCCTGCATGAACAGCGCGAAGAACGAGAAATTGGGGGCGGCGGCCGAGGCGTCCATGCGGGATATGGCTCCGTTGGGGCGTCTGATCAGAACAGAGGATAAGCGCCGTATGGCATGAAGCGGCGCTTGGGTGAAACTATGACGAACCTAGAGGGATCCGAAAAAAGCCCGCGCTTTCCTGTCAGGCGCCCGGCTGCTCGGCCAGCCAGGGCGAAAGCTGGGCCAGCATTTCGGCGGTCGGACGGCGCGGACGGCCGCTCAGGCTGATGCACACCGCCTCGCCCTTCGCCTCCAGCACGACATCGTCGCCGCGCGTGATCCTCTGGGTCACATAGAGTCGCGGGCCCTTCACCCGGTCGTAGGTCGTGCGCACCACCAGGGCGTCATCGACCCGCGCCGAGCGCTTGAAGTCCAGCGTCATGTGGATAATGGCGAAGGCGGTGTCCTGCTCGGCCAGTTCGGTGTGCGAGATACCCACCAGCCGGAAGAAGTCGCTGCGCCCCCGCTCCAGATAGCGCAGATAGTTGGCGTGATAGACGATCCCCGAGAAGTCGGTGTCCTCGTAATAGATCCGCACGGGCAGCTGGTGCTCGCGGCCGGAGAACACGCCAGCTGTGGGTTCGGGCGGGGTCGTCATGCTCAGCGTTCGTCACCCTTGACCGGAGCCTTGCCCGCTCCGGCGCGTCCCAGGATCTCCAGAGCCTTGGGCACGTTGGCCCGTGCGGCGCGCTCGGCGAAATAGGCTTCGGTCCGCAGGGCCGAAAGCTTCTCCGCCACCGCGACATTGATCAACTGGTTCAAGGCCACGCCTTCGGCCTCGGCAAGCTTACGGGCTTCATCCAGAAGCGCCGGCTGCAGGCGCAAGGCAAAATTGCTCTTCCTCATCGTACCGCCTCCAATCGTTGCAAGGCCTCGCCCGGCGACCATAGCGCCAAGCCAAAACGCCTGGCGACCGGCTCGAAGTCTCGCCTATTGAACGTCACGATGGCGTCGGCTTGGCCGTTCGCGGCGGTCTCCAGCACCATGTCGTCATCGGGATCCCGCAAGGCGGGACGCCAAAGAAACGCTAGACGCACCGGCTCGGCGGTCGCGGCAACCGTGTCAAGCAGGACGCCAATCTCCTCCGCATCGAGGCCAGAGGCGACCAGGTGTTCCGGTCGTGTCATGACCGCCTCGTACTCCAGCAACAACGGCGTCGAGACCAGCAAACTCATCCGCCGCTCCAAGGCCGCCGCGAGGAGCCGATTGGAAGCACCGAGATTGCTTCGGATCGCTGCGACCATCGCGGACGTGTCGAGCACCACACGCATAATAGAGAATTATGGATATCGCTGGCGATATTGCAAGTGTGTGTGCCTACTCGTCGAACAACCCTCCCTGCGCCGTTCCTGGCGGGGCGGCGGGCGGGGTCAGGCCCAGATGCAGATAGGCCTTGCCGCACGCCATGCGGCCGCGCGGGGTGCGCTGGATGAAACCCTGCTGCATCAGATAGGGCTCGATGACGTCCTCGACGGCGTCGCGGGCCTCGGCGATGGCGTAGGCGATGGTCTCCACGCCCACCGGGCCGCCGCCATAGTGCTCGATCATGGCCCGCAGGTAGCGGCGGTCCAGGCTGTCGAGACCGACCTCGTCCACTTCCAGACGCGCCAAGGCCAGGCCGGCGGCCTTGCGGTCGATGACGGTCGCGCCGTCGGCGGTGGCGAAGTCCCGCACCCGACGCAGCAGGCGGCCAGCGACGCGCGGGTGCCGCGGGCGCGCTTGGCGATCTCGTCGGCCCCGTCGTCGGACAGCGGCGCGCCCATCTTGCGGGCGGCGTGCAGCAGCACGTGGCGCAGTTCGGCCGGGGTGTAGAACTCCAGCCGGATCGGGATGCCGAACCGGTCGCGCAACGGCGTGGCCAGCATGCCGGCCCGCGTGGTGGCGGCCACCAGGGTGAACGGCGCCAGGTCGATGCGGATCGAGCGCGCCGAGGGCCCCTCGCCGATCACCAGGTCCAGCACGTGGTCCTCCATGGCCGGATAGAGGATTTCCTCGACGTTCGAGGACAGGCGATGGATCTCGTCGATGAACAGGACGTCGTTGGGCTCGAGATTGGTCAGGATCGCCGCCAGGTCGCCGGGCTTGTTCAGCACCGGGCCGGAGGTGGCGCGGAAGTTCACGCCCAGCTCGCGGGCGACGATCTGAGCCAGGGTGGTCTTGCCCAGCCCCGGCGGACCGAACAGCAGCACGTGATCCAGAGACTCGCCCCGCCCCTTGGCCGCCTCGATGAAGATGCGCAGATTGCCCTTGGCCTGCTCCTGGCCGACGAACTCGGCAAGGGTCTGGGGCCGCAGGGCGCGATCGGCGGGCGCCAGGTCGCCGTGCTGGGGCTCGCCGGAGATGACGCGAGTCATCGCCCGAGCTCCTGCAGGCCGGCCTTGATCAGCGCCTGGACCGTGGCCTCCTCGCCGAGGCGGTCAGCGGCGGCCTCCACCACGCGGCGGGCGTTCACCTCGGCCACGCCCAGCCCCATCAGGGCGGCGACCGCGTCGCCCGTGGGCGCCGGCTTGGCGGGAGCGGACGGCGACGCGGCCGAGCTCGGCGCGGCCATCAGCACGGGCCCGTCGGTGATCGGCTTGTCCTTCAGTTCGGTGACGATGCGCAAGGCCAGTTTAGGGCCCACGCCATTGGCGCGGCCGACGGCGGCCTTGTCCTCGCGCGCAACCGCCGAGGCCAGCTCGGCCGGCGACAGCACGTCCAGCACGGCCATGGCGGCCTTGGGACCCACGCCCTGGATCGCCTGCAGCAGCACGAAGGCCTTGCGGTCCTCGCGCGTGGCGAAACCGTAGAGTCGCAGACCCGCGCTCTCGCTCCACTGGCTCTCGATGTGCAGCAGCGTCTCGTCGCCCAGCGCTGGCAGGCGCTGCAGCGTGCGGTGGCCGCAGCGGACGACATAGCCGACGCCCATGACGTCGATCAGGGCCTCTTCCTCGCCGACCTCGGCGACGGCGCCGCGCAGTCTTCCAATCATAGCGTTCTGGCGATCATGCCACCCTCCGGGCGGTGCGGGCGTGGGCGTGGGCGATGGCGACCGCCAGGGCGTCGGCGGCGTCGGCCGTCGGCGAGCCGGCGGTCGGCAGCAGGCGGGCGATCATGAAGGCGATCTGGGCCTTGTCGGCGCCGCCGGTCCCGACCACCGCCTTCTTGACCATGGCGTTGGAATATTCCGCCACCAGCAGGCCGGCGCGAGCCGGGGCGATCATGGCGGCGGCGCGAGCGTGGCCCAGCTTCAGCGTCGACTGGGCGTTGGTGTTGACGAAGGTCTCCTCGACCGCCGCCTCGTCGGGCGCGTACTGCTCGATCACCGCGCAAATCCCGTCGAACAGGCAGAGCAGGCGATCGGAAAAGGCGGCCTTCTCGTCGGGCGCGATGACGCCGTGGGCCACGTGCGTCACCCGCGAGCCGAGCACGCTGACGACGCCCCAGCCGGTGCGGCGGAGGCCTGGATCAAGTCCGAGAATACGAATGGCGTTCATCATGTGTTCTCGCAACATCGTCTGATCCGCCCGCGAGGAAAAGCCCCTGTATTGCTAATGAGCGGTAAACGACGCCCCTTGCGCGACCGACATCGGCAAGCTCTCCTCGCGCCCAAGCTTCATTGGGGAGAGTACGGATGAAACGGGCGGTGTGGATGACGGCTGGCGCCTTGATGGCCCTCGCGACCGGCGCGGCGGCGCAGACGGCCGAGCCCCCCAAGACCGTCCGCCCGGACCAACTGGCCTTCCGCGACCTCTACAAGGAGCTGGTCGAGATCAACACCACCCTGTCGGTCGGCAGCTGCACCGCCGCCGCCGAGGCCATGGGCGCGCGGCTGAAGGCGGCGGGCTTTCCCGAGCCCGACGTCAAGGTGGTGGTCGCCGACGGCCACCCCAAGGAGGGCTCTCTCGTCGCGATCCTCCACGGGACCGATCCGAAATCCAGGCCGATGCTGCTTCTGGCCCACATCGACGTGGTCGAGGCCAACCGCGCCGACTGGACGCGCGACCCGTTCAAGCTGGTCGAGGAGAACGGCTACTTCTTCGGACGCGGCACGTCGGACGACAAGGCCCAGGCGGCCATCTGGGTCGACAGCCTGGTCCGCCTGAAGCAGGCGGGCTTCAAGCCCAAGCGCGACATCAAGATGGCCCTGACCTGCGGCGAGGAGAGCGAGGCCTATAACGGCATCGAGGACCTGGTGAAGAACCACCGTCCGCTGGTCGACGCCGAGTTCGCCCTGAACGAGGGCGCCGACGGGCTGCTGGACGAGCACGACAAGCCAGTCGTGCTGGAGGTGCAGGGCGGCGAGAAGGTCTATCAGGACTTCACCCTGACCGTGACCAATCCCGGCGGCCACTCCAGCCGCCCCGTGCCGGCCAACGCCATCTATCAGTTGTCGGCGGCGCTGGACCGGATCGGCGCCTATGGCTTCCCGCCGCGCTTCAACGACGCCACGCGCGGCTATTTCACCAAGATGCAGGCGCGCGTCTCGCCCGAGCAGGCGACGGCGATGAAAGCCCTGGTGGCCGATATCAATGACCCGGCGGCGCTCAAGACGGTCACGGCCGACCCGATGTGGAACTCGATGCTGCGCACTACCTGCGTGGCCACCATGGTCAGCGCCGGCCACGCGCCCAACGCCCTGCCCCAGCGCGCCACCGCCAACGTCAACTGCCGCATCCTGCCAGGCACGCCGGTAGAAGAGGTCAAAGCAAAACTGGCGGAACTGGCCGGCGCGCCGGTCACCGTGACCCTGGCGCACGAGCCAAACCCCGTATCGCCGCCCCCGCCCCTGACCCCGGCGATCATGGGCCCGATCGAGAAGCAAGCCGCGAAGCTGTGGCCCGGCGTGCCGGTCGTGCCGATCCTGCTGACCGGCGCCACCGACGGTGTCCACACCAATGCCGGCGGCATCCCGACCTATGGCGTCTCGGGCCTTTTCAGCAGCTCGGACGGCGACGGCATCCACGGCCTGAACGAACGCATGCGGGTCAAGTCACTCTATGACGGCCGCGATTTCCTCTACGCCCTGATCAAGGACTACGCGGGCGGGAAATAGACGGACGCGCCTCTGGAACCATCGTCCGGTCTTCCTATTTCCGCTCCAGCGTAAAGGGAGACGGACGATGGTAAGTACCTCGGACGATGGGATCCTGACCGAGTACATGGTCAGCTACTGGTCGATGAAGCACGAGAAGATCGACCGCCCGACCAAGCTCCTGGAGACCCTCTACATAACCGAGCGCTACCAGGCGGGCGAAAGCCTGCGCGAGGCGCGCTCGGCCTATGACCATGCGGTCTGGAACGGCGTGCCGGTGGCCGAGATGGACCGCCGCCTGGCCGATCTCGACCAGTTCATGCGCGACCTGGTCCGCGAGCGCGCGGCGCAGTGGGGCCAGCCGCACTAACCCTGGTCGATAGAGGCGAACGCCCGCGTGAAATCGGCCTGGGCGCGGAGCGCCTCCCCTACACGCTCAGGGGAAAAAGCCATCAATGACGTCGCCCTCGAGCCGGATTGTCGGCTCCCACAGGGTCAGGTCCCAATGGCCGTCGCGGTAGGGCACGGTCTCATCGGCGGTGATCTCCTCCGACAGGGCGCGCGTCAGGAAGGGGAAGGCAGCGCTCATCCGCGCGTCACGCGCCCAGGCCGGGACATCGACCAGCCGAAAGGCGTAGTGCAGCCGGGCGGCCGGCTGTCCCGCGCCATCGACCGCGCTCCACACCCGGGTGACCTGGCGACGGGCGTAACACAGTTCCAGCGCCACGGGCCGGCCGTCTCCGGAGCGCCGCTCCTGAAACCATCGCGCCGCCTGCGGGGTCGGCGTCAGGCGGACCGCGCCATCGTCCAGCGGGGTCCCGGCCAACAGGCCGTTGTCGATCAGCGCCCTGACGCTGGGACGCTCAACGGTGTCGGCCGACATTTCGACCGGCAGCATCGAGGTCAGGACGGGCGCGCATTGCCGGCGCGCCTCGAAGTGCTGCCTCAGCGCCGTCAACGCGCGACCGTCGGCGATCTGGCGTTGGGCTTCCTTGTCAGGATCTGGAGAGCAGCCGGCCAGGACCACCAGGCTCAGGGCCAAGCCCCATAGGCGCGTTCGCGGTGTCGTTGGGGTGAGCATACGCACTCTCTCGACCTCGGTCGCCGCTCGGGCCGAAGTTTGAACACACCCGATACGCCCCGGTTGCAAAAAGGGCAGGTCAGGCCGCCGCGACGGCGCTCCAGCCGAACAGGCCGCCCAGGATCAGGCGTTTGACCGCGTCCGCATCCAATCCCGTGCAGACCTCGGCGTTGGGGACACCGTCGACGCGTTCGACGCGGCCCAGGCGCTCGCCGTCGACGATCACCCGCAGCCGGGCCGGCTCGAACGTGAAGAGCTCCGGCGCGACCAGGCTGGCGGCGGCCACGGCGTCGTGCGGCCGACAGCCCTCGCCGCCCCAGACCTGCTGGTGGAAGGCGATATAGGGTCCCGCCGCCTTGGTCAGGCGCGCCGACAGCGGCGAGCCGCAGCAGACCGCGCCCTTGGCCAAGTCGTCGGCGGTGATCGTCACGCGAGAGGTGACGTCCAGCGGCATCAGACGCGGCGTGGCGCGGGCTTCCAGCGTGCGCTGCAGGGCTTCCGGATCGCTCCAGGTGTTGAAATCCGCCCCGCCGGCGGCCTTGCCCTCGACCGCGAAGGCGCCGGCCATGATCGTGGGGCGCCAGTCGCGGAAGGCGGCGGGATCCTCCAGCGAGGCCTTAGCCAGGTTGGTCAGCGGTCCCAGGAACAGGCCGCTCAGTTTTCGACGCGCGGCGAAGGCCAGGAAGTTGGCGGAATGGCCGCGCTCCAGCTCGGGCAGCTTCCAACGCTGTGAGAAGCCGCTGCCGTTCAGACCGTCGACGCCGTGAGCCGGCCGCATGCGCTCGACCCGGCGCTTGGCCAGGCCCGCGCCGGCGCCGATATAGACCTCGGCTCCGCAGCCGGCGAGGCGCAGCACGCCCCGCGCGTTTGCCGCCGCCTGATCCACGTAGGTGTTGCCGAACACGGCCGAGACCGAAACCACGTCGACGGCCTGCCGCGAGCGGGCCAGCAAGGCCAGAGCCAGGGCGTCGTCCACGCCGCAATCGGTGTCGATGTGAACCCGCAGAACCATGCGTCCAGTCTAGCCGGGCGGTGTGACGGCGAGAAGCTCAGTCCTTCCTCGGAAGGATGTCGAACTCGACGACACGCGGGTCGTCTCGCAGCCGGTGCGCCACCTCGCGCAGGCGCAGCGCGCCCTTGCCCGAGAATGGGCCAGCCAGCTCGAACACCGTCCCGCCATCGCGCAGACAGTGGTTCAGCCTAGTCCCCTTCAGGTCGTACTCGGCCAACAGGGCGCGCAACTCCGGCTCGTCCAGCGGCGTCTCGCGACGGGAGCGGACGCTGATCTCGGTGAAGTTCTTCTGCGGCACGGTGCGGTCCAGCCAGCGGGCAGCGCTGAGCGTGGCCACCGCCAGCACCGTGCCCAGGATCGCCAGGTCGTAGAGGCCGACGCCGAACAGGGTGCCGAGCGCCGAAGTTATCCACAGGGAAGCGGCAGTCGTCAGGCCGTGCACCGACACCCCCTGCTGGAAGATCACCCCGCCGCACAGGAAGCCGACGCCGGTCAGTACGCCGTGCGCCATGCGCACCGGGTCGATGCGCAGGGCCTCGCTGGCGGCTTCCGGCATCCAGCGCACCTGGTGCACGGCGGCTAGCATCAGCAGAGCCGAGGCTAGGCTGACCAGGACGTGGGTGCGCAGGCCGGCGGGCCGGCTGCGGTACTCGCGCTCGAAGCCGATCACGCCGCCGGCGATCACCGCCCCGAGGATGGGGAGGAGGTCCTTTGGAGACAGCCAGTCCATGCCGGCTGTAACGAGCGGGAAGCGCCTGGGCTCCCTAGCCGGCCAGGTAGGCGTCCAGGTTATGCCGCACGCGGTCCAGTACGGGCTCGTCGGCGGCCGGACGCTGGAACGTCTGGCCGGTGATCGTCTCGAACGCCTCGATATAGACGTCGGAGGTCTGGCGGATCAGGTCCTCGGGGATTTCCGGGATCTCGTCCTTGTAGGGATCGCAGCGCTGGGCGACCCAGGCGCGGACGAAATCCTTGTCGAAGCTGTCGGGACGCTCGCCGGCCTCGAACCGGGCGTCGTAGGTCGCGGCCTTCCAGAAGCGGCTGCTGTCGGGCGTGTGGATCTCGTCGGCCAGGATGATGGCGCCGTCGGCGTCGAGGCCGAACTCGTACTTGGTGTCGGCCAGGATCAGCCCGCGCTCGGCGGCCAGGGCCTGACCGCGCGCGAACAGGGCCAGGGCGTAGGCGCTGAGCTGCTCCCACTGGGCGGCGGTCAGCAGGCCTTGCTCCAGGATCTGGGCGGGCGACAGCGGCGCGTCGTGGTCGCCGTCGGCGGCCTTGCTGGTCGGGGTCAGGATCGGCTGCGGCAGGCGCTGGTTGGCGCGCAGGCCGTCAGGCAGGGTAACGCCGTACATCTGGCGCTCGCCCTTGTTGTACAGGGTCAGGATCGAGGTCGAGGTTGTCCCGGCCAGGTAGCCGCGCACCACCAGCTCGACCGGTAGCATTTCCAGCCGCTGGCCGATCAGCACGTTCGGGTCCGGATAGGCCACGACGTGGTTGGGGCAGATGTCGGCGGTGGCGTCGAACCAGTACCGCGCCGTCTGGGTCAGCACCTGGCCCTTGCATGGCACGGCGCACAAGATCCGGTCGAAGGCGCTGAGCCGGTCCGAGGCGACGATCACCCGGCGACCGTCCGGCAGGTCGTAATTGTCCCGCACCTTGCCGCGATAGTGGTTGGGCAGGTTCGGCAGGTCGACGACAGCCAGGGCGTTCGGAGCGGAAAAGGTCACCAGGGCCTCGGTCTCTTGAAACACAAAACACGAAGGGGGAGGCCTGTCGGACCTCCCCCCAAGAAACTCAGCCCAGCTTGGCCAGGTCTTCGTCGCTGATGTCCTCGTTCGAGTAGACGGCCTGGACGTCGTCGTCCTCGTCCAGCATGTCGAGCAGCTTCATCAGGGTGGCGACGCTGTCGCCGGTGACCGGCACCTGCATCTTGGGCCGCCAGGCGATCTTGGTGTTGGTCGCCGGGCCGAACTTGGCTTCCAGGGCGGCGGCGACCTCGTTCAAGCCCTCGAAGGCGGTGTAGACGGTGTGGCCTTCGCCTTCCTCGTCCATGTCCGAGGTGACGTCGTCGGCGCCGGCCTCGATGGCGGCCTCCATCATGTCGTCTTCCGACGCGACCTTGGCCGGATAGGTGATCTGGCCGACGCGATCGAAGTTGAACGTCACCGAGCCGGTGGCGCCCATGTTGCCGCCCATCTTGGTGAAGTACGAGCGGACGTTGGCGGCGGCGCGGTTCTTGTTGTCGGTCAGAACCTCGACGACGATGCCGACGCCGCCGGCGGCGACGCCTTCGTAGCGGATTTCCGAATAGTCGGCCGCGTCGCCCATCTGCGACTTCTTGATCGCGCGGTCGATGACGTCCTTGGGCAGGCTTTCGGCCTTGGCGTTGTTCACGGCCAGACGCAGGCGCGGGTTCATGGCCGGGTCGGGCAGGCCCGCCTTGGCGGCGACGGTGATTTCCCGCGACAGCTTGGAGAACAGCTTGGAGCGCGCGGCGTCGGCGCGGCCCTTGCGGTGCATGATGTTCTTGAATTTCGAGTGGCCGGCCATTCGGAGGCTCTGTCTCTGGTCTGAAAATGAAGTGTGGGCGCTTCTAGCGTCCGGGGGCGGGTATTGTCACCCCCAAGGGCCGGCCAGCGGGGCTTGCATCACGACTTTAGGCGATATAGTTAGGTAATGACTTAAGTGTTTGAAGGTCGACCCGATGAGCCTGACGCTGCACGCCCACCCGCTGTCGTCCTTCTGCTGGAAGGTGCTGATCGGCCTTTATGAGAACGACGTCGCCTTCGAGAACGTGACGGTCAACCTGGGCGATCCGGAGGTTCGGGAGGCGTTCCGGAAGCTGTCGCCGATGGGCAAGATGCCGGCCTTGCGTGACACCGGACATCCAGAGGGGGCTCGCGACGAGACGGTCAACGAGACCAGCGTCATCCTCGACTATCTGGACCTTCACTATCCGGGCCCCGTGCGGTTCACGCCGGCCGACGCGGACGCCGCCTGGCGCGTGCGGTTCTGGGACCGGTTCTTCGACCACTACATTCATCACCCGATGCAGCGGATCGTAGCCGACCGCCTGCGGCCCAAGGAGTCCAAGGACGGCTTTGGAGTCGACGAGGCCTACGCCCAACTGGCCAAGGCCTGCGATCACCTGGAAAGCGTGCTGGCCGACGACCGGGCCTGGATGTGCGGCGACTTCGGCCTGGCCGACTGCGCGGCCATGCCGGCGCTGTTCTACGCGAACAAGGTCCAGCCCCTGGCCGAGCGCTGGCCGCTGAGCCTGGCCTATCTGGAACGGCTGAAGGCCCGGCCTTCGGTCCAGCGCGTGCTGACCGAGGCCGAACCGTTCTTCCAATATTTCCCGGAGGCCTAGGCGACCGAGAACTGGACGTCGACATTCCCCCGGGTCGCCTTCGAATAGGGGCAGACCTCATGGGCGGCGTGCAGCAGTTTTTCGGCGGTCTCGCGGTCCAGCTCCGGGGCGTTCAACTTCATGCGGACGCCGATGTGGAAACTGGTGTCGTCCTTGATCAGGTCGACCTCGGTGTCCAGGCTGTGCTCGCCCAGCTTGACGCCCTGGTTGCGGGCCACCAGGCCCAGCGCGCCCAGGAAGCAGGCCGAATATCCGGCCGCGAACAGCGACTCGGGATTGGTGCCATCGCCGTTGCCGCCCATCGACTTGGGGAACGCCAGCTTGACGTCCAGGTGGCCGTCATCGGCCTTGGCGGTTCCATTGCGGCCACCCACGGCGTGGGCGTGGGCGGTGTAGACGGCGTCGGTCATCGGAGAGCTCCGTTGGGCTGAGGATCGCATCTGAGACTCGATCCATGACAGCCGCAAGCTGAGCCTTCTTGGATGCTCGCGCGCCCTAGACCTCGGGAATGGTCTGCTGCAGTCGCCCGCCGACGCGGATCGGCTCGACCCGCGTCGCCAGGCCCGTACGGTCGTCGGTCTCGACGAACACGCCGCAGACCGTCGCCGGACCCGAGGCCGGCTGGTAGCGGCCGCCGCTGATCTTGGTCGTGAACCGGCGCAGCGGCTCGTCCTTCTGGTTGCCGATCACGCTGTCATAGTCGGCGCAGGCCCCGGCGTCGGTCTGATAGGCCGTGCCGCCCGGCAGGACCTGGCAGTCGGCCGTCGGGACGTGGGTGTGGGTGCCGACCACCAGCGAGGCCCGGCCGTCGCAATAGTGGCCCATGGCCATCTTCTCGGAGGTGGCCTCGCAGTGCATGTCGACGATCACCGCGTCCGCCACCTGGCCCAGCGGTGCCTTGTCCAGCTCGCGGTCGGCGGCGGCGAACGGATCGTCCATGGCGTCCATGTGGACGCGGCCCAGCAGGTTGATGACGAACACCGTCTTGCCCGAGTCCGTCTGGAACAGGTGGCTGCCGCGCCCCGGGGCGTCGGACAGGATCGGATAGTTGGCCGGACGGATCAGGCGCGGCTCGCGGACGATATAGGTCAGGGCCTCGCGCTGGTCCCAGCTGTGGTTGCCCAGGGTCAGGCAGTCGGCGCCGGCCTCGAACAGTTCGCGAGCGGTGTTCTCGGTGATGCCGAAGCCGGCCGCGGCGTTCTCGGCGTTGATGATCACGAACTCGAGCCCGAGACGGCGGCGGAGATCGGGCAGATGGTCGGCCAGGCCGTCGCGGCCCGACTTGCCGACGACATCGCCGAAGAAAGCGAAACGCATCGAAAGTCCTTGGATCGGGCCTCAGCGGCCCATGTCTTTGACGGCCATATACTCTTTTTCGGTGAGAATGGCGTCCAGCCTTTGATCGTGCGGCTCGTGCGGCAAATTCTCCACCTGCTGACCGCTGTAGGCCAGGCCCAGCACGAAGACCTCCGGCTTTCGCGCCCGCAGGTCCTCCAGCGCCCGATCGTAGTAGCCCCCGCCTTGCCCCAGCCGCACGCCGTCGGCCTGGAAGGCCAGCAGCGGGGCGATCACCAGGTCGGGCGCAACCACCGCTGCTTCCGGCGGTGGCGCGCGCAGGCCAATGGCGTCGTGAACCAGCGGGGCCGTGCGGTCCCAGCGCCGGAACACCATCTCGCCCTCGTCCTTGTCCAGCACCGCCGGCAGAGCCAGGTCCCAGCCAGCCTCCGCCAGCTGGTCGGCCAGAAGGCGCGGCGACACCTCGGAGCCCAGGCCGTGATAGAGCGCGGCGACCTTGCCTCGCGGGTTAGGGAACAACTTCGCCAAGGGCTCGCGCGCCACCTCGGCGATCATCCAGTCGGCTTCGGGATGTTCGAGGGCCAGCTGCTTGCGCTGGTTCCGCAGGAAGACGCGCAGCGCGATCTTGGCCGCGAGGGGGTCGGCGATGGTCATCGCCCGTCTATAGCGCTTTTCAGGGGAAAGGGTGGCGGCGCCGCGAAGAACCGTGAAGACGTTTCAATCCACTCGAACCTGTCAGTAACAGGTGGGCCCCGTATTCCCGCAGCCACGGCCACGGGAGGGAACAGGTCCCGATAGAGAGATTAAGGTCCCTGGGATAAGAAATCTTCGACGAGAGCCACAGCATGACCCGCCACGGGTCAAGATAGGGGTTCGCGGAGCAGAATGCCAGCGGCGCGGTGACGCGCCCTACTCCGCCGCCAGCTTCTCGATCTTCTCGGCCGCGGCGTCGAGGGCGCGGATGGCGGCGATCTCGGCCTTGGTGCCGCCCTGGTTCAGGCGAGCGATCTCGGCGTTGGCGTGGGCCAGACGCAGCTTCATGTCCGACAGCTCGTCGGCCAGCAGCAGAGCACCCATCAGGAAAAGCCGGGTCTCGCCCAGTTGGCCGACGTCCGAACTGACCTGGCGGACCTGGCGGTCGAACAGGCGGGCCAGTTCCGTCAGGTGCGGCTCCTGGCCGTCCTCGCAGCCGACCGTGTAGGGTCGGCCGTTCACCTGGATCGTCACCTGCGCCATCGGTCAGCCCTCCCCTCGTCCATCAGATTTGGGATTGTCGAACAGGTCCTCGTCCTGTTCGGGAGAGACGGCATGGCCGTCCTGGCGCTCGTCGTCGCCGTGGTCATGGTCGTGGTCGTCATTGGCGACGGGCTCGTCGCCCAGGGCGGCGCGGATCTCGGCGATGGCGCGGCCCAGGGCCACCGAGGCCTGCTCACCAGCCTCCTCCAGCGCCTTTTCACGCTCCCGCGCGGCGTCCAGGTCGGCGATCAGGCGCGCGCGCTCATGGTCATCGAACAGGCCCGGCGCGGCCGAAACGGCGGTGACGACGGGCGTGGGCGCACGCGCGCCTTCGGCCGCCTTGGCCGCCAAGCGCTGTTCGAGCGAGCTCACCGCCCGCTCCAGGCGGCGCACGGCGAGGTCGAGGGCCGTACCGTCGGCCGGGATCATCGGCGGATTTCCATCATGCAACGCAACATACAGATTGAGGCCCTCTAAGCCAGCCGCGCGGGGCGACAATTGGGCGACGCATGGCCCTTAGCAGCTTTCAACGAGACGTTCTCAATTTCTCGGACTTGACTTCGCCTCTATCCCCCGCAAAACGCGCACCCAAATAGGGAACGCCGGTCGCATCCGATCCGGCGGTCATAAACCGGAGAAAGACCCATGGCTCTTCGCGTCGCCATCAACGGCTTCGGCCGCATCGGACGTCTGGTCCTGCGCTCCATCGCCGAGCATGGCCGTCGCGACATCGAGGTCGTCGCCATCAACGACCTGGGCCCGGTCGAGACCAACGCCCACCTGCTGCGCTACGACAGCGTCCACGGCCGCTTCCCGGGCGTCGTGACGTCGGGCGAGGACTGGATCGACGTCGGCCTGGGCAAGATCAAGGTCACGGCGATCCGCAATCCGGAAGAGCTGCCGCACAAGGACCTGGGCGTCGACATCGCCTTCGAGTGCACCGGCATCTTCACCGCCAAGGACAAGGCCAGCGCCCACCTGAAGGCCGGCGCCAAGCGCGTCCTGGTCTCGGCCCCCGCCGACGGCGCCGACAAGACCATCGTGTACAAGGTCAACCACGAGACCCTGACCGCCGACGACATCATCGTCTCGAACGGCTCGTGCACCACCAACGCCCTGGCGCCGGTGGCCAAGGTGCTGCAGGACCTGACCGGCATCGAGCGTGGCTACATGACCACGATCCACAGCTACACGGGCGACCAGCCGACGCTGGACACCATGCACAAGGATCTTTACCGCGCTCGCGCCGCGGCCCTCAGCATGATCCCGACCTCGACCGGCGCCGCCAAGGCTCTGGGCCTGGTGCTGCCGGCCCTGAAGGGCAAGCTGGACGGCTCGTCGATCCGCGTCCCGACCCCGAACGTCTCGGTCATCGACCTGAAGGTCGTGCCCTCGCGCGACACCACGGTGGATGAGGTCAACGCCGCCCTGCAGGCCGCCGCCGACGGCCCGATGAAGGGCGTGCTGTTCACGACCAAGGACCCGCTGGTCTCGCACGACATGAACCACATCGCCGCCAGCTCGACGGCCGCCCTGCCCCAGACCCAGGTCATCGAGGGCAAGCTGGTCCGCGTGCTCAGCTGGTACGATAACGAGTGGGGCTTCGCGACCCGCATGAGCGACACCGCTCTGGAAATGGCGAAGTTCCTCTAAGGAACGCCTCTGAACCCCGCTCCCACAAGGAGCGGGGTTTTCCTTGGCCCGCCCTCGTCCTTCGACAAGCTCAGGATGAGGACTACTGCCGACCTCTTTGAACCTCACCCTGAGCTTGTCGAAGGGCGAGGTTCAAACGCACCGACTTTCAGGATGCCACCCATGACCTTCCGCACCCTCGACACCGCCGACCTCGCCGGCAAGCGCGCCCTGGTCCGGGTGGACTTCAACGTCCCCGTCGACGGCGGCAAGATCACCGACGACACCCGCCTGCGCGCGGCCCTGCCGACCATCGCCTACCTGTCCAAGCAAGGCGCCAAGGTCGTCCTGCTGGCCCACTTCGACCGTCCCAAGGGCAAGGTCGTGCCGGAGATGAGCCTGGGCTTCGTCGCCGAGCCGCTGTCCAAGCTGCTGGAGCAGCCGGTCGCCTTCGCCAGCGACTGCGTCGGCCCGGCCGCCGCCGAAGTGGTCAACGGTCTCGAGAACGGCGGCGTCGCGCTGCTGGAGAACGTGCGCTTCCATGCTGGGGAAGAGAAGAACGATCCCGACTTCGCCAAGGCCCTGGCCGCCAACGGCGACGTCTATGTCAATGACGCCTTCAGCGCCGCCCACCGCGCCCACGCCTCGACCGAAGGCCTGGCCAAGCTGCTGCCGGCCTATCCAGGCCTGTCGATGCAGCGCGAATTGGAAGCCCTGGACGCCGCCCTCGGCAACCCGAAGAAGCCGGTGATCGGCATCGTTGGCGGCTCCAAGGTCTCGACCAAGCTCGACCTGCTGAACAACCTGGTCGCCAAGCTGGACCGCCTGGCGATCGGCGGCGGCATGGCCAACACCTTCCTGTACGCCCAGGGCCACGACGTCGGCGCCTCGCTGTGCGAGAAGGACCTGGCCGACACCGCCCGCGAGATCATCGCCAAGGCCGAAAAGGCCGGCTGCGAACTGCTACTGCCGGTCGACGTCGTGGTGGCCAAGAAGGTCGCGCCGGGTGTTGAAACGGCTGTCCGTCCGCTGGACGGGGTGCAGGCTGACGACCTGATCCTGGACGCCGGTCCGGAAAGCGCCAAGCGCCTGCTGGCGGCCATGGACGCAAGCATCACCCTGATCTGGAACGGCCCGCTTGGTGTTTTCGAGGTCCCTCCGTTCGATGAAGCGACCGTTTCGGCGGCGAAACACGCTGCATCCCTGGCCAAATCGGGTAAACTTGTGGCTGTCGCGGGCGGCGGTGATACTGTCGCTGCACTGAACCACGCGGGCGTGTCGGCCGATTTTACTTTCGTCTCGACCGCCGGCGGCGCGTTCCTCGAATGGATGGAGGGCAAGACGCTTCCCGGCGTCGCCGCGCTCGAGAACTAAAGACCGACTTCGCTGGCGCGGATCGTGCAGATCCGCGTTCAGCTTGTGTAAGATTGACCCGGGCAGAGAACGCAAAAGCGTCACGGCCCCAAAAACAAGAAACGATCCAACCTCACTTCACGCTTGCAGGAGAGAATTACGTGGCTCGCATCACGTTGCGACAGTTGCTGGACCATGCCGCCGAGCATGAGTACGGACTTCCGGCCTTCAATATCAACAATATGGAACAGGGCCTGGCGATCATGGAGGCGGCCGAGGCCGTCAATTCGCCGGTGATCATCCAGGCCTCGCGCGGCGCGCGGAACTACGCCAACGACATCATGCTGGCCAAGATGATCGACGCCCTGGTCGACATCTATCCGAACATCCCGGTGTGCATGCACCAGGACCACGGCAACGGTCCGGCGACCTGCGCCACGGCGATCCAGTACGGCTTCACTTCGGTGATGATGGACGGCTCGCTGATGGAGGACGCCAAGACCCCGGCGACCTACGAGTACAATGTCGACGTCACCCGCAAGGTGGTCCAGATGGCCCACAGCTGCGGCGTCTCGGTCGAGGGTGAACTTGGCGTGCTGGGATCCCTTGAAACAGGCATGGGCGAGGCCGAGGACGGCCACGGCTTCGAGGGCAAGCTGTCGCACGACGAGCTGCTGACCGATCCCGACCAGGCGGTCGATTTCGTCCAGGCCACCGGCGTCGACGCCCTGGCCATCGCCATGGGCACCAGCCACGGCGCCTACAAGTTCACGCGCAAGCCGGACGGCGACGTCCTGGCCATGAACGTGATCGAGGAGATCCACCGCCGCCTGCCCAACACCCACCTGGTGATGCACGGATCGTCCAGCGTTCCGCAGGACCTGCAGGACATCATCAACCAGTACGGCGGCGAGATGCCCCAGACCTGGGGCGTGCCCGTCGAGGAGATCCAGCGCGGCATCAAGCACGGCGTGCGCAAGATCAATGTCGACACCGACAACCGGATGGCCATCACCGGCGCGATCCGCAAGATCCTGGTCGAGAAGCCGCACGAGTTCGACCCGCGCGCCTATCTCAAGCCCGCCAAGGAAGCCATGCGCAAGGTCTGCCAGGCCCGCTTCGTCGAGTTCGGCTCGGCTGGCCACGCCGACAAGATCAAGCCGCTGTCGACCGCGACCATGGCCAAGCGCTACAGCGCCGGCGAGCTGAACGCCAAGTTCGGCGCCGGCGCGGCCAAGGCCGCCGCCGAGTAGGCGTTCGGTCCAGCGAAGACAAAGGCCATCGAAGACAAAGGGCCTCCCGGAGCGATCCGGGAGGCCCTTTTCCTTACGCCCCCATACTATTCGGCCGCGAGAAAGCGGCGGCGACGGACGAGCAGCTTGATCGCGCCGGCCCCGAGCCCGCCGCTGACCAGCATGGCCAGGGTGAACCAGGGACCGACGAACGCGTAGGTCCCCTGCCAGCAGTGCAAGCCGTAGACCGTCGCCGCGACGCCCCCGGAAAAAAGGCCGCAGGCGAAGCCCGTGGGGGCCGGCCGCGGAAGATCGACCGCGCGCAAGCCGGCAACGGTCAGAACCAGCATCGGCGCGGCGATGACGAGGATATCGCCCAGGCAGGTCGCGCCGTCGGGCCAGATCAGGATCGCCAGGGCGGCCGGCGCCATGCCGGCGGCCTGGATCGCGGCGGCTGTCAGCATGGCGAAAGCCAACGCGCCGGCCACAGCCAGCATCGCGACACCGCTCTGGCGTCCGCGCGCCAGCCCCGTGGCCGCCGCCAGGGCGCAGGCCGCCACGGCGGCGGGATAGGTCGCCTTGATCCAGAAGAATGGATGGGCCGCGGCGACCGACAGGTCCGGCCTCGGGGTCAGCCACAGCAGGACCATCAGCACGCCGGCCAAGGCGCCGGCGGCGGCGATCTCGGTCAGCCGCCAGGGCAAGGTCGCGGCCGACCAGATGGGCGCGCCCTTACCTCCGCCGCTCGCCGGAGGGGCGAGGGTGTCGTCGATCATCATGCGCCCTCCCCACGGAGCGGTTGCGTCAGCGCCTATCGCGTCTCATTCGCGAAAATGCGGCGGCAGTTCATTGGCGGAACGTCGGTTTGTCAATCGATCGGAAGGCGACGGAACAAAACTTGATCGGTAGCGGTCCCAGACCCGGGGATGTCCTGATGGATGCGCCTACCAGCGCAGCGCCCACCGCCCGATAATCGCGCCCAAGGCCGCCGTCAGCAGCACGCCCAGGCTGTACCACAGGGCCACGAAGGTGAAGGTGTGCTCCGGGCAATGCAGGCCGTAGATCGTGCCGGCCACGCCGCCCGAGAACAGGCCCATGGCGAGGCCGGCCAGGATCGGCCGGGTCGGCGCCATGCCGCGCAGCGCCCACAGGCCGACGCCCAGCATCGGCAGGCTCAGGATCAGGATCCGAGGCGTGCACGAATGCCAAGAATGCCCGCGCAGCATGCGCAGCGCCGCCTGGATGTCCGGGCTGACCATGGCCTGCCAGACCCCCGCCGCGACGCAGATCGCCAGCACCGCCAGGCCCAGCGTCCAGCCCCGTCGGCCCGAGCCGCCGGGCCGCGCCAGCCGCTCGACCGCCAGATAGCCGGCCACGCCCAGCAGCGCCGTGTACAGCGCCTTCATCCAGAACATGCCGCCGCGCATGGCCTGCATCAGGTCATGGCGGGTATGCAGCCAGGTCAGAACCAGCACCAGCGCCGCCAGGGCGCCCAGAGCCGCGACGATGGCCAGGCGGCGCGGCGGGCCGCGGGTCGGCCCCGTGTCCTGGGCCAGGGCGTCGATCAGATCATCCGTCCGCACGGCGCATCCTTTCGGCCAGGGCCTTCAGCGCCCGGTGCAGGGCGACCTTGGCCGCGCCCTCGGAAATGCCCGCGCGGGCGCCCGCCTCGGCGAGGGAGAGGCCCGTCAGCTTGACGTCGGAGACCAGGATCCGCTGCCGCTCGGGCAGGCTGGCCAGGGCGCGATCCAGCTCCAGGCCCACGCCGGGCTCGGGCTCGTCGGCGGCCAGGAATTCGATATGATCCTCGATCGGCAAGGTCTGGCGGATCTTCCGCCGCCGCCAATGGTCGATCAGCTTGTAGCGCGCCACCGCGTGCGCCCAGGCGGTGAACGACTGGGACGAGTCCCAGGTCGACCGCTTGAGATGCACCGCCAGCAGCGTCTCCTGCACAAGATCCTCCACATCACCGGGCGCGCCGGACATCCGCCGCGCGAAATACGCGCGAAGCCGAACGCCCAGGACGGCCAGACACTGGCGATAGGCGGCGGCGTCGCCGTCCATCCCGCGCAGCATCAGCGCCTTCAAACGGGTTTCGGTATCCGTCACGCCTGCCCCTATTCGCGCGCGAGGGGCGGATGGTTACACGCCCGCGCGCCGCGCCGGAACCATCCGGAAACACGACGCCGAAATTTTGTTCGCCGATCGGTGTAACCTTGCACGCCGTGGCTTCGTACTTCCGATCGACCGGGCGGCCAGCAAGACCGCCTTGGCGAAACCATTCCAAGGAGAAACCCCATGAACCGCACGACCACCACCGCCGCCCTCGCCGCCGTCCTCGCCCTCTCGGCGGGCGTCTCGATGGCCTCCGCCGACGATCACATGAAGTCCAAGGGCGACCAGGAGAAGTGCTACGGCGTCGCCAAGGCTGGCGAGAACGACTGCAAGGCCGGCGCGGGCACCTCGTGCGCCGGCACCTCGAAGGTCGACTACCAGGGCGACGCCTGGAAGATGGTCAAGAAGGGCACGTGCGTCACGATCAAGACGCCGAACGGCATGGGCTCGCTGACCCCGAAGATGTAGCGGAACTTCCGTTTCCCCGGCGAAAGCCGGGGCCCAGATGGAGGAGCGCTGGGGTGGGTTCTAGAACCTCGGCGCTCTTCCAATCAGCCCAGACGCTTTGAGATCTGGGTCCCGGCTTTCGCCGGGAAGACGGGTTTTGGGAACCTCGTGATGACCCCCACCGCCGGCCTCGGCCTCAAATCCCAGCACTATGCCGACGCGCTCGCCAGCGACGCCGACGGCCTGTGGTTCGAGGTCCATCCCGAGAACTACATGTCGGCCGGCGGCCCGCGCCTCGCGGCGCTGGAGGCGGTCCGCGCGCGCCGGCCGCTGTCGCTGCATGGCGTAGGCCTGTCCTTGGCCGCCGACGCCGATCCGGATCCCGCGCACCTCCTCGCCCTGAAGCGCCTGGTCGATCGGTTCGAGCCGTTCGTGGTGTCCGAGCACCTGGCCTGGTCGACCCATCGCGGCGCGCACCAGCCCGACCTGCTGCCCTTTCCCCGCACCAAGGCCGCCCTGGCCCGCATCGCCGCCAACATCGGCCGGATGCAGGACGCGCTGGGCCGCCGCGTGCTGATCGAGAACCCCTCCCTCTACCTGCCGCTCCAGGGCCACGACCTGGACGAGGTCGACTTCCTGAAAGCCCTCGTGATTAAGACCGGCTGCGGCCTGCTGGTCGACGTCAACAACGTCTTCGTCAGCGCCAGCAACCTGGGCTACGCGGCCGAGGCCTATCTGGACGCCCTTCCCGGCGAGTCCGTGGGCGAGATTCACCTGGCGGGTCACGGACCGGACGAAGGCGGCTCCGCCTTGCTGATCGACACGCACGGCGCGCCGGTGGCCGAGCCCGTCTGGGCGCTCTATCGCCGGCTGATCCGCCGGATCGGCCCGCGCCCGACGCTGATCGAGCGCGACGACGACATCCCCGCCTTCGCGATCCTGATGGCTGAGCGCGACCGCGCCGCCGCCGAGCTTGCGGCGCTGGAGACCGCGCATGCCTGAGCTACTGGATTTCCAGGACGCCTTCGTCGCCGCCCTCGCCGGCAGCCCCTCGGCCCTCTCGCCCTGGCTGACGCCCGGCGAGGGCCAGGCCGGGCTCGCCGTCTACCGCAACACCATCGCCAAGGGCTGCGTCGACGCCCTGTCGGCCAACTTCCCGACCGTGCTGTCGATGGTCGGCGAGGACTGGTTTCGCGCCGCCGCCGCCCTGTTCGCCCGCGAGGCGCCGCCGACCAGCGGGGCCCTGTTGGACTATGGCGAGGCCTTACCGGCCTGGCTGGAGCGTTTCCCGCCGGCCCAGGACCTGCCCTACCTGGCCGGGATCGCGCACCTCGACCGCCTGTGGACCGAGGCTCTGTTCGCGGCCGAGGCGTCCATCCTGACCGCCGAGACGCTGGCGGCGCTGCCCCCGGATGAGCTGGCGCGGGCCCGACTGCCCCTGCATCCCAGCGTCCGCTTCGCCGCGTTCGAGGCGGGCCTGCCCAGCCTCTGGCTTGCCGCCCGCGAGGGCCGCGAGGACCTCGACCTTTCAGGATCACCCGAGACCCTGCTGCTGGTCCGCCGGGACGGATCGGTGCGAAGCCGCGTCGCGGGAGCCGCCGAGACCGAATTCCTGCGCGCCTGTCGCGCGGGCCAGACCAGCGCCGAAGCCGCCGAACGCGCGGCGGCGGCCGACCCGAATGTTCCGCTTGCCCCTCTGTTCGCCGCCCTGATCGCCGACGGCGTGTTCGGCGGCCTCCGCCTGGAAACCGATCTATGACCGCTCTCTCGCTTCGCGCGCCCTTCGACCTCTTCGCCCAGACCGCCCGCAAGGTGCTGACGGAGGATGTCCTCGCCCTCGTCACCCGCCTGGGCGTGGCGGCGATCTTCTTTCAGTCCGGCCGCACCAAGGTCGACGGCATCCTGCACATCACCGACGGGACCTACGCGCTGTTCGAGAGCGAGTACCACGTACCGCTGCTGCCGCCGGTCGTGGCGGCGCATGCGGCGACCTATGCCGAGCACCTGTTCTCGATCCTGGTGGTGCTGGGTCTGTTCACCCGCCTATCGGCCCTGGCGTTCCTGGGCATGACGGCGGTGATAGAGATCTTCGTCTATCCGGACGCCTGGCCGACCCACCTGTCCTGGGCGGGCCTGCTGCTGTTCCTGATCGCGCGCGGCGGCGGCCAGTTCAGCCTGGACCGCGCGCTGAGGATCCCCTGAACCCTGGGGGCTAGTGAAGAGTCGGGGCGCGCAGCACCGGACGGCGCCACAGTTGGGCCGTCAGGGCGTTGGCGATGCCCAGCCAGCCGAGATCCGGCGCCGACCCGCCCCCAACCTTGCGCGCTTCCAGCGCATAGGCCGCCGAAGCCGCCAGCGACGCCGTCGCCGCGCCGAGCTGGCCGCCGACCCGCTTGGCGCCCAGGCCCAGCCACAGGGCGTTGAAGCCCTGCACCAGGCTCCAGATCGTCAGGGCCCGGGTGCGGGCCGGGCTGGACGGCGCATTCCAGGTGCGCAGGCCCGACAGGGTCATGGCGATGAACAGCGGCGGCAGCAGCAGGCTGGTCAGCGGCTTGGGTTGGTGGGCGACCGGCTCATGCATTTCGGCGAACTCGACGGCGTACATCTCGTCGTCCAGCGCCCGCTCGTGACGGCGGCCCATCAGGAGCGCCGCGATGATCGCCCCGCCGGCCAGGGCCGCGCCGACCGCGACCTGCGCGGCGGGATGGACCCCCTCGCGATGATCGAGCTCGAAAGCTTCGCGACCGGCCAGGGCGCGCTCGCGCGACTTTCCGTTGGCGATGTGCATGGCGGGACTCCCTCGTGAACTCGCAAGGTCAAACAGTCCAGCTGGGCCTTGGTTCCAGCATGGGCGGGACCTCGGGCCATGATGGCGTGATCCGCGCGCGGCGCCAGCCGAAAAACATCCGGAGAGGTGCGACCTGTCTCCGGCTCCCTTCCTGTGGCGAGTTGACGCGCGACACTGTCATTCGAAACCGGAGAACGCCGTTCGCTCTGTTTTCATTGATGAAACTCAAACTCAAGCTCGCGCCACGGCTGTCGCGCGTTAATGCTCTCTTGTCAGTTCGATACGCAACCTGCTGCCGAAAAGCGAGGAAGCGGTACCGCCAGGGTGGTGGGCCGAATAGGGACCTTCGCCAGGGGAAATCGCCGATGTCCTTCTTCCGGGCGCGTCAGGACGACAGCAAGGCCGCCAGCAAAATCGCCGAAATGGAAGCGGTCATCGCCGCCATTCACCGCAGCCAGGCGGTCATCGAGTTCAATCTCGACGGCACGATCATCACGGCCAACGACAATTTCCTGAAGACGCTGGGCTACGGCCTTCCCGAGATCCAGGGCCGCCATCACAGCCTGTTCGTAGAGAGCGACTATGGGTCGAGCGGCGACTACCGCGAGTTCTGGCGTCGCCTGAACGCCGGCGAATTCTTCTCGGACAAGTTCAAGCGCCTGGGCAAGGGCGGCGCGGAAATCTGGATCCAGGCCTCCTACAATCCGATCTTCGACAAGGCCGGCAAGCCGGTGAAGGTCATCAAGTTCGCCTCGGACATAACCCAGGTCGAGCTGGAGCGCGCCGCCGCCGAGGCCGCCCGCAAGAAGGCCGACCAGGACAACAACGTGGTCGCGGTGCTGGCCGAGGGCCTGGGCCGCCTGGCGCGCGGCGACGTCAGCGCGCACATCGAGACGGCGATGGATCCGCGCTACGCGCAGATCAAGGCCGACTTCAACACCGCCATCGACTGCCTGCGCGACACCGTCTCGACCATCACGCAACGCACCACCACCATGCAGGCCGGCATCGACGAGGTGTCCTACGCCTCGGACGACCTGGCCCGCCGCACCGAACAGCAGGCCGCCAGCCTGGAAGAGACCGCCGCCGCCCTGGACGAGATCACCGCCACCGTGGTGCGCAGCGCCGAAGGCGCTCGCCGCGCCTCGGAGGCCGCCTCGGCCGCCCGCGTGGACGCAGGCCGTTCCGGCGCGGTCGTCCAGCAGGCCGTCGCGGCCATGGGCGAGATCGAGAAATCCTCGGCCCAGATCGGCCAGATCATCGGCGTGATCGACGAGATCGCCTTTCAGACGAACCTCCTGGCCCTCAATGCGGGCGTGGAAGCGGCCCGCGCCGGCGAGGCCGGCCGTGGCTTCGCGGTCGTGGCGCAAGAGGTGCGGGCCCTGGCCCAGCGCTCAGCCGACGCCGCCAAGGAGATCAAGACCCTGATCGCCAACTCCACCGCCCAGGTCGATCGCGGCGTGAAGCTGGTCGGCGAAAGCGGCGCGTCGCTGGACGGCATCGTCGGCAAGGTCGGCGAGATCGACGGCCTGATCTCGGAGATCGCCCGCTCGTCGCAGGAGCAGGCCACCGGCCTCAATCAGGTCAACGGCGCCATCAACCAGATGGACCAGGTGACCCAGCAGAACGCGGCCATGGTCGAGGAGACCACCGCCGCCGCGGCCAATCTGCGCACCGAGGCTCACGAGCTGTCCGACCTGATGAAACGCTTCAAGACCGGCGAGGCCGTTCAGGCGCCCGTTTCGCGAGGCCATGGCCGGCTCGGCGCGCGCGCGGCCTGACGCCGCCCGGCCGCCACGCCGCGACGCTGTATTTCCGGGGATCCTGATCGCGATCAAATTCCCCAATCTGAGCAGCACCCGTAATCGCGGTTAAGGTGTGCTTCATCAAGAGAGCAGACCTTCGCGCAAGTTTCTTGTTCGAGTGGTGTGTCGGGGGACGAAGCCATGCGCCTGAAGTTATCCGGGGCGATGAATCTGTTCGGCGCCGCGCTGACGGTCGGCCTGATCCTTCTGGCCGCCGGCTCGTGGAAGGCCATCTCCAGCCAGCGCATCGGTGGTCCGCTCTATGACGAGATCGTCGCGGGCAAGGACCTGACGGCCGACATCCTGCCGCCACCGATGTACGTGATCGAGACCTATCTCGACGCCCAGACCGCCTATCTGACCCGCACGCCGGACAAGATCGCCGACGCGGCCAAGGAGATCGACCGGCTGTCGGGCGAGTACGACGCCCGCCTCGTCTACTGGCGCAAGCAGACCCTGTCGCCCGAGGTGACCCAGACCCTGCTGCGCGATTCCGACGTCGCCGCCCTGCGGGTGCGGGCCGCCGCCCGCAAGTTGGTCGCGGCGCTGGAGGCCAAGGATCAAGCCGCCGCCGACGCCGCCTATGCCGAGATGTCCAGCGCCTACGCCGCCCACCGCGCCGCCGTCGACAAGGCCGTGCCGGTCATCGCCGCCGGCAACGCCGCCGTCGAGGCCGACGCCCACCATCGCCAGGTGACCGACCTGTCGCTGACGGCGGGCCTGATGCTGCTGTTGGGCGCCGTGATCGGCGGCGGTGTCTGGGCCATGCGCCGCGCCGTGGTGCGGCCGGTGCAGGCGATCACGCGCTACATGGCGGGCCTGGCCAATGACGACTACGCCGCCGCCGTGCCGTTCGCCGACCGCAAGGACGAACTGGGCGAGATGGCCAAGGCCATCGCCGTCTTCCGCGAGAGCCTGCTGGAGCGCCAGTCGTTGCGCGAACGCGACGAACGATCGCGCGGCGACGCCGACCGCCAGCGCGCCGCCGTCGAGGCCGATCGCCGGTCGGAAGAGGAAAGCCGCCGCGAGGCGCTGGACGGCCTGGCCGACGGCCTGCGCCGCCTGGCCGACGGCCAGGTGGGCGTGCGCCTGACCAACGCCTTCGCCTCGGACTACGAGCGCCTGCGCCAGGATTTCAACACCACCGCCCAGACCCTGAACGCCACTATGGGCGACATCGGCGGCGCCTCGCGCGGCGTCGATTGCGGGGCGGCCGAGATCGCCCAGGCCGCCGACGATCTTTCCCGCCGCACGGAGCAACAGGCCGCCAGCCTGGAAGAGACCGCCGCGGCCCTTGGCCAGATCACCAGCGCGGTGCGTCAGGCCGCCGACGGCGCGGTCAAGGCCAACCAGATGGTCGACGTCGCCCGCGACGAGGCTCGCTCGACCGAGGCCTCGGTGCGCGACGCCGTCGCCGCCGTGCGCGAGATCGAGGAGGCGTCGGCGCAGATCGGTCGCATCATCGGGGTGATCGACGAGATCGCCTTCCAGACCAACCTCCTAGCGCTGAACGCGGGGGTCGAGGCCGCCCGCGCCGGCGACAGCGGCAAGGGGTTCGCGGTCGTCGCCCAGGAAGTTCGCGCCCTGGCCCAGCGTTCGGCCGACGCCGCCCGAGAGATCAAGGTTCTGATCAACGCCACCACCGCCAAGGTCGATGTCGGCGTCGCCCTGGTCGACCAGTCGGGCGTCGCGCTGGGCAACATCATCACCCGCGTCAGCGAGATCTCGACTCTGGTGGCCGAGATCGCCACGGCGGCCCAGGAACAGGCGACCGGGCTTCGCGAGGTCAACACCGCCGTCAACCAGATGGATCAGATGACCCAGCAGAACGCGGCCATGGTGGAGGAGACCACCGCCGCCGCCCACTCGCTGAAGGGCGAGGCCGCCCGCCTCGGCGAACTGGTCAAGCGGTTCGACATTCCCTCCGGCGCGTCCAGCTCCGCCTCGCGCGCCGCCTGATCCGCTTGGCGCTCCCCTCCTGGCCTTGAGGAGCGGTTCGGGCCAGCATGGCGGCGTGACCCTCGCCATTCGCCCCGCCCTGACATCCGAGATCGAGGCCTTGCGCGCGCTGGAGCGCGCCTCGGCCCAGCGCTTCATCGGCCTGATGGACGCCCTGGCCGAAGACGAGCCCTCGCCCGCCCCGGTGCTGGCCGCGCGCATCGCGATCCGCGGCCTGCTGGTCGCCGAGACGGACGGCGTCCTGGCGGCGTTCGTGATGTTCCGCCCCGTGGGAGACGGTCTCTATATCGAGCAGATCGACGTGCTGCCGGCCTTCGCGGGCCGGCGCATCGGCGCGGGCCTGATCGAGGCCGTGGCCGAGCGGGCGCGGGCGGACGGCCTGGCTCGCCTGACGCTGTCGACCTTCCGCGACGTGCCGTGGAACGCGCCCTGGTACCGACGCCTGGGCTTCGCCGACCTCGACGACAAAAAACTAGCGCCAGACCTCATGGAGATCCGACGCAAACATCTGGCGCGGGGACTCGACGAGAGCCTCCGCGTCTTCATGGAACGACCACTCTAGAGCATCGTGCGTTTAATGTGACGCATAGCCAGCGGCCTTGAAGTAGTTCCAGCACTCTTGGGGCTCGTAGAGGCTGCAGATGTCGCCGACGGCCCTCCAGAGGTCGTCGAAGGTGCGAGCGCAGGCGCCGCGCAGATGGGCTTTTAGCTTTGAGAAGGCCATCTCGATCGGGTTGAGGTCGGGCGAGTAGGGCGGGAGGAACAGGAACCAGGCTCCCCGCGCCTTGAGGGCCTGGACGGCTCTTGGTCCCTTGTGGGCGGCGAGGTTGTCGAGAACCACGACGTCACCGGGGCTGAGCGTCGGCGCTAGCTGGGTCTCGACATAGGCGTCGAAGGCGTCGCGGTTCATCGGGCCATCGAGCACCCAGGGCGCGGTCAGCTGCGCGCATCGCAGGCCAGCGATGAAGGTCTGGGTTCTCCAGTGGCCGAAGGGCGCATCGGCCGCCAGGCGCTTACCGCGCAGGCTGCGGCCGCGCAGCCGGGTCATCTTGGTGGTGACCGCCGTCTCGTCAATGAACACCAGCCGCGCCGGCTGCTGGCGCATGACGGGCTGGCGGTGCTCGATCCACTCCCTGCGCCGTTCACGCACCGCTTCGCGTGCGCGCTCCGAGGCCATCAGGGCTTTTTTTATATGTGAACCCAGCCGCGCGAAGCGCCCGCGACAGCGAACTGGGATCCGCGCTCACCCCGCGTTGCGCCTCCAGCAAGGCCGCCAGTTGCGGCAGGGTGATATCCGGCTTGGCTTCGACCTGTTCGATCAGGAACGACCGATGCGCCGCCAGCTTGCCGTCTCCCGGCGGCCGTCCCTGGCGCGCTGGCGCACAAGAGCCCGTCTGCTCCACCCGCGCCAGCAGCTTCACCGCGCAACTGTTGCTGACCCCAAAGTGCTTGGCCGCACCACGACGTGATCCACCGGCGCTGACGTAGCCAATGATCCGATCTCGAAGATCACCCGAATAGCTCTTGCCCATGATCCACCTCCAACCACGGTGAATCATGCTTCGCGCAAACCTGGAATCCCTTCGATTCCGATTTCATGTCCGACGCTCTAGAGCGGATCGACATTCAGCAACGCGATTGCCACCCCATTCCCCGTTTCCCCGGCGAAAGCCGGGGCCCAGATTCATCCAGAGAGGTTGAGGCTGACGCGCCTTTTCGCCTCGCTATCCCCGATGAACCCCCGAGGGTTCGATCTGGGCCCCGGCTTTCGCCGGGGAGAGCGGATTTTGGAAACTCAAAGCTGAATGTCGACTGGCCCTAGGCCGGCAGTTCGCCCACGGCCGACTGCAGGTAGTTCTGCTCGCCCAGCGACTTCACCAGGCCCAGCTGCATCTCCAGGAAGTCGATGTGCTCCTCGGTGTCGCTGAGGATCACGCGCAGCAGCTCGCGGCTGACATAGTCGCGGGCCTGTTCGCACTGGACGATGCCCGGGATCAGGGTCTCGCGGCCGGCCAGCTCGACCTGCAGGTCGCTGTTCAGGCACTCCGGCACGGTCTCGCCGATCTTGAGCTTGTGCAGGTCCTGCAGGTTGGGCAGGCCCTCCAGGAACAGGATGCGGTTGATGAGCATGTCGGCGTGCTTCATCTCGCCAATGGACTCGTCATAGGTGATCTTGCCGAGGCGCTTGAAGCCCCAGTTGTCGTACATCCGCGCATGCAGGAAGTACTGGTTGACCGCCGTCAACTCGTTGGTGAGCACCGCGTTGAGCAGTCGGATGATGCCGGGATCGCCCTGCATGGCGGCCTCCTTGAGTTCACGTGTTCGGCGGGAACCTGAGGCAAGCCGGAACGGGCTTCAACCTGAATGTGTGCGAGTGTTTCGCGCTTTCACAGAAAAGCGTGAGAGTGCTTCGCGATGGCCGGATTTACCGACTTTTCGGCCGTTACTCGGCCGCGAATGCGAGGGCTTCGCGGTTTTCCTGGATCATCTGGCGCATCTCGCAGACGCACTTCGCGCACTGGGCCTGGCAGCCCTTGTGACGAAAGATCTCGGCGGGCCGTGTCGCCCCCGCGTCGATGGCGGCGCGCACTTCGCGCTCGCGGATGCCGTTACAGTTGCAGACGTACAAGGAACGAACGCCCTACCCGATTGAGTGTCATTCTCATCTAGCTGGTCTCAACGGACTTTGCAACTGACTCTCACTCTGGTTAGCAGCGGCTAGAGGTCGCACTGGTTCCCGATTTGGCTTAAAGCCCGGCCCATGACGCTTTCTTGCCGCCTCTACCTGATCACCCCACCCGCCCTGGACGACCTGGCCGGTTTCGGCCGCCAGTTGGCCAAGGCGCTGGATGGCGGCGACGTGGCCGCTCTGCAGATTCGCCTGAAGGACGCGCCGGATGACATGGTCAAGGCCGCCGTCGACGCCCTGGCGCCGATCGCCCAGGCCCGCGACGTGGCGGTGATCCTGAACGACCGTCCCGACCTGGCCGCCCGCCTGCCGGTCGACGGCGTTCATGTCGGCCAGTCGGACATGGCCTATCGCGACGCCCGCAAGCTGATGGGCGAGCGCATGGTCGGCGTGACCTGCCATGACAGCCGGCACCTGGCCATGGAGGCCGCCGAGGCCGGGGCCGACTATGTCGCCTTCGGGGCCTTCTTCCCGACCACGACCAAGGACGCCCCGACCACCGCCGAGCCCGAGATCCTGACCATCTGGCAGGAGACGATGGAGGTCCCGTGCGTCGCCATCGGCGGGATCACCGCCGCCAACGCCGCGCCCCTGGCGACGGCGGGCGCCGACTTCCTGGCCGTCTCGGCCGGAGTATGGGCCCATCCGCAAGGTCCCGACGCCGCCGTCGCGGCTCTGAACGCGGCGATCGCCGAGGGCCTGGCCGGGCGCTGAGCGTCGAATAAAGGCGATATTGTGACGCGCCGCACACAGGCATAGCGTCTCTCCCCAGCGAACAACGATAAGGGGGAGACGCGAACATGAAGCGGCTCGTAGTGTGTTTGCTTAGCGTACCGGTCCTGGCCGTCTCGACGGCCGCGACCGCCGAAACCTGGAAACTCGCGCCAGGCGAGACCAAGACCTATTACGACGCGGACTTCACCCGCGTCGACCAGTCCACCGGCCTGATCGTCACCCGCATCGCCGAAGGCAAGGCCAACGGCCCCTACAAGAACTGGCCGGCCAGCAAGGGCCCGATCCTGGTCTTCGCCCTGGACTGCGCGGCCGACAAATGGATGGACCTCGGCATGGACTTCGACGGCTCCAAGGGCCTGCCCAAGGGCTGGCGCAAGGAGGCCAAGATCGAGGACATCTCCGGCGCGGTCGGCAAGGCGGGCAAGTTGGTCTGCGAGAGCAAGGACACCCTGCCGAAGGTGGAGCTGCCGTAGGGATCGAGCGGGCGCGGAGGGCCAACTTGCTTTCCCGCCTATGGACGACTAGGTTCCGCGCCCGTTCTTTCACACCGTCGACCTACCGTTCCGCCGCCGGACTTTCCGGCGGGCGTCGACGGCTTTCATTGAGGATAGTCCGCCCGTGGCCACGCCTTCCGCCCTCCTGAACGTCATGATCGACGCGGCCCGGAAAGCCGCCCGTGGCCTGGCTCGCGACTTCGGCGAAGTCACCGAACTGCAGGTCTCCAAGAAGGGCGCGGCCGACTTCGTCACCAACGCCGACATCAAGGCCGAACAGACCCTGTTCGAGATCCTGACCAAGGCGCGTCCGGGCTACTCGTTCCTGGGCGAGGAACGCGGCATGATCGAGGGCACCGACAAGACCCATACCTGGATCGTCGACCCGCTGGACGGCACCACCAACTTCATGCACGCCATTCCGCACTTCGCGGTCAACATCGCCCTGCAGCGCGAGGGCGAGGGCGTCGTCGCCGGCGTCACCTACAACCCAATCACCCACGACCTGTTCTGGGTCGAAAAGGGCAAGGGCGCGTTCCTGGGCGCCGAGAAGCGCCTCCGCGTCGCGGCGCGCCGTCACCTGGACGAGAGCGTCCTGGCCACCGGCGTGCCGTTCGCCGGCAAGCCGGGCCACGGCCAGTTCCTGAAGGAGCTGCACCAGGTCAGCCAGAAGGTCGCCGGCGTGCGCCGCTTCGGCTCGGCCGCCCTCGACCTGGCCTGGGTCGCCGCCGGCCGCTTCGACGCCTATTGGGAGCGCAACCTCAATCCGTGGGACGTCGCCGCCGGCGTGCTGATGATCCAGGAGTCGGGCGGCAAGGTCACGACGATCGACGAGAACGACCACGACGTGGTGCAGGGCAAGTCGATCCTGGCCAGCAACCAGGACCTCTACCCGCTGATCCTGGAACGACTGCGGGCGGCTTAACGACTGTTGCGGCGGGGGCGTGAAAAGCCCTCGCCAAACCGTCACATCCGGGCGCTAAATCCGCGCCCATGACCCTGCTCACTCGTCGCGCCATGACCACCGCCGCGCTCGCCGGCACGCTGCTGCCCGGCCTCGCCCGCGCCATCCCCCGGCAACCCATCGTCATCGGCCATCGCGGCTGCAGCGGTGAGCGGCCCGAGCATACGGCCCTGTCATACGATCGCGCCATCGAGCAGGGCGCGAACTTCATCGAGCCGGACCTGGTCCCGACCAAGGACGGTCACCTGGTCGCCCGCCACGAGAACGAGATCGGCGGCACGACCGACGTCGCCAAGCGGCCCGAGTTCGCCGACCGCAAGGCGACCAAGACGATCGATGGCCAGCAGATCAGCGGCTGGTTCACCGAGGACTTCACCCTGGCCGAGATCAAGACCCTGCGGGCCCGTGAGCGGCTGCCGCAGCTGCGTCCGACCAGCGCCGCCTTCGACGGTCAGGCCCAGATCCTGACCTTCGAGGAGGTCGTGGCCATCGCCCGCGCCGGCACCCAGCGCACGGGCCGGACGATCGGCGTCTATCCCGAGCTGAAACACCCCACCTACTTCGCCTCGATCGGCCTGCCGACCGAGGACCGCCTGGTCGCCAAGCTGAAGGCCCTGGACCTGAACGCGGCGACCGCCCCGGTGTTCGTGCAGTGTTTCGAGGTCGGCACGCTGAAGCGCCTGAAGGCCAAGACCGCCGCGCGCCTCGTGCTGCTGGTCGATGGCGAGGGCGGGCCAGCCGACCTGCTGGGCGTCAAGTACGCCGACCTGATCACCGCCCAGGGCCTGAAGGACGTCGCGGTCTACGCCGATGGCCTGGGTCCGAACTGGAACCTGGTGGTCCCCAACGACGGCCAGGTGCTGCTGCCGGCCACGGACCTGGTGAAGAACGCCCACGCCGCCGGACTGGCCGTCCATCCGTGGACCGTGCGCGCCGAAAACTATTTCCTGCCCGCCCCCCTGCGGCGGGGCGACGCCCAGAGCCCGGCCTTCCTGGCCCAGCACGGCGACGTGACCCCGGTGTTCAAGGCCCTGTACGCCGCGGGCGTCGACGGTGTGTTCAGCGACTTCCCGGCCCTGGCGGTCGCCGCCCGCGGCTGACCGAGGGAAAATCCCTCCCGCGATATTGCCGAACGGGGGCGAGACGGTGCAGCGTGCCGCCTTTCGAAGCTGGCCGGGAAAAGCCGATGAAGATCCGTCACGCCGCCGCCTCGCTGGTGGTTCTCGCCGCCGTGACCCTGGCCGCCCCCGCCCTGGCCTCGCCCGGCTCCGAGCTGCTGGACAGGGTCGCCGTCGACTTCGTCCGCCTGACCCTGGAGGCGGGCGAGCGTGAGCCCGGCTATGTCGACGCCTATTACGGGCCCGAGGAATATCAGCGCGCCGCCAAGCTGGCGCCTCGTCCGGTCTCGGTGCTGCGCAAGGAGGCCGACCGCCTGCAACTGCTGCTGGCCAAGGTTCCGAACAAGGACCTCGACGCCGACCAGCGCCGCCGCAAGCTGTTCCTGAAAGGCCAGCTCAAGGCCGCCCAGACCCGCCTGGCCATGATCGCCGGCGACACGTTCAGCTTCCAGGACGAGGCCCAGGGGCTGTTCGGCGTCCGCCCGGCCATCAAGCCGCTCAAGAGCTACGATCCGATCCTGGCCCGCATCGACAAGCTGGTCCCCGGCAAGGGCGATCTGGCCGCCCGGGTCGACGCCTTCCAGACCAAGTACGTGATCCCGACCGACAAGGTCGAGGCCGTGATGCAGGCCGGCATCGCCGCGTGCAAGGCCAAGACCGAGCAACATATAAAGCTGCCCGCCGGCGAACGCTTCGACCTGGAGTTCGTCACCAAGAAGCCCTGGAGCGGCTACAACTGGTACAAGGGCGGTGCCCACAGCGTCATCCAGATCAACACCGACCTGCCGATCTACATCAGTCGCGCCTTGGACCTGGGCTGTCACGAGGGCTATCCCGGCCACCACGTGCTGAACGCCCTGCTGGAAGAGAAGCTGACAAAGGGCAAGGGCTGGGTGGAGTTCTCGGTCTATCCGCTGTTCTCGCCGCAGTCGCTGATCGCCGAGGGCTCGGCCAATTTCGGCATCGAGCTGGCCTTCCCCGGCCAGGCCAAGACCGACTTCGAGCGTGACAAGCTGTATCCCCTGGCCGGCCTGGATCCCAAGACCGCCAAGGCCTATGGCGAGCTGCAGGACGCCAAGGCGGCCCTGTCCAGCAGCGGCAACACCGTGGCGGCGCTTTACCTCGGCGGCAAGATGACCAAGGAGCAGGCCGTCCTGGCGCTGATGAAGTACGGCCTGTATTCGCGCGGCGCCGCCGAGAAGCGGGTGGCCTTCATCGAGACCTACCGGTCGTACGTGATCAACTACAACATCGGCCAGGACATGGTCCGCGCCCACGTCGATCGCGCCGGCAAGTCGCAAGACGCTCGCTGGAAAGCCATGGAACGCGTGATCAGCGAGCCGACCACGCCAGCGGATCTGGCGAAGTAGGCCTTTTCACCTGAAAGCGGTGTTTTTGGCCGGCGCTAGAAGGACGCCGGCCGCATGCTGGAGCCTCCCCCTGGAGGACTTCCCATGCCCAGCGCGTTCCAAGTCTCCCTCGCCCCGCGTCAGCTGAGCCAGACCATCAATCCGTGGAGCTGGACATTCGGCGACATCAGCCTGTTCACCGTCAACCTGGGCCAGTCGGCGGCGCCCGAAGTCGAGAGCCGGGTGCTGACCGAGGTCGGCAGCTACGGCCGTCAGATCGGGCGCATCGGCGATGCGCTGGAGGTCCTGCTGGACTGGGCCCAGGCCCAGCCGAACGGCCCCTCGAAGGATGATCCGGCCATCAAGGCCCTGCGCCTGCAGCTGCAGCATGTCGACGTCATCAAGCGCGAGCAGGGCGTGTAGGGCCAATCGACATTCAGCTTTGAGTTTCCAAAAATCCGCCCTCCCCGGCGAAGGCCGGGGCCCAGATCGAACCCTCGGGCGTTCACCTGGATGGCGAGGCGAAAGGCGCGTCAGCCCCAACCTCTCTGGATGACTCTGGGCCCCGGCTTTCGCCGGGGAGACGGGGAATGGGGTAGGAGCCGAGCTGGGTTGCTGAATGTCGATCCGCTTTAGACCTCATGCCGCCTCGCCCCCGAACTGCAGGCTGGCGAGGCGGGCGTAGAGGCCGCCCTTGGCGAAGAGTTCGGCGTGGGTGCCCTGCTCGACCACCCGGCCCGAGTCCATGACCACGATCCGGTCGGCCTTGAGCACGGTGGCCAGACGGTGGGCGATCACCAGCGTGGTGCGACCTTCCATGGCGGTGGCGAGGGCCTGCTGGACCAGGCGCTCGCTCTCGGCGTCGAGGGCGCTGGTGGCCTCGTCCAGCAGGAGGATGGGCGCCCCGCGAACCAGGGCGCGGGCGATGGCCAGGCGCTGGCGCTGGCCGCCGGACAGGGTCTTGGCGCGCTCGCCGACCGGAGTGTCGAAGCCTTGCGGCAGGGCCGAGAGGAAGCCGGCGGCCTGGGCGGCCTCGGCGGCGGCCTTGACCTCGTCCACGGTGGCGTCCTCGCGGCCGAAGCGGATGTTGTCCAGGGCCGAGCCCGAGAACAGCGGCGAGTCCTGGGCCACCAGGGCCATTCGCGCCCGCACCTCTTCCGGCGCGGCGTCGCGCAGGTCGACGCCGTCCAGCCGGATGCCGCCGCCCTGCGGGTCGTAGAAGCGCAGCAGCAGGCGCAACACCGTGCTCTTGCCCGCCCCCGAGGGGCCGACCAGAGCCACCGTCTCGCCGGGCTTCACGGAGAGGTCGAAGCCGTTCAGCGCCGGCAGGTCCGGACGGCCGGGATAGGCGAAGACCACATTGTCGAAGGCGATCTCGCCCCGGGCCGGGACCGGCAGGGTCGTCGGCGCCGGCGGCGCGGCGATGTCCGGCCTGGCGTTCAGCAGCTCGGCGATGCGGTCCATCGCGCCGGAGGCCTTCTGGACGTCGCCCCACACCTCGCCCAGGGCCCCGATCGAGCCGGCGGCCATCACGGCCAGCATGGCGAACTGGGCCAGGGTGCCGCCGGTCATCTCGCCGGCCAGGACGAGACGCGCGCCGGTCCACAGCAGCAGGGTGACGCCGCCGAAGGCCAGGGTGATGACCATCGCGGTCATGCTGGCCCGCGTCGTGATCCGGCGGACCGAGGCCTTGTAGGCCTCTTCCACCGCGCCGCCGAAGCGCCCGGCCGAAGCCTTCTCGCGGCCGAAGGCCTGCACCGTCTCCAAGGCGTCCAGGCTCTCGCCGGCATAGCCGACGGCGTCGGCGAACCTGTCCTGCGCCGTGACCGTCAGCTTGCGCACGCGGCGGCCGACCAGGAACATCGGGGCCAGGATCACCGGCACCATCAGGACGATGAAGCCGGCCAGCTTGGGCGAAACCAGCGCCATGTAGCCGAGGCCGCCGACTAGGCTGAGGATGTTGCGCAGGGCGATCGAGGCCGAGGCGCCGACCAGTTGCTCGATCAGCGAGACGTCCGTGGTCAGGCGCGACAGCACCTCGCCGGTGCGGGTCTTGAGGAAATACTGCTGGTCCAGGCCCAGGGTGTGACCATAGAGCGCGCGGCGCACATCGGCCACGACCCGCTCGCCCAGGCGGGTGATGAAGAAGAATCGCAGGGCCGTGGCGATCGCCAGCACCATGGCCACCGCGCCCAGGCCCAGGAACGCGCTGTTGATCTCGCCGCCCGCGCCCTTGGCGAATCCGTGGTCGATCACTTCCTTGAAGGCGGCGGTCAGCCCCAGGGTCGCGCCCGTCGAGAACAGCAGGAAGAAGGCGGCGGCGAACCCGTCGCCCTTGTGCGCCTTGACGAACGGCAGCAGGTGGACCAGCGGACGGATGTCCTTGCGGCGGGGCCGCCGGGCCTTGGCCTCGGCCATGCCCTGAACCAGTTCGGCTCCCGCGCCGGGGCGGCCATCGGCCTTTGGCTCGCCGGCGTTCGCGTCAGTCATCAACAGTCCCTTGCCAAAATCGCGCGGGTTCTTTATAGCCGCCCGTCTTCGAGGGCCACCCCGCGCGTGCTGGATGGCGCTTACCCAAATTCACACTCGCCGGCTTAGTCGGACTGGATCGCCGCCATGAAACAAGACATTCACCCCGACTACCACTTCATCACCGTCACCCTGACGGATGGCTCGAACTATCAAACCCGTTCGACCTACGGCAAGGAAGGCGCGACCCTGGCCCTGGACATCGACCCGCGCACCCACCCGGCGTGGACGGGCGGCAACGCCCAGCTGATGGACCGTGGCGGCCGCGTCTCGCGCTTCAACGCCAAGTTCGCCGGTTTCACCGGCAAGAAGGCCTAAGCACCCTTCTCGCCGTAAGGGCGACGAAAAGCCGGCTCCGCGCATCGCGGGCCGGCTTTTTCTGTGTCTGGACATCAGGCGAAGGCCGGGGCCCAACCCGCCGGGTCGGGATCGTCCGAAGGCTTGGCGTCCGGACGCCGAATCCTTCGGGCGCGCGGCGCGCGGGGGCGAACCCGATGGGCCGTCACCAGACCGCGGCGGACAGCCACCTTCAGCGCCCGCCATCCGGGCAGCAGCCGCGTGACGATCAGGGTCGCGGCGAGCACGTCGATCCAGCCGACGACGTCGACCGCCAGAACCACCGCCAGATGCGGCATGGCCAGCTGGGCGAACAGTTGCAGGAAAACCAGCGAGAGGGCGACCACGGCCACGTGCCGCCAGGTCAGGCCGCTCAGCGCCCGCGCCGGCGCCTCGACTAGCCTCCGCCACAGCCGACCGCCCGGGTCACGCGAGGCGGTCAGGGCCAGGAGTCCGATCAGGGCGGCGATCAGAAGCGTCATGCGGCGGCTCCGGTGAAAGCTTCACCGAAAATGGGGAGACCCGCGTCGCCGGCAAGTCCTCAATCGACGATTGCAAGCGTACGCGTTTCGGGTTCCATTGACGCATGGCGTCGTTCGGCCCCCTCCACTGGTTCATCGTCCTGTTCGTGCTGGCGCTGTTCGGCATTCCGGCGGCGATCATTCTCAAGCGCGCCGGCTTGCACCCCGCCTGGGTGCTGCTGGGCCTGATTCCGGGCTGCCTGTTCGTCGGGCTCTGGATCTTCGCCCTTGCCCGGTGGCCGGTGTTGGTCAACCCGGGCGCCCCGCCTCCGCCGCCGAAGAAGCGGTGGGACCCGGCCTAGTCAGTCCTCGCCTTCCGGCTCGTAGGGGTCGTCCCCCCGGTCGCGCATCAGGTCGGTCGCGACGAAGTCCATGGCGTCCTCGGCGTCCACGAAGCTGAGCTCGGACACCGTCTGGTCGCGCACCGAGATCCCGGCCTTGTGGGTGCTGTTCGGATCGCCGGTGATCAGCGGATGCCACAGCGGCAGGTCCTTGCCCTCGTGCAGCCGTCGATAGGCGCAGGAGGGCGGCATCCACTCCAGCTCCTCGATATTGTACGGCGTCAGCTTGATGCAGTCCGGCACCGTCTTCTTGCGGTTCGGATAGTCCTTGCAGCGGCAGAGATGCTCGTCGAACAGCTGGCAGTGCACCCGCGTCGGGATGATCTCGCCGGTGTCCTCGTCCTCGAACCGGACCAGGCAGCACAGACCGCAGCCGTCGCACAGGCTCTCCCATTCGGGCACGGTCATCTCGGAGAGCGTCTTGGTCTCCCAGAAAGGTTTGCGTAGCGTCATGGCGCCGTCCTAAACCCGATCGCGTTGGCGACCAAATGGAGCCTGACCCAAGATCGTGACCGACTGGACGCCCGCCCCCGAAGAAAGCCCCCCTCCGGCCCCGCCGGAAGCGCCGTTTCGCGCCGACCTGAAGCAGGCCGCCGCCCGCAAAAAGTCGCGCCTGTGGTCGTGGATCCTGGGCGGGCTGGCGGCCATGCTGCTGCTGGGCCTGATCACGGCGGGGGCCGGGTCGTACTATGTCTGGAAGACCTATCTGAAGGACACGCCGTCCCTGCCCTCGCGCCAGGCGCTGTTCGCCGTCAACCGCGCGCCGGGCATCCGCTTCGAGGACCGCTACGGCCAGGTGATCGCCACCCGCGGCCCGCGCTATGGCCGACGCATCACCGTCGCCGAGCTGCCGCCGCACGTCTCCCGCGCCTTCCTGGCCGCCGAGGACCGGCGGTTCTACGAGCACGGCCCGATCGACGTTCCGGGCATCGCCCGGGCCGCCTGGGTCAACTGGCGGGCCGGACGGACCGTGCAGGGGGCCTCGACCCTGACCCAGCAGCTGGCCAAGGGTCTGTTCCTGACCCCGGACCGGGTGGTCAAGCGCAAGCTGCAGGAGATGCTGCTGGCCTGGCGGCTGGAGCAGGTGCTGTCCAAGGACGAGATCCTCGAGCTCTATCTGAACCGCATCTATTTCGGGGCCGGCACCTACGGCATCGACGGCGCGGCCCAGACCTATTTCGACAAGCCCGCCAGCCAGCTGACCGTGTCCGAGGCCGCGCTGCTGGCCAGCCTGCCCAAGGCCCCCTCGCGCCTGGCCCTCAACAAGGACATGCAGCGCGCCCTGACCCGCTCGCACCTGATCCTGGCCAATATGCGCAAGGAGGGCTGGATCACCGCCGCGCAGGAACGCGAGGCGCTGGAGGATCCCCCTCGGCTGTCCGGCCTGGCCCTGCAGGACGAGGGCGACTACGGCTGGGTGCTGGACTACGCCACCGCCGAGGCCGTCAAGGTCGCCGGCCAGAACGCCCCGGACCTGGTGGTGCGCCTGACCGTCGATCCGGCCCTGCAGCGCGAAGGCGCCGAGGCCGTGCGCCAGACCATGGCCACCGAGGCCGCCCGATCCGGCGCCAGCCAGGCGGCGCTGCTGTCGCTGGGGGCCGACGGCGCCATCCGCGCCATGGTCGGCGGGACCAGCTATGTCGAGAGCCCGTTCAATCGCGCCGTCCAGGCCCGCCGCCAGCCCGGCTCGTCGTTCAAGCCGTTCATCTACGCCGCCGCCATCGAGCGCGGCGTGCTGCCCACCGACATCCGCGTCGACGAGCCGATCAAGATCGGCGACTGGGCGCCCGAGAACTATGGCGGCGGCTATGCCGGGCCGATGACCGTCGAGCAGGCCCTGATCACCTCGACCAACACCGTGGCCGTGAAGCTGGGCCAGGAGGTCGACGGGGCGGCGATCGGCGACCTGGTGCGGCGCTTCGGGATCACCAGCCTGCCGCCCGCGCCGGACCTGTCGGTGGCCCTGGGTTCGTACGAGGTGACGCTGCTGCAGCTGACCTCGGGCTTCCAGGTCTTCCAGCAGGGCGGCGTGCGCGTTGAGCCCTATCTGATCGAGTCGATCTCGACCCAGGGCGGCCACCCGCTCTACGCCCATCAGCCCCCGGTCGGCGAGCGCCGGGTCTACGATGTTGGCAACGCCAGCATGATGGTGCGGATGATGCAGAAGGTGATCACCGACGGCACGGGCAAGCGCGCCGCCTTCGACCGCCCGGCGGCGGGCAAGACCGGCACCAGCCAGAACTGGCGCGACGCCTGGTTCGTCGGCTTCACCCCCGACTATGTGACCGGCGTCTGGGTCGGCAACGACGACGAGAAGCCGATGAACCGGATCGTCGGCGGCGACATCCCGGCCACCCTGTGGCGGCGCTTCATGGTCACGGCCCACCAGACGCTGGCGGTCCGCGACTTCGACTGGCTGCTGCCCGATCCGGTGGTCGAACTGCAGCCCGATCCGCGCAACGGCTATTACGAGACGCTCGCCGCCGAGTTCGCCCGCGCCGCGTCGGAGCTGGAAGAGGCCGCCGCGCCGCCGCCGGCGCTGGTTCCGGCCCCGCCAGCCCAGCCGACTCAGCCGAACTAGCGGTACGGCGTCATCGAGGCCGGGCGATCGGCCGGCTTCGTCGCCCAGGTCTTGTTCGGCGTCGCGCTCATCGTGAAGACCAGCTCGCCGCCGGCGACGATCTCGTCGTGCCGGAGGTAGGCGCGGGTCAGCGGCTTGCCGTTCAGGGTGACCTTGCCGACGTAGGGCGCGGCCTCCGACAGTCCGGCCGCCCGCACCGTGAAGCGCTTGCCGTTCGGCAGGTTCAGCGCCGCCCGCTCCACGAACGGCCGGCCGATGGCGTATTCGTTCGAGGCCGGGGTGACGGGATAGAAGCCCAGCGCCGTGAACATCAGCCAGGCCGACATCTGGCCCAGGTCGTCATTGCCCGACAGCCCGTCGGGGGTCGGCTTGTACTGGCTGTTCACGATCTGGGTCAGCCGGGCCTGAGTGCGCCACGGCGCGCCGGCGTAGTCGTACAGATAGGCCACGTGGTGGCTGGGCTCGTTGCCGTGGATGTACTGGCCGATCAGGCCGGCGATGTCCTCGGCGTGCGAATAGTCGATCTTGGAATTGTCGAAGTCGAACATGGCGTCCAGCTTCCTGACCGTCGCCGCGTCGCCGCCCAGCGCCTTGACCACCCCGCCCAGGTCCTGCGGCGCGAACCACGAATATTGCCAGGCGTTGCCCTCGGTGTAGTCCGAGCCGTAGTTGATGGCGGTCGGGTCGAACGGCTCGCGATAGGCGCCGTCCGATTTGCGGGCCCGCAGGAAGCCGGTCTTCAGGTCGAAGCTGTTGCGCCAGTAGGACGCTCGCCTCTCGAAGGTCTTGGCGATCTCGCCCTGGCCCAGGTCGGCCGCCACCTTGGCGATGGTCCAGTCGTCATAGGCGTACTCCACCGTCTTGGAGGCCGCCTCGGGCTCCTTGTCGATCGGGACGTAGCCAAGCTTCATGTAGTCGCCGAGGCCGCCGTAAGGGGCGTAGGTCGCGCTCTTGACCATGGCGTCCAGGGCCGCCTTGCCGTCGTAGCCCCGGATGCCCTTCATCCAGGCGTCGGCGATGACCGGGACGGCGTGGTAGCCGATCATCGTCCAGGTCTCCTGACCGTGGAACTGCCAGACCGGCAGGATGCCGTAGGGGCTCTGGCGCTGCGAGGCGATCAGCGAATTGACCACGTCGTTGGTGTAGTCGGCCGGCTGGACCAGGGTCAGCAGCGGATGCTCGGCCCGGAAGGTGTCCCACAGCGAGAAGGTCGAGTGGAAGGTGAACGGCCGGCCATCCAGCTGTCCCGCATGCACCTGGTCGTCTGGCCCGCGATAGCGTCCGTCGGCGTCGGCGAAGACACTGGGGGCCAGCAGGGTGTGGTAGAGCGCCGTGTAGAGGGTCTTCTTCATCGGCGCCGGCGCCTCGATGTCGATCGCCGAAAGCGCCGTCTCCCAGGCCGCCTTGGCCCGGCCCCGCTGGGCGTCGAAGTCGAAGCCCGGCTCGTCGCTGGCCAGGTTGGCGATCGCCCCGTCCTCGCTGACCGAGGACAGCGCCACCTTCACCGTCAGCGGGCCGTCCAACTGGCCGAAGTCGAACACCCCGACCAGGGCGCGGCCCTGGATCTGGGCGCGATCCTCGGGCGTGCGGCCCGGTTGGGCGAAGCCCTTATAGGGCACGTCCGCCTCGCGGTTGTGGAAGGCCTGGCCGACCAGCGGCTTGTCGAAGCGGATGGCGAAATAGAGCTTGCGGCCCGGGGCCCAGCCGCGCGTCTCGCGATAGCCGGTGACCGTGCCGTCGGGGGCCACCCGCAGCCGCGACCACAGCACCTTGCCCGGATAGTTGTAGATCGAGCTGCGCAGGTCGATCAGCACCTGGGCTCGGTCGCCCTTCTGGAACGTGTAGCGGTGCAGGCCGGTGCGCAGGCCCGCCGTCAACTCGGCGTGGACGCGGCTGTCGCTCAGGGTCACGGCGTAGTAGCCCGGCTGGGCGACCTCGGTGTCGTGGCTGTAGCGCGAGCGATAGCCCGAGCCCGGCTTGTCGGCCTCGCCCGGCTCCAGTTTCGCCTCGCCGCTGACCGGCGTCAGCAGGATGTCGCCGAGGTCCGAGTGGCCCGCGCCGGAGAAGTGGGTGTGCGAGAAGCCCAGGATGGTCGGGTCGCCGAACCGGTAGCCGGCGGCGCGGGCGTAGCTCTGCTTGAACGGCAGGATGTCGGTGTCGGGGCTCAGCTGCACCATGCCGAACGGGACCACCGCGCCGGGAAAGGTGTGGCCCTCGCCGCCCGTGCCGATGAACGGATCCACGGCGTCGTAGGCGCTCTGGGCGTGCGCCGCGCTCGCCAGGATCGACAGGCTGGCGGTCAGGGCGAGGGCGAGACGCATGGGAAGCTCCGTGACAACGCGGGCACCCTAGCAGCGCGCTCGCCTAGGTGAAGTCCGCCGCCTTAAGATCAACGAGGGCCCGATCCACCGCCGCCATGGCGTGCAGGGTCGTGGTGTCGAACACCGGGACCGGGCTGTCGGCCTGGCCGATCAGCAGCATGATCTCGGTGCAGCCCAGGATGATCGCCTGGGCCCCGCGCTCGACCAGGCGCGCGATCGCCGCCTTGTAGACCTCGCGCGAGGCGTCCAGCACCCGGCCGGCGACCAGCTCTTCGTAGATGATCCGGTGCACGGCGGCGCGGTCGTCGGCGTCGGGCGTCAACACGGTCAGGCCGTGCTTCGTTTCCAACCGGCCGCGATAGAAATCGTGCTCCATGGTGAAGGCCGTGCCCAGCAGGCCCACGGTGGAGAGACCGGCGGCCGTGATCGCCGCGCCGGTCGGGTCGGCGATGTGCAGCAGCGGGATGTGAACCGCCGCCTCGATCGCGTCGGCCTCGCGGTGCATGGTGTTGGTGCAGAGCACCAGAAAGTCGGCCCCGCCGGCCTCCAGGGCCCGGGCCGCGTCGGCCAGGCGCCGCGACAGCTCGGGCCAGCGGCCGGCGTGCTGCAGGCGCTCGATCTCGGCGAAGTCGAACGACCACATCAGGGTCCGCGCCGAAGCCACGCCGCCCAGCCGCTCGCGCACGGCCTCGTTGATCAGCCGATAGTATTGGGCCGAGCTTTCCCAGCTCATGCCGCCGATCAATCCGATGAGCGCCTGTTCGGTCATGGGGGTCCTGCCTATCCGAAAGCCGGCCATAGCACGGCCACGCCTGACGACACGAGGCCGCCGCTTCACGCGGCGTGCCGCTGAAGGCATGGAAAGGGACGCGGAGCGCCGGACATCCGTCCGGAGGTTTGAGTAGTGAATACCGTTTCGACGAAGCCAGGACGCTCCGCGTGGTCGTTATCCGAAAGCCTCCGGGTCGCGGGGTATTGATCCGCTCCGGAAGAGGCCTTCGACGGGCGGGCCGGAGCGACGAACTCCGGATCCGGACCGTCCGGGGGATTTCAGCCCGGACCTGCCGCGTTCGCCTGATCTTCACCGCCCCCTAAGGGAAGGATCTGGGGCTTCGTCCCGATGTTTCAGGGAACCTGCGCCTGGATCCGTCGCGAAGACGAGCTTCCGAAGAAACCCGGCGAGCGCTTCCCGCTCGACCACCCCTGACAGCCGTCTCGATCGCCGGCCGGACGTCCCTTCCGCGCCATCAGGTGCAGTTAGTATGGGGGCGGTTCTGAGCGCGGATCATTCAGCAGGACGTGAAAATCGACAAGCGATTGATTTCGTTGGCTTCGATCTCGCGAATTCCGGGGATAGAGCCCGCTCAATCCTCGTGAAATCCTCCCCCTAGCGGGGGAGGTGTCGACGCGTAGCGGCGACGGAGGGGGGAAGAGGCCGGCTCTCCAGCACTTCCCCCCTCCGGCGCTTCGCGCCACCTCCCCCGCTAGGGGGAGGATTGTCCCGGCCAACCTCGTACTCTCGCGCCCCTCCGCGCCTGCGGCGCTCCTCCCCCGGAGGGGGAAGAAGGATCACCTTCCGCCCCTTGCGGGGGCGGACGACCACGCGGAACGTGGTCAGGTGGGGGCCCGCGGCGCCGGCCGGTTCGCCCGCCAGTCCTCCGCCGTCTGGCCCCACATCTGGGTCGGGCCCGCCACATCCATCGGCGGCGGCAGGTCGACCATCTCCAGGAAGCGCGAGCCGATGCGGGCGGCCACGGCTTGCGAGCCCAGGTTCTCCGGATGGATCATGTGGGCGACCGAGGTCCAGCCCAGCGTGTCGAACACGAACCGCAAGGACGCCTCCGCCGCTTCGGTGGCGTAGCCCTGGCCCCAGGCCGAGCGATGCAGCATCCAGCCGACCTCGCGGGCCGGCCAGCCTTCGGGCTGCCAGGGTCCCGAGCGGCCGACCCAGCGGCCAGTGGCCTTCTCGATCAGCGAGAAGGTCCCGAAGCCCCGCAACGGCCACATGCCGACCACCTGGGCCAGGGCGCGCCAGGCGATGCTGCGCGGCATGGCCCCGCCCAGATGGCGCATGCATTCGGGATCGCCGTGGAACGCCGCCCAGCCCGCGTCAAAATCGGCCTGCGTCGGAACCCGCAGGATCAGCCGTTCGGTCTCGAGCACCGGCGACATCAAGCCCTCCCTTCGCGCGGGCCTTGCCTCGGCCGTCCCAGGACGATCTAAGCGTGACCCTTGGCGCGACTTGAGTTTGCGATGGGCGGTTTCGATTATCTACGGCTGATCGCGGCGATCCTGGTGATCGCCCATCACACGCGCGTGCTGAACGGGCAGCCACCGTCGATGCTGGGGTCGGGCCTGGACCTGGGCGCGTTGGGCGTCGGGATCTTCTTCGTGATCAGCGGCTATCTGGTCGCCGGCAGCCAGGCGCGCGACCCGCGCCCCATGGCCTTCCTGGCGAGGCGAGCGCTGCGGATCCTGCCCGGCCTGCTGGTCGCCCTGTTGCTGACCGCCTTCGTGCTGGGCCCGCTGGTCACCACGCGCGGCCTGTCCGCCTATATGCTGGATCCGGAGACCTGGAGCTACGTCGCCAGGAACCTGTCGCTGTACGCGGTGACCTATGGCCTGCCCGGCGTCTTCCTGGCCGCGCCCGTGGCCGGGATCGTCAACGGCTCGCTGTGGACCCTGCGGCTGGAGTTCACCGCCTATCTGGGCCTGGCGGTCCTGGGCCCCGCGCGGCGGGCCATGCCCCTGGCGCTGGAGAGCCTGACGGCGCTGGCGGCGATCGCCGCGATCGCCCTGCACGCCACCGGCCTGGACGCGCGGGGCGACCTGGGACGGATCGCCTATCTGGCGGCGCTGAACGGCTTCCTGTTCCTGGCCGGGGCCAGCCTGCAGGCGAACGGGACGCGACCAAGCCCCCTGGCCGCGCTCGCCGCCCTCGTCTTCCTGCTCACGCCGGCCTGGTTCCTGGCCCTGCCCCTGGCCGTCGTGGGACTGGGCCGGCTGCGCCTGCCCAAGCCGCCGGCCGACCTGTCGTACGGCCTCTACATCTACAGCTTCCCGCTGCAGCAATGGCTGGCCACGCAGCACCAGCTGAACCTTGTGACCTCGCTGGCCCTGACCCTGCCGTTCGCGGCCCTGTCCTGGTTCCTGGTCGAGAAGCCGGCGCTGCGCCTGAAGGCCCGCCTGGGCGAGCCCAGGAGTCCAGCGACGCCGGTCAGTCCTTCAGGGACCGCAGCCGGTTGACGTGGCCCATCTTGCGGCCGGGGCGGGCCTCGCCCTTGCCGTAGAGGTGGACGCGGGTCTCGGGCTCGGCGGCCAGCTTCTTCCAGGCGTCGACGTCGGCGCCCAAGAGGTTGGTCATCTCGACGTGATGGTGCGGCGCGGTCGGGCCCAGCGGCCAGCCGGCGACGGCGCGGATGTGCTGCTCGAACTGGTCGACCTCGCAGCCGTCCTGGGTCCAGTGGCCGGTGTTGTGGACGCGCGGCGCGAACTCGTTGACCAGCAGCTTGCCGCCGGCCAGTTCGAACAGCTCGACGCCGATGACGCCGACATAGTCCAGGGCGGTCAGGATCTTGGCGGCGATGGCCTCGGCCTGGTCGCGCGTGGCCGGGGTGACCTTGGCCGGCGCGACGGTGCGGCGCAGGACGCCGCCCTCGTGGTGGTTCTCGCTGACCGGATAGCAGGCGATCTCGCCATCGCGGCCCCGGGCGGCGATCACCGACAGCTCGCGACCGAAGTCGGCGGGGGCCTCGAGGATCGCGGCCTGGCGGCCGATCTTGTCGAAGGCGGCCTCGGCGTCCTTGGCCTTCTGGATCCAGGCCTGGCCCTTGCCGTCATAGCCCTCGCGGCGGGTCTTCAGCAGCGACGGGGCGCCGATCTTGGCCACGGCGGCGACCAGGCTGTCGCTGTCGTGGACCGACGCGAAAGCCACCGTCGGCACGCCGATCTCGGCCAGGAAGCTCTTCTCGACCACCCGGTCCTGGGCGGCGGCCAGGGCCTTGGCCCCGGGCGAAACGATCGCGCCCAGGGCGGTCAGCTCCGACACCGTGTCGGCCGGGACGTTCTCGAACTCGTAGGTGACGACGTCGCAGGCCTCGGCCAGGCGCTTGAGCGCCCAGCGGTCGTCGTAGGCGGCGACGATCTGGCGGGCGGCGACGCGGCCGGCGGGAGCGTTCTCCTCGGGATCCTGGATGACGACGTCGAAGCCCAGGCGGGCGGCGGCCAGGGCCAGCATGCGCCCCAGCTGTCCCCCGCCGAGGATGCCGATGGTCGAACCAGGAACCAGGGGAAAGTCAGCCATGGGGTGCTAGTCCTCGACGCTCTCGGCGACGCTGTCGGTCTGGGCGGCGCGGAAGGCCGAGAGCCGGCCCGCCAGGGCGGGATCGGACAGGGCCAGGATCTGGGCGGCCAGCAGGCCGGCGTTCTTGGCCCCGGCTTCGCCGATCGCCAGGGTCGCCACCGGGACGCCGCCCGGCATCTGGACGATCGACAGCAGGCTATCCAGGCCGCTCAGGGCCTTGGACTGCACCGGCACGCCCAGCACGGGCAGGTTGGTCATCGAGGCGGCCATGCCCGGCAGGTGGGCCGCGCCGCCGGCTCCGGCGATGATCACCTTGTAGCCGGCCGCCTGCGCGCCCGTGGCGAAGTCGAACAGGCGCTGGGGGTGCGGTGGGCCGAGACGACCTTGGCCTCCCAGGTCACGCCCAGGCCGTCCAGGGCGTCGGCCGCGCCCTTCATGGTCGGCCAGTCCGAGCGGCTGCCCATGATGATGGCGACAGGCGGGGTGGTGGCGGCCATGGCGTCGTTCCTCTCGGCGCTGGGCGAAGGAGAGCCGCCCCGTATGCGCGCCGTTCCCTCGGCGCAAGCCCAAAACGACACAAAGCGCTTCGGGAGCAGGCAAGCGTGACCCTAGGTATGCGACTTATCGGCGCCCCCAATTGCATCGAACACGGTTCCCGTTAACCATGCTGAAGCTGTGCCATATCGATTCCCCGTAAGGTCATGAAGATTACCGGCGCCCGGACAGAACCCTTCGCCGCCATCCGCAAGCGGGCCCTGGTCCGCGCTGGGGCCCAGGTCGCGGTCCGCGAGGTTTCCGCGCCGGACAGCGCCGCCTTCCTCGGCCTCACCGAGGCGGACCTGACCCCCAAGGTGGTCGAGGCCCTCACGACGCTGATGAGCGAGATCGACGACCTGCGCAACGAGGTCTCGGTCCTGAAGCTGCGCCTGAACGAGGCCCAGGGCCTGGCTGACATGGACGCCCTGACCCCGGTGCTGAACCGCCGGGCCTTCCTGCGCGAGACCAAGCGCGTCTCGGCCTTCGCCCAGCGCTACGGCTCGTCGGCCAGCCTGGTGTTCTTCGATCTGGACAACTTCAAGAGCGTCAACGACCGCTTCGGCCACGCCGCCGGCGACGAGGCGCTGAAGGCGGTGGCCAAACGGCTGCTGGCCAATGTCCGCGAGAGCGACCTGGTGGGCCGCATGGGCGGCGACGAGTTCGCCGTGCTGCTGTCCCAGGCCGACAAGGAGATGGCCCTGGCCAAGGCCCACACCCTGGCCGACGCCATCCGCTCGCGGCCGGTCGAGTTCGGCGAGTGGTCGGCGCCCCTGCACGTCTCGTTCGGCGTGCGCGAGATCGAGCCCGGCGCCGATCCCGAGGTCTCGCTGGCCGAGGCCGACGCGGCGATGTTCGTCCGCAAGCGCAAGGCCGTGGCCGGCTGAGACGCCGTTTTCACGGGTCGCCCCGGAAAACCGTGAATACGCTCAAAGGCTAAGCTCACAACCGCCGGTCATGCGACCTTATCGCACGGCGACCGCGACCCGATGAGTGCGGTAACACGTTCATGGTCTGTTAAGCATGACGGGGCGGGTCGCATGCAGCGAATTCTGATCGCCGAGGACGATCCCGTCCTCTCGATGATCTACGAAATCACCCTGACCGAGGCGGGGTTCGACGTCCTTCTGTGCCTGGATGGCCAGGAGGCCTTCGAAGCCCTGGAGAGCTTCGCGCCGGACCTGGTGATCACCGACCACTCGATGCCGCGCATGAGCGGCGGCGAGCTGGTCAGCGCCGTGCGTCGCACGCGCCCCGAAGCGATCACCCTGATGGCTTCGGCCTGTGATTCTCGCCTGCTGAAGGCCGACCAGCACGCCGACGCGCGCCTGGAAAAGCCGATCACCCCCGGCCGCCTGCTGCAGACGGTCCGCGCGCTGGAAGCGGCCCAGGATGCGGATTACGGCGCGGCTTGACCGCTAGGCGATGATGTCCGGGGTCAGCAGGTCTTCCAGACGGCCGATCTCGTCCTTGAGGGCCAGCTTCTTCTTTTTCAGGCGGGCGATCTGCAGCATGTCGGGCTGGTAGCGCTGCTCCAACGCCTGGATCGCGTCGTCGAGGTCCTTGTGCTCCTCGCGCAGGTCGGCGAGGCGACGTTCGATCGCGATGTCGGTGTCTTCCGACGGATCATCGTCGTTCATGGACATGTCTCGGATTGGCCCCACTCCGGGTGATAGATAGCAAAGGCTGACAGCGCGTAAAGGCGCTCAACCGAGTGGCTTTGCAAGGGCGGCGGCCAGCTTTTCCAGCGCCGAACGGCGTGGCGGGTCACCGGACGCTTCCGCGGCGGCGACCAGGCCCGCCAGGACGTCCGTGGGCGCGCCCGAAGGGCCCGAAAGCGCCTCCAGGCTTTCCATCAGGACGCGCTCGCCCTTCAGCTCGACGGCCTTCACCGCGTCGCGCAGGGCGTCCTTGGCGGCCTCGTCGACCGGAGGACGCGGCGGCTTCAGCGCCCGGCGCACGCCGCGCAGGGGGCCCCGACCTCGGCGTCCCAGGCGCGCATCATCCGGGCGGCGTCCTTGAGGTCGGCCGATCGGCCCTCCCCGGCCATCCAGGCGGCCCACAACAGGTAGGGAACGTTCTGGCCGTGGGCGTCCTGCAGGTGCAGGCAGGCCTCCGCGATAGGTTGTCGCGCATAGACCTCCAGAGCCCAGTCCCACAGCCGCATCGGCGTTAACTCTCTTCCCCTTGGCCGCCCTTGCCGGCCAGCGTTTCCCCAATGGACGGCAAGTCCTCGCCCCAGCGCTTCACCGGCTTCCAGGACAGGTCGAACAGGTCCAGCGCGCGGCCGACCGACTGGTCGACCATCTCGGCGATCGAGGCGGGCTTGGCGTAGAAGGCCGGCAGCGGCGGGGCGATGATCGCGCCCATCTCGGCCAGCTTGGTCAGGGTGCGCAGGTGGCCCAGGTGCAGCGGCGTCTCGCGCACCATCAGCACCAGGTCGCGGCGCTCCTTCAAGGTGACGTCGGCGGCGCGCGTCAGCAGCGAGGACGTTACGCCCGTGGCGATCTCGCTCATCGTCCGCACCGAACAGGGCGCGATGATCATGCCCAGGGTGCGGAACGAGCCCGAGGCGATGGCCGCCCCGACATCGGCGGCGCGATAGACGACGTCGGCCTTGGCGTTGACCTCGGCCATGCTCAGGCCTGCCTCCTGGGCGAGCGTCAGCGCCGCCGATTTGGACACCACCAGGTGGCTTTCGACGCCCAACTCGCGCAGCGCGTCCAGCGTCCGCAGGCCATAGACCACGCCCGAGGCGCCCGTGACGCCGACCACAAGCCGCGCCGTTTCTCTTGGACGATCAACGGTCTTGGAAGCCTCGGTCATGGTGAATTTTCGTCCGTCATGGGAGCAAGCGCGGCCAGGTCAAGCGCCGCCGATTGCAATCATATGTGATCTGACAGCTTCGCGCAGCGGGTGTTCAATTTCCTCTCCAACAGCAAGGAGCCGAGAGCCATGGCCATCGAATCCCGTATCCGCGAGCTTGGGTCCCGTCACGAGAACCTTGATCGCAAGATCCAGGAGGAGACCAGTAGACCCGGTAGCGATGGAACGATGCTTAGGGAGCTTAAGCGTCAAAAGCTTCGGCTGAAGGAGGAGATCGAGGGCCTGAGGGCGCGACTCCACTAGCGGCTTGAATCAGAAGCCTAAAAACACGAGGCCCCGCTCCGGCAAGGAGCGGGGCCTTTGTTCTTTCTGGATCCCTAGACCGCCCCCGGCGAAAGCCGGGGAGACGAAAATCCTACTCCTCGTCTTCCTCGTCGACATAGCCCGTCGACTTGCCGAACACGTCCTCGGCCTTGATGTCGCCGCGCGGGGCGCGGAAGTCTTCTTCCTCTTCCTCGACCTCCGGCTCGAACTGGCCGGCTTCCGACGCGGGGCGCAGGGTCGGGTCTTCCGGAACGATGCCCTTCTTCAGGTCGTCCTTGGCCTTCTTCTCGGCGGCCTTCTTGACCAGGGCGTCCAGCTCCAGCTGGCCGACCAGGCCCAGGGTCACCGGGTCGACCGGCTTGATGTTGGCGGCGTTCCAGTGCGTGCGGGCGCGAACCTGTTCGATCGTGGCCTTGGTGGTGCCCAGGATCTTGGAGATCTGGGCGTCGGTCACCTCGGGGTGGTGGCGCAGGAACCAGGCGATGGCGTCCGGACGGTCCTGGCGGCGCGACACCGGCGTGTAGCGCGGGGCCTTCTTGGCCGGCTTCAGCAGCTCGGCGTGACGGCTGACCTGGGCCTTCATCCGGTAGTCGGGATTGGCCTGGGCGCGGTCCAGTTCCTCGCGGGTCAGCTGGCCGTTGCCGATCGGGTCGGCGCCGCGGATGTCGCGCGCCACTTCGCCGTCGGCGATGCCGCGCACTTCCAGCGGGTGCAGGCCGCAGAAATCGGCGATCTGCTCGAAGCTCAGCGAGGTGTTGTCCACCAACCAGACGGCGGTCGCCTTGGGCATCAGGATGTCGGACATGCGGTCCTCCAGAAATGACGGCGCCCGGCCTTTCGGCCGGGCGGGATGTTGGTCAACGCTATAATCCGGTTCTCGGAAAAAGGGAACGGGGACTGTGTGGTTCCTGCTCTCTTCTATTGAGTGGGTTGAATGTTCAGGGCCGTGAAAGTCACCGTCGACACCAAGACCCGCTGGGCCGACGCGATACGCGATTTGAGGACTCTCGCCCTCTGAGCGAGAAATCTCCAGTTCACAAGCCTTGCGTGCTCAGCTTAGCTCTGCCCGTCGGCGAAAGGCCGATGGGGGGAACACCTATGAAAACGTTTTTCACCGCGGCGTGCGCCGCGAGTGTGATCTTTGTGTGCGCGCCAGCGTTCGCTCAAACGACCGTGCAGGTTCCGGAGGGCACCGAGCTCTCCATCCGCTTCGACGACAGCCTGTCTTCCGAGACCAGCCACGAGGGCGACCGCTTCTCGATCAGCCTGGCCGAAGACGTGACCCTAGCCGACGGCACGACCTTGCCTGCCGGCCTGCGTGGGGCCGGCGAGGTCACCCATGCCAAGAAAAAAGGCATGATGGGCAAGCCCGGCGAGTTGAACGTTCGCTTCGATTACCTGAAGGCAGGCAATGCCCGCATACGCCTGCGCGGCCAGAAAGGCGCCGAGGGCAGCGCACGCTACGGCACCACCATTACCCTGACGGTGCTGTTCGGACCGCTCGGCTTGATCAAGCACGGCAAGGACGTCGAGATCAAATCCGGTCAGCGCCTGACCGCCTTCGTCGACCAGGACTCGACAGTGACCACCCCAATCGTCGCGCCCGGCACGGTGCCGAGCCCCGCTCCGTCCGTCGCTCCCGCTGCGGCGGGCGCGCAGAACTAGACCACCAGCACCACCTTGCCCACGTGCTCCCCGGCCTCGAGGTGCGCGTGGGCCTTGGCGGCGTCGGCCAAGGGGAAGGTCGCGTCGACGATCGGCTTCAGCTTGCCGGCCGCCACCCAGGGCCAGGCCACGCGCTCGACCTCGGCGGCCAGGCGGGCCTTCTCGTCGGCCGAGCGGGGGCGCAGGGTCGAGCCGGTGATCACCGCGCGCTTCTGCATGACCTTCATCACCGGGACCTCCAGCACCGCCCCGCCCAGACTGGCGATGTAGACGATGCGGCCGCCGGTGTTCAGGGCGTCGAGGTTCTTCTCGAAATAGCTGGCCCCGACCATGTCGAGGATCACGTCGGCCCCGCCGGCCGCCTTGACCACCTCGGCGAAGTCCTCGGCCTTCGTATCGACGGCGATGTCGGCGCCCAGCTCGAGCGCCTTGGCCTTCTTGTCCGACCCACGCCCCGTGGCGATGACCTTGGCGCCCGCCGCCTTGGCCATGGCGATCGCGGTTGTTCCAATTCCGGACGTCCCACCATGAACCAGCAGGGTCTCGCCCGCCTTCAGCGCGCCGTGCTCGAACACGTTGGCGAAGACGGTGAAGACGGTCTCGGGCAGGGCCGCGGCATGGACCGGATCCAGGCCGCTCGGGATCGGCAGCGCATGGCGGGCGTCGACCACCGCGTATTCGGCGTAGCCCCCGCCGCCCAGCAGTGCGCAGACCTTGTCGCCGGCCTTCCAGCGCCCCGCGCCGTCCACGACCTCGCCCGCGATCTCCAGCCCCAGGGTGGTGGGCGCGCCGGGCGGCGGCGGATAGAAGCCCAGGCGCTGCAACAGATCCGGACGGTTCACCCCGGCGGCGGCGACCTTGATCAGGACCTGTCCCGGTCCCGGCGTGGGACGCTCCAGCTGGACCGCCTGGAGGGCCTCGGCGGGTCCCTTGCGGCCTTCGATCGCGATCGCCGTCATCGTCTGGGTCATGGTCCCGGATCCTCGCAAAGCTTGCCTTGCAGCCTAGGTAGGCGTCAGATATCCGGCGGAAAAGGAGAAAAGCCGATGTTCGAAGAGCCTGCGGAACCCCGCGCCTTCAGCGGACGCGCCTTGAACGAGACAACCCACGAGGACCTGGAAGCCTACGGCGTCGCGGAACTGGAGGACCGGATCGCGGCCCTGCAGGCGGAAATCGAACGCACCAAGGCCCAGCTGACCAAGAAGAAGGCCGGTCGCGACGCGGCCAATGCGTTGTTTGGTCGCCTGGACTAAAAGCTCTTTTTAAGGTTTCGGTGAGGTTACTGGCGTCTTAAGCGCTCATCCGCTTTCGGACGCCCGATTCAGTACGCGTACGGTCGGTTCGAAAGGGGGCGGGTCGCGAAACGGGACGGTTCGGTCTGGCACGAGCATTGCAGCTGCGTCGCCGAGCGGGACGTCCTCGCGGCCTTTCGAAGGGGCATTGGGTAGCTATGACCGAAGTGAACGCGTTCGCGGACACGCCTTGGCGCGCCGGAGTGATCCAGGATTTCGCGCGATCGGAACTGTTCGACCGGACCTTCGAGGAAGGCATGCAGCTGGTCGAGGAGACCGCCGCCTATCTGGACGGGGCGGGCCGCCACGACAGCAAGGTGCTCTCCCGCAACGCCGCCCTGGGCTACGCCACCGAGAGCATGCGCCTGACCACCCGCCTGATGCAGGTGGCCTCGTGGCTGCTGGTCCAGCGCGCGGTGCGCGAGGGCGAGATGCCGCCGGAAGCCGCCTGCGCCGAATCGTATCGCCTGGGCGAGGAGGCCGCCGGCCAGCCGCCGGCCATAGAGGAACTGCCCTTCGGCCTGACGAACCTGCTGACGCGCAGCGAGCGCCTGTACGAGCGCGTCCGCCACCTGGATCGCCGCATGTACGTCGAATCGCCGAACGAAGAGGCCCCGCGCCCGGTGCAGGCCCACTTCGACCGCCTGGCCGCCGCGTTCGGGGGGTGAACAAATCCGCCTTCCCGGCGAAAGCCGGGACCCAGATCTCGGAACACCAGGGCTGACGGGAAAGGCTCTGAGCTTCTAGAGCATCGTGCGTTTAATGTGACGCATAGCCAGCGGCCTTGAAGTAGTTCCAGCACTCTTGGGGCTCGTAGAGGCTGCAGATGTCGCCGACGGCCCTCCAGAGGTCGTCGAAGGTGCGAGCGCAGGCGCCGCGCAGATGGGCTTTTAGCTTTGAGAAGGCCATCTCGATCGGGTTGAGGTCGGGCGAGTAGGGCGGGAGGAACAGGAACCAGGCTCCCCGCGCCTTGAGGGCCTGGACGGCTCTTGGTCCCTTGTGGGCGGCGAGGTTGTCGAGAACCACGACGTCACCGGGGCTGAGCGTCGGCGCTAGCTGGGTCTCGACATAGGCGTCGAAGGCGTCGCGGTTCATCGGGCCATCGAGCACCCAGGGCGCGGTCAGCTGCGCGCATCGCAGGCCAGCGATGAAGGTCTGGGTTCTCCAGTGGCCGAAGGGCGCATCGGCCGCCAGGCGCTTACCGCGCAGGCTGCGGCCGCGCAGCCGGGTCATCTTGGTGGTGACCGCCGTCTCGTCAATGAACACCAGCCGCGCCGGCTGCTGGCGCATGACGGGCTGGCGGTGCTCGATCCACTCCCTGCGCCGTTCACGCACCGCTTCGCGTGCGCGCTCCGAGGCCATCAGGGCTTTTTTTATATGTGAACCCAGCCGCGCGAAGCGCCCGCGACAGCGAACTGGGATCCGCGCTCACCCCGCGTTGCGCCTCCAGCAAGGCCGCCAGTTGCGGCAGGGTGATATCCGGCTTGGCTTCGACCTGTTCGATCAGGAACGACCGATGCGCCGCCAGCTTGCCGTCTCCCGGCGGCCGTCCCTGGCGCGCTGGCGCACAAGAGCCCGTCTGCTCCACCCGCGCCAGCAGCTTCACCGCGCAACTGTTGCTGACCCCAAAGTGCTTGGCCGCACCACGACGTGATCCACCGGCGCTGACGTAGCCAATGATCCGATCTCGAAGATCACCCGAATAGCTCTTGCCCATGATCCACCTCCAACCACGGTGAATCATGCTTCGCGCAAACCTGGAATCCCTTCGATTCCGATTTCATGTCCGACGCTCTAGAACTCACCCCAGCGCCCTTTCCAGCTGGGCCCCGGCTTTCGCCGGGGAAGCGGGAGTTGGCTCACTTCCCGTACCGCATCCGCGCCAGGGCCCCGACAACCTCGCCGGCCAGGTCCATGGGCTTGAGGCCCGCCTTCCATTTCTCGAAAGCCATGACGTTGTCGATGCGCGCGTCCAGGTGCGAGAGCGCCGAGTCGCGGCCCGAGGCCAGGTCGACGGCCAGGGTCGAGACCAGGATCCCCGACAGGATCGCCCGCTTGGAATAGTGGTTCTCGTCGGTCGCCGTGTCGCCCGCCCACCGCCAGATCACGTCGGCCGAGTCCCAGGTCAGCCGCAGGGCCAGGGCCAGATTGGTCGGAAAGGCCAGGAAGGCGGCCAGCGGGCGCAGGACATCGGCGTGCTGCTGGGCCGCATCGAGGCGCGCGACCACCCCTTCGCGAATCCGCTGGCGAATCTTTAGGGCCGCGACATCGAAAGCCTTCAGGCGCTGGAGCGCGGCCGCGTCATGGCGTCGCGACAGCAGGGCGGCCAGGTCGCGGGCCCCTTCCGGCAGCAGCAGCTGGCCCTCGGCCTCGCTGAAACCCGCCGCGGCCAGGGCGCGTGAGACGAGTCCGGCGTTCCAGCCGGCCTTGGGCGCGAGGCGCACGGCCTCGTCCAGGACGCGCTGTTCGGCGTCGTCGGCCCAGCTTGACCCTCGCGGGCCCGAAGCTTGAGTGGAGCTCTCGTCGGATGTACGGGCGGTCTGGCTCATAAATCCGAGTCTACACCGGTGTTTAGGCCGCGTCGCGCATGGACAGAGCGCCTTCGCTCTGCTATCAGCCCCGCCTCATCGCCTGGGAGCACCCCTTCCAGGTTACCCGGTTTTGTTCGCCCGCCCGGCCCCTCAAGAGGGACTTGGGAATATTGGTCGGGCTGTCGAATGGAGAGATACCCCTGGTCCAGATTTTCGTCCGCGACAACAACGTCGATCAGGCGCTGAAGGCCCTGAAGAAGAAGATGCAACGCGAAGGCTCGTTCCGCGAAATGAAGCGGCACGTGCACTATGAGAAGCCGTCGGAAAAGCGCGCGCGCCAAAAGGCCGAAGCCGTCCGTCGCGCCCGCAAGCTGGCCCGCAAGCGCGCCCAGCGCGAAGGCCTGCTGCCGATGCCGAAGAAGCCGGCCCGCTAGGACCCGCTTCTCTTCACATCGCTGAAGATTTCGAAGGCCGCGCGGTGATCCGCGCGGCCTTCGTCGTTTCTGGCCCTACCCCGCTGGCTTGCGAACGATCCGGCCGATCAGCCCCTTCAGGTCCACCTTCCCCGTCGACAGCGCCCCCACGTGGAAGGCGCGCGTCGAGAAGATCATGATCGCGACCAGGGTCACGATCATCAGCACGGTCGTGCCCAGCACCTGGACCAGCGGCGGATCGCCGGCGATGCGCACCGGCATCAGGAACGGCGTGAACGGCGGGATCCACGACAGGGCGGCCAGGATCGGCGCGTCGGGCGCGCGGATCGCCTGGCTCATGAACACCACCGGGATGGTCATCACCATCATAATCGGCCCCAGCAGGGTCTGGGCGTCGCGCTGGCTCTCGCAGAACGCCCCGACCCCGGCGAACAGCGCCGCGTACATCAGGTAGCCGACGACCAGATAGGCGCCGAAATAGAACACCAGACCCTTGCCCAGCAGCACGGCCAGGATGTCACCGGCCAGGCCCGGGGCGAAGTTGATCAGGGCGACCCAGCCGCCCAGGGCCCAGATGCTCAGGACGGTCAGGGTCAGGCCGGCCACGCCCAGGACCTTGCCGCCCAGGATCTCGGTGACCGACGCCGAGGACAGCAGCACCTCGAGGATCTTGCTCGACTTCTCCTCGATCACGCTGTTCAGCAGGATGCTGGCCCCGGTCAGGATCATCGACCACAGCAGCATCCCGGCCGCGAAGCCGACGATGGCCGGCAGGCGGTCGCGAAGGGACACCTTCTCGCCCGAGGCGGCCCTGGGCGACAGGCTGTTGAAGGCGGGCCTGAGGCCGTCGGCCGCCTTCAGGGTGCGCGCCGAGACGCCGGCGCGGGCCAGGGCGCGCTCGCGCATGATCTCGCCCACGGTGGTCTTCAGGTCGTTCTCCAGCACCGGCGCGCCGAGATTGCGGCTCCACAGGTCCATGACGATGGCGTCGTCGCGGCCGCCGAGGATCAGCACCGAATCGAGCCGCTTGTCGGCGACCTCGCGCCGGGCGATCACGCCGGCCTCGCGCGGGGTGGCGGCGGCCAGCGCCTCGGCGGGCGCGGGCAGGACGATGGCCTTGGCCGGCGGCGTCTTGAAACGGGCGGCGGCGGAAGGATTATAGCGGGCCAGCGCCGCGCGGCCGGCCGCGTCGCCGCCCCACTCCTGGGCCTTGCGGACCGCTTCCTGCGCCTGGGGCCCAGCGGCGGACAGGGCGGCGGCGCGCAGGGCGCGGGCGTTGGCGCGGCTCTGGTCCTCGACCAGGGCCTTGGCGACGGCGGGCCCGAAGGTCTGGCCGGTCAGGTCGACGATGGCCAGCCGCTCGGGCTTGGCCGACTTCATCATCATCAGCGGGGCCGAGGCGGTGACGCCGATCACCAGCGGCAGCGCCACGATCGACAGCCAGAAGCCGACCGTGCGGACATAGGCCAGGTACTCCCGGCGGGCGATCTTCAAGAGGCGGCTCATGCCTGGCCTCCCGTCAGGACGATGAAGGCGTCGTGCAGACTGGGCTCCTTCAGCTCGAACCGTCGCAGCGCCAGGTCGCGGGCGAAGGCGGCCTTCAGAGCCTCATGGCCGCCGCCGTCCGCCGGCAGAAGGGCGACGTGCCGCCAGCCGCCGTCGGGCGAGGGCTCGGACGTCACGGCCCCCAGGCCCGGCAAGGCCGCGACGTCGGCGGCCGAGAGGTCGCCCTCCAGCACCAGCGCCCGGGGCGCGGCGCAGCGGGCCGCGGCCACGTCGCCGTCGAACACCTTTCGCCCCTTGGCCATCAGCACGACCTTGTCGCACAGGCGCTCGGCGTGCTGCATCACGTGGGTCGAGAACAGCACCGTGGCCCCGCGCGCGGCGATCTCGCGGATCATCGCCTCCAGGCTCTGCTGGTTGACGGGGTCGAGGCCCGAGAACGGCTCGTCCAGCACCACCAGCTCGGGCTCGTGCGCCAGGGCCGACAGCAGCTGGACCTTCTGAGCCATGCCCTTGGAGAGATCCTTGATCGGCTTCTTGGCGGCGGGACCCAGGCCCTGGGCCTCCAGCATCGCCTTGGCCCGCCGCCGGCCCTCGGCCTCGGGCACGCCCTTCAGCCCCGCGAAGAAGGCGATGGCGTCGACCGGGGTCATCCGCTTGTAGAGGCCGCGCTCCTCGGGGAGGAAGCCGATCCGCTGGCGAACCCGGGTGGCGTCGTTCGCGCCCAGCACAGTGATCCGCCCCGCCGACGCCGGCATCAGGCCCAGGATCATGCGCAGCGTCGAGGTCTTGCCCGCGCCGTTGGGGCCCAGGAAGCCGGTGATCCGGCCGGCGGGGACCTCGAAGCTGACGTCCCGCACGGCGTGGAAGTCGTCGTAGGTCTTGCTGACGCCCTCCAGGCTGACCGCGCTGACGATGGACGCCTCCCGAATCAATGTTCTCTGAAGTTGTATCAGCCCTTCTTGTACGCGTCGGCCACGAAGGCGACGGCGCGGACGATGTGGTCGGCGAAGCGGCGGCCGATCAGCAGGGTGTGGGTCGCGGCCTCGACATGGTCGACCAGGCCGTGCTGGGACCGGCGCGCCGGGGCGGCCTGCATTTCCTTGCGCAGCTCGCGACCGGCCACCGGCCCGGCCGTGACCACGGCCACCGGCCACTTCGGATCGAAATCCGGCTGGGCGGCGGCCTGGTCCGAGGCCTGTTTCCACAGCCCGACCTCCTCGGCCGCCGTGCGGTTGTGGCGGCCGTTGGCGAAGGCCCAGCCCTTCTCGGCCTTGGCGGCCGGCGGCAGGTCGATCTTGTCGCCAAACCGCGTGTGGACCAGCGGCTTGTAGAGGCCGATCGAAGCCCCGCGCGCGGCCCATTTCGAGACCGAGGCGAAGGTCTTGATGAAGCCCTGCATCTGCGGGTTCTGGGCGGCCTCGGGCGTGGCGGCGTCGACCAGGACGATCCCGGCCACCTTGTCCGGATTGCGCCCGGCGTATTCGCGCAGCCGCAGGCCGGCCATCGAGTGGCCGACCAGGATGTAAGGACCCGGCTCGCCCGAGGCGGCGACCAGCTTCTCGAAGTCGGTGACGATGGCGATGCCGTCGCGCGGGCTGGGACCCTTGGGCGAGTAGCCCATGCCGGCCCGATCATAGGCGCACGAGCGCCAGCCGGCGGCGGTCAGGGCTTCCTGGGTTCCGCCCCAGTCGGCGGCGAGGCCGAAGGCGCCGGCTTCCAGCCAGATCACCGGCCGGTCGCTGCGGGGCCCTTCGCAGACTAGCCGCAGCTTCCGCCCCGGCTCGATCTCGACCATCTGGCCCCGGGGCTTGGGCGCCCCTGTGGCGCTCATCAGCCCGCCGACGGCGATGTAGGAAACCAGAAGCAGGGCCAAGCCCGCGACGCCGCGACCGATAAGCTGGATCATGGCGTTCAATGTAGTGAGGCTTTGTGACGCGTCGAGGCGCATCACGACGAGGACGGACTTTTAAGTCGCCAAACCGTTGGCGGCGGCCACCGGTTGCGCGGCCGGCGCCGGAACCGTGGCCACCGGCGTGGAGGCGACGGGGATGCTGGCGCGGACGCGGCCGTTCTTCAGGCGGGCCATCTGGACGCGGCCCGAGGTCGCGCTCCCCTTCTTCACGCCGTCCGGCCACTTGGACACCGTGGCCAGGTGGACCTTGCGCGAGACGCGGCCGGCGGCCTTCAGCGGCAAATCCGAGGCCTCGGCGAAGCTGCGGCCCAGGAAGAAGGTCGGGTTCAGGGCCTTGTCGCCCTTGCGGATCTCGAAGTGCAGGTGCGAGCCGGTCGAGCGGCCCGAATTGCCGACGAAGGCGACCGTGTCGCCGCGATGCAGGTAGGTCCCGCGCTTGACGCCCTTGGCCGGCTTGGCCAGGTGGGCGTAGAGGGTCGTCAGGCCGCCCTTGTGCATGACCTGGACATAGCGGCCGTAGGTCGGGCTGGTCCCGGTGGCCTTGACCACGCCGTCGGCGGCGGCCTTGACCAGCGCGCCGCTGGGGGCGGCGATGTCGACGCCTTCGTGCAGACGGCCGTTCTCCTCCCAAGGTAGCTGGCGCAGGCCGAACGGCGAGTTGACAACCCGTCCCGGCAGCGGCGCGTCGAACTGGAAGGCGGGCGGCGGCGCGGGCTCTGCCTCTTCGGCCTTCGGCTGGATCGGAACAACGACCGGAGCCGGCTCGGCGACGGGCGCGGTCCGGGCCGCCCATCCGCCCAGGGCGACGGCGCCGTTGAGCGTTCCGGCCACGGCCGCGACCCCCAGCATGGAGAAGAAGGCGATACGCAGGTGCTGAGGCGGAAGCGCCAGGGTCTTGGAAATCAAACCGCTACCTCTTCGACGTTCGGTCAGTCGTGAGACCGCGCGCGGGCGGCTCTGTTCTCACACTTGACCTTTCGGCTTGGTGAAGGACGGCGGTCTATGACGGTCGCGTGGGGCGAAAACAGGGCGCAGCTTAACCATTCATTTACTTCGCGGTTCAGCTTGGCCAGCATGTCACGGTGACTTCATAAATTACGAGATGTTCACATCATGAAGCGCGCGTCATTTCTTTAATTACACGTCATGAAGGAGACGTAACGGGACTGGGAGAACTCTTGCCAATACACAGTATTCATCGGCGCACGGAGCGGCGCCAAACCAGAGGGATACTTCAAATGCGCAAGTTCATCATGAGCCTGACTACCGTCGCCAGCCTGAGCCTGGCCGCCGTTCCGGTCCTGGGCCTGACCCAAGCCGCCAACGCCGCCGAAGGCGAGCACAGCGTCCGCGTCGCCTACGGCGATCTGAACCTGGCCAATCCCGGCCACGCCAAGATCTTCAAGGCCCGCATCGAGACCGCCGCGAACGCTTTCTGCCGCACGACCCTGGACGCCGGCGACCTGCGCACGACCATGCGCGATTGCGTCAACGCCGTCCGCCGCGAGGTCGACCGCCAGCTGCCGACCGCCCAGCACCAAGCCCTGGCCATGGCGGCCCACAGCGAAGCGACCGAAATGGCCGCCCGGTGAGCGATCGAAACCCCACCTCCCCAAACCCCGCGACAGAGGCCCCAGGACACCCTGGGGCCTTTGTTTTTGGGGCGCGCGATATCCGCGATGGGCGCCGGCGAAAATCCTCCCCCTAGCGGGGGAGGTGTCGGCTCGAAGAGACGACGGAGGGGAAGGGGCAAGGCATCGAGCACTTCCGCCTCCGGTCCTTCGGACCACCTCCCCCGCTAGGGAGAGGATTGTCGCCGACCGCCGCACGGCACTAAAGGCGCGCTCAACGAAAAAGGCCCCGGCGTCTCCGCCGGGGCCTTCGTCGTTTCCATGAAGTCCGCCGCTACAGGCTTTTCACGATGCCTTCGACCATCTTCTTGGCGTCGCCGAACAGCATCATCGTGTTGTCGCGGAAGAACAGCTCGTTCTCGACGCCGGCATAGCCCGAGGACATGCCGCGCTTGACGAACAGAACCGTGCGGGCCTTTTCGACGTCCAGGATCGGCATGCCGAAGATGGCGCTGGTCGGGTCGGTCTTGGCGGCCGGGTTGGTGACGTCGTTGGCGCCGATCACGAAGGCCACGTCGGCCGTCGAGAACTCGCTGTTGATGTCCTCCAGCTCGAAGACCTCGTCATAGGGGACGTTGGCCTCGGCCAGCAGCACGTTCATGTGACCCGGCATCCGGCCGGCGACGGGGTGGATGGCGTACTTCACCTCGACGCCCTCTTCCTTCAGCTTGTCGGCCATTTCGCGCAGGGCGTGCTGGGCCTGGGAGACGGCCATGCCGTAGCCCGGGACGATGATCACCTTGCTGGCGTTCTTCATGATGAAGGCCGCGTCGTCGGCGCTGCCCTGCTTGACGGGACGGGTCTCGACCTTGCCGCCGGTGCCGGCCGCCGCGGCGTCGGCGCCGAAGCCGCCCAGGATCACCGAGACGAACGAGCGGTTCATGCCCTTGCACATGATGTAGGACAGGATCGCGCCCGACGAGCCGACCAGGGCGCCGGTGATGATCAGGGTGGTGTTTTCCAGCGTGAAGCCCAGGGCCGCCGCCGCCCAGCCGGAATAGCTGTTCAGCATCGACACCACGACGGGCATGTCCGCGCCGCCGATCGGGATGATCAGGGTGACGCCGATCAGCAGGCTGAGGGCGAAGATGCCCCAGAAGGCCCAGATGGCCGCGCCGCCCGAGATCACCAGCACCACGACCAGGGCCACGATGGCGGCCGCGATCAGGATGTTCAGCAGGTGGCGGGCCGGCAGCAGGATCGGCGCGCCGCCCATGTTGCCGTTCAGCTTGGCGAAGGCGATGACCGAGCCGGTGAAGGTGATGGCGCCGATGGCCAGGCCCAGCGACAGCTCGATCAGGCTGTTGAGATGGATATGGCCATTCTCGCCGACGATGCCGTAGGCGGCGGGCGTGTAGATGGCGGCCACGGCCACCAGGCAGGCGGCCATGCCGACCAGCGAGTGGAAGGCGGCGACCAGTTGCGGCATCGAGGTCATGGCGACCTTGCGGGCGATGATCGCCCCGACCGCGCCCCCGACGGCGACGCCGCCCAGGATCAGGCCCAGGGTCACGACGTCCAGCGCGCCCTGGCTCCACAGGGTGGCCAGGGTGGTGCCGACGGCGATGGCCATGCCGATCATGCCGTTACGGTTGCCCGTCTGGCTGGTCACGGGACTGGAAAGACCCCGCAGCGCGAGGATGAACAGCACCCCCGAGACGATGTAGAGGATGGCGGCGAGATTGGCGTTCATGGTGTGATTTCCCCCACAGGCCTTCTTTGAAGGCCTGATCCTTTGCTTGATCCAATTTCGCGTTGCGAAATTGGGGGCGCCGCTTACTTCGACTTCTTCTTGTACATCGCCAGCATGCGCTGGGTGACAAGGAAGCCCCCGAAGATGTTGACCGCCGCGAAGGCCGCGGCGATCGCGCCGGCCCCCTTGGAGATCCAGGTCGAGCCGGCGACGGCTTCGCCCGAGGCGCCGTGGGCGGCGGCCGCGAGCAGGGCGCCGACGATGATCACGGAGGAAATGGCGTTGGTCACGGCCATCAGCGGCGTGTGCAGCGCGGGCGTCACGCTCCAGACGACATAGTAGCCGACGAAGATGGCGAGCACGAAGATCGCCAGACGGAACACGGTGGGGTCGACGGCTTCCATGGGAGCCTCCCTTTCGATGCTGGAGTTAGGCGGTCTTCAGGTTCGGATGCACGATCGCGCCGTCACGGGTGACGACGGCGGCCTGCAGGATCTCGTCCTCGAAGTTGGGGGCGAAGGCGCCCTCCTTCGTGGTGAACAGGGTCGCCAGCGCCATCAGGTTGCGCGAATAGAGCGCGCTGGCGTCGGCGGCGATGCGGCCCGGCAGGTTGGCGTGGCCGAGGATCTTGGCGCCGTTGGCGGTGACCACGGTCTCGTTCAGCTTGGCGCCTTCGACATTGCCGCCCTGCTCGATGGCCAGGTCGACCAGGATCGAGCCCGGACGCATCGAGGCGACTTGGGCGGCGCTGACCAGCTTGGGCGCGGGGCGGCCGGGGATCAGGGCCGTGGTGATGACGATGTCCTGCTTGGCGATGTGCGAGGAAACCAGTTCGGCCTGCTTGGCCTGGTATTCCTTGGACATCTCCTTGGCGTAGCCGCCGGCGGTCTGGGCGTTCTTGAACTCTTCGTCCTCGACGGCCAGGAACTTGGCGCCCAGGCTCTCGACCTGTTCCTTGGTGGCCGGACGCACGTCGGTGGCGGTGACCACCGCGCCCAGGCGGCGGGCCGTGGCGATGGCCTGCAGGCCGGCGACGCCCACGCCCATGATGAACACCTTGGCAGCGGCGACGGTGCCGGCGGCGGTCATCATCATCGGCAGGGCCTTGCCGTAGGCCTCGGCGCCCTCGATCACGGCGCGATAGCCGGCCAGGTTGGCTTGCGAGGACAGCATGTCCATCACCTGGGCGCGGGTGATGCGCGGGATGAACTCCATGGCGATCGCCGTCGCGCCGGCCTTGGCCAGGGCGTCAAGCGTCTCCTTGTCCTGATAGGGATTGAGCGCCGCCGCGACGATCGCGCCCTTCTTCAGCGCGCCGATCTCGGCGGCCTCGGGCGCGCGCACCTTGAACAAGACGTCGGCGTCCTTCAGGGCGTCCTTGGCGGTCTTGGCGATCGTGGCGCCGGCCGCCTCGTAGTCGGCGTCGGGATAGGACGCGGCCGTCCCCGCCCCCGCCTGCACCACCACCGAGAAGCCGGCCGCGCCGAGCTTCTTGACGGTTTCAGGCGTGGCCGCGACCCGCGTTTCGTTCGCGCGGGTCTCTTTCGTGACGGCGATAACGGCCATCGGCATACCCCTCCCCAGAGCGCTGTTTGCTCACCAGCATGGGGCGCTCTGTAGGGGATAGTCTTGCCTCTTGTCGAGGCATGACGTGCAGGTGAGGGAAAAAATATGCCGATGTCTACCGGTGTCAGTGGGCCGGAACGGGCTTTTCCTTGAGCGCCACGATGCCCAGGGCCAGCAGCACGACGGCGGCGATAGCGCTACCAATGAAGCCGGCCGGCGTGCAGAACAGCAGGGTGATGAACAGCAGCAGGACCGCGATGGCCAGCGAGCCCCACTTGGTCATCTTGCCGAAGGCGGCATAGGTGGCAGCTTGCTCGTGGATGTCCATTTCACCGCGGTGATAATCGCCGGCCATGTGTCGTCCTTAAAAGAAAACGGAATTACCGAGCCCGCCCGATACAACGCGGGGCGCTAAGGCTCAAGCGTGCGAATTGTCCCAGCGCTCCGACTCGTAGCGCGTGCGCACGGCTTCGACGGCCTGGTCGACCATGATGTCCGCGATTCGACCTTCCCCGCCGTCCAGGCGCGAGAGCCAGCGCGAATAGGCCGGCACCGGCGCGGTGCCCATAAGGCCCACGCATGGCGTGCCAACGGCGGCGGCCACGTTCAGCGCGCCGGAGTCGTTGCCCAGGAAGCCGGCGGACAGCGCGATCAGCGCCGCCGACCGGTCCAGGGGCAGGTCGCAGGCCACGACATTGTTCGGCAGGTCGCCGATCGCGGCGCGGGCGCTTTCCGCCTCGTTCGGTCCGCCGACCCAGAACACCGCGCCGAACAGGTCCGAAAGCCGCCGGGCCGTTTCGGCGAAGCGCTCGGCCGGCCAGGTGCGGGCCGGCTCGCTGGCCCCGATCCCCAGGCTGAGCCACGGGCCGGGCCTGTCGGCATAGCGCGCCTTCACGGCCGCGATCGCCTTGGGATCCAGCTTCAGCTGCGGCTCGCGGCTGGTCACCACCAAGCCGTGGCCCTTCTCGAAGGCCTCCAACTTGTCGATCCGATGGGCGGGCCGCATGGCCTTCGGCAGGTACGGTCCGGTGGTCAGGAACGTCTCCTGCCCATGCCCAAGGCCGAAACCCCGGCGCTCGGGCACGCCGGCCAGAAAGGCGGCGATGGCGGGGCGGTCGATCTTCTCCAGGATCCACACCGCGCGCGGCGTCTCGGCCCGGCAGATGCGGTAGAAATCGATGACCTCGCGCACGCCCTTGAGCTTGCCCTTGTAGTTCGGCGCGTGCAGCACCCGCGCGACCGTCGGCTCGACGGCCAGCACCTCGGACGCCCGGCTGGCGGGCCGCGCCACCAGCACGACCTGGCCCTCCGGCGTGGTCGCCGCGATCGCCCGGATGGTCGGCAGGTGCCACATCAGGTCCCCGATCCCGCGATCGGGCGTGTAGACGAGAACCGGTCCGGCCATGGCCGTCAGGCCCAGGCCGCCAGCAGTCCGCGAAGCCCGGCCACGAAGGCCAGGGGCTGGTCGATCATCACGTGGTGGTCGGCGTCGGGAATGGGCAAGAGCAGCACGTCCTTGGGCATCTGCTCGATCATATAGTCCAAGGTCTCGGCGTGCATAAGGTTCGACCGCTCGCCCCACATCAGCGCGGCCGGACAGGCGATCTCCGGCAGCAGTCGCCCCAGGTCCGGCATGCGGAAATTGTGCCAGAGGTCCGGATCGAACTTCCAGGTCCAGCCGCCCTCGACGGCCTTCAGCGACCGCCTCGCGATGAAGTCGGCGATGTACAGGTTCTCGCACGGCTGCGGTGGGGCAAGACGGAAGCGGGTCAGGGCCTCCTCCAGCGTCGGATAGACCCGCGCGCCCTGGCCCGAGCGCGGCGGCGGCCCCTTCCAGCGCTTCTCCGGCGGCTGGATGCTGCTGTCGACCATGATCGCCCCGCGCAGGCGCTCGGGATGGCGCGCGGCGCAGTACAGGGTGGGAAAGCCGCCGAACGAGTGGCCGACCACGATCGGCTTGACCCCGCCCGCCTCGAGACCCGCGACCTCGACGGCGGCGAAGATCTCGGCGGCGAACAGCTCGGCGCTGTAGGCGTCCCGCCAGTCGCTGTCGCCCATGCCCGACCACGAGATCGCCGCCACCCGCCAGTCCTTCGCGAAGTAGGGCGCGATGAAGCTCCACCAGTCGGCGTGGGCGCCGTTGCCGTGCAGGATCAGCAGGCCCGGCTTGCCGATCTCGCCCCAGGTCAAGAGCTCGATGTTCGCGCCCTCGACCGGGATCATCGCGCGCTCGGGCGCCTGGGCGATGGCCGCGTCGAACCAGGCCGGCGCGGGCGGGGGCTCGCCCTGGAACGGCGCGAGCAGCGAGGCGGCCAAGGGGGCCGCGGGCGCCTGATCGTCAGCCACCGGCGACCTCCTTGTAGGCCAGCTCGCCGGGGCGCGGCTTGCGGGGGCTGAGCGCCTTGAAGACCCCGGTGCCGGTGATCAGGGTGCGGTCGCCGGCCCAGATGCGGCCGCGCACGGTGAACAGCAGGTCCTCCTCGCCGATCAGCTCGCCCTCGCCCTCGACCCAGTCGCCCAGCTTGGCGCCCGACAGGAAGTCGCACATCAACCGCACCGTGACCCAGCTGTAGGACTTCTGCAGCGAGATGATCCGCCCCCAGGCCATGTCGGCGAAGCTCATCAGCATGCCGCCGTGGCAGTTGCCCAGGCCGTTGGTGTGATGCTCCTCGACCCGGAAGGCCAGGCGCGCCTCGCCAGGGCCCTCGCGCTGTTCGAAAAGAGGGCCGATCTGGCGACCGAAGCCGCGCGACCAGTTCAGCTGGGAAAACCCCTCGGGTATGGCGGCGGTCTGGGCGTCTGTCAGGTCGTCGGACATACGGTCAGGCTAACGAGCGTTTGAATAAAGTGGAAGCCTTCCGTAAGGACCCGGGCCCGGCCGGTGTCTAACCTCTTCGAAACGGGGACGCGGATGGGCCGGGCTCAAGACATCGACAAAGGGCGGCACGGCGACTTCGCCGACTGGCTGGCGCCGCATCTGCCGATGCTGCACCGGACGGCCCGCGCCTTCGCCGATCCGGCCGACCAGCACGACCTGCTGCAGGAGCTGACCCTGGCCCTGTGGAGAGCATGGCCCAGGTTCCGAGACGAGAGCGCGGCGGGAACCTACGCACACCGCGTGGCCCACAACGCCGCCCTCACCTGGCGGCGCGGCGAGAGCCGGCGGCGGCTGCGCGGCGTGGCGGTCGAGGCCGAGCTGGTGGTCCGGGACGCCGGGAGCGACCCGCAAGGAGCGCTGCTGGAGCGTCTCTACGCGGCCATCCGCCAGCTGCCCCCGGTCGAGCGGTCGCTGATCCTGCTGTCGCTGGACGGCGTCCCGTACGCCGAGATCGCCCGCCTGCACGGCCTTTCCGAAACCAATGTCGGGGCGCGGCTGACCCGGATCCGCCAGCGCGTCTCCAGCCTCGTGGAGGAGGCCGACGATGGAGTTTGAGCACCTGCAAGCCGCCTGGCGCTCGCCGGCCAACACGCCGGACGACCGCGCCCAGGCCTATCTGATGGAGGAAGTCATGAAGAGCCTGAAGGCCCGCCGCCGGGGCGAGGTCCTGCTGTTCGCCATCCCCGCCACCGCCATGACCATCTTCACGGCCATCGCCTTCCGGGCGGTCGCCTCGGGTCGGATGGATCCGGGCCGGGAATGGGGAGCGCTGGCGATGCTCGGCGTCTGCTGGCTGGTGCTGGCGGCAGTGCTGATCACCGGGATCCTGCTGCGCCACCGGCGCCACGCCGGCGCCGCGTCCATGCGTGACACGCTCGCGGCGATGCTGGCCGCCAACCGCCGGGCGCGGACCAATATGAGGATTTTCGCGATGATGCTGCCGGTCTTCCTGGCGCCGATGTTCGTCGGCGTCACCCAGTTGAACGACGTCGGCAAGGCCACCGAGCGCGACACCTGGCAGATGCTGTTCGTGTTCGGCGTCGCGCTGATCGCCAGCGTCGGCTGGAACCTGGGGCGCTATTTCTGGGTGATGAAGCCCGAACAGCGGCGGCTGGAAGGGTTGCTGGCGGAGTACGAGGACTAGAGCCCCACCGCCGCCAGCGCCGCCCGCTGCCGCTCGGCCACCGCCGCCTCCGAGAACCCCTCCAACGAGGCCTCGAACAGCGCCCGCCAGTTGTGGCTGGCCCCCAGGTGCAGAAAGGCTGCGCCCAGGCCGATGGCGGCGCGGTCCATGAACACGAACTCGCGCGGGATGGTGATGCCGCCCACCGCCTTCAGAGCCTGGCGCACCTTGAAGGCCTCGCGGCGGCCGTACTCGCCGGGCGGGACGTCGTCGGCCACGGTGCGCACCCGGTCGTCCAGCAGCGGGCCGTAGATGAAGCGGGCCCAGACGTTCAGGGTGTCGACCAGTTCGTCGGTCAGGCCCGTGAAGCCCCAGGTGCGATAGGATTCCATCTGCTCGGCGCGGTCGTCGTTCGACAGGGCGCGGTAGAGCCGCACCACCCCGGCCACGAACTTGGGCGGAAACACGCGGATACAGCCGAAGTCCAACAGGTTCAGGTGCGCCGCGCCCTCACCGGCGAAGCTGTAGTTCCCCAGGTGCGGGTCGCCGTGGATGATCCCCAGATGGGTCATCGGGCTCCACCAGGCCTCGAACAGCAGGGCGGCGATGCGGTCACGGACCGCTTGCGGCGCGCTCTTGAAGGCCAAGAGGCCCTGCCCATCCAGCCAGGTCATCGACAGCAGGCGGCCCGTGGACAGCTCGGGGACCGGCGTCGGCGTGCGGATGTCCTCGCGGCCGGCGAAGAAGTTGGCGTAGACCCGCATCAGCTGGGCCTCGCGGCCGTAGTCCAGCTCCTCGCGCAGGCGGTCGCCGATCTCGACGATCATCTCGGACGGGTCGATCGAGCCATCCATCCGCTTGAAAATCCCGATCAGGGCGCGCAGCTGGCCAAGGTCGCTTTCGACCGCGCTCTGCATGTCGGGATATTGCAGCTTCACGGCCAGCGACCGGCCGTCATGGGTCGTGGCGCGGTGCACCTGGCCCAGCGAGGCGGCCGCGGCGGCCTCGTGCTCGAAGCTGGCGAACTTGGATTGCCAGTCCGGCCCCAGCTCGGCGGCCATGCGCCGACGCACGAAGGGCCAGCCCATGGCGGGCGCGTTGGTCTGCAGCTCGGTGAATTCCTTGGCGAATTCGGGCGGCAGAAGGTCCGGCACCGTGGCGAACATCTGGGCCGCCTTCATCAGCGGTCCCTTCAGCCCACCCAGCGCCGCCTTCAGCGCCTTGGCGTTGCGGGCGTTGGCGTCGTCGCCGGCGAAGACGCGATTGGCGCCATAGCTGACGGCCGCGCCTGAAAGGCCAGCGCCCACCTTGGCGAAGCGCGAGAGGCGACCGGAGAGGCGGTCGCGTTCGGGGTCGTTGCGGTCGTCAGGCATCTAAATCCTCCCCCCAGCGGGGGAGGTGTCGGCTCGCAGAGACGACGGAGGGGGAAGTGGCAAGGTCAGCGGACTTCCCCCTCCGGCCCTCCGGGCCACCTCCCCCGCTAGGGGGAGGATTTGGATCGCATCGATCACACCAGCGCCTCGAACTCGTCCACCAGCCGTTCCAGCTGCGCGCAGCCGGCGGCCCAGAACGCCTTGTCCCTCGGGTTCAGGCCGAAAGGCTTGAGGGCCTCGACATAGGTGCGGGTGCCGCCCGCCGCCAGCAGGTCCTCGTACAGCGGGGCGAAGGCGGCCGGATCCTCGCGGCGCTTCTCCATCAGGCCGCGCACCAGCAGGTCTCCGAACGCGTAGGCGTAGACGTAGAACGGCGCGTGGCAGAAGTGGCTGACATAGGCCCAGTAGTGCTCGTAGCCGGGGTTCAGCTTCACGGCCGGGCCCAGGCTCTCGCCCATCACCTCCAGCCACAGGCCGCCGATCTGGTCGGACGACAGCTCGCCCTCCAGCCGCGCCTCGTGGAAGCGCCGCTCGAAGCGGTGGAAGGCGATCTGGCGGACCACGGTGTTGAGGCCGTCCTCGATCTTGCCGGCCAGCAGCTTCTTGCGGTCCTCGGGCGTGGCCTCGGCCAGCAGGCGATCGAACACCAGGCCCTCGCCGAAGATCGAGGCCGTCTCGGCCAGGGTCAGGGGCGTGTCGGCCAGCAGGGTGCCCAGCGGCTGGCACAGGGTCTGGTGGACGGCGTGGCCCAGTTCGTGGGCCAGGGTCAGCACGTCGCGCCGCTCGCCCATATAGTTCAGGAACACGAACGGATGGCGGTCGGCCGTGACCGGATGGGCGAAAGCGCCCGACTGCTTGCCCGGACGCGGGCGGGCGTCGATCCACGGGCGGTCGAAGAACACCCGGGCGGCGTCGGCGAACTTGGGCGCCAGGTCCTGGAAACTCTCCAGCACCATGCCCTTGGCTTCGTCCCAGGCGTAGGCGCGCGGCGCAGCCGCATCGAGGGGGGCGTTGCGGTCCCAGTAGTCCAGGCTGTCGACGCCCATGACCTTGGCCTTCAGCGCGTAGTAGCGGTGCGACAGGCGCGGATACGCCTCGACCACCGCCTGCTCCAGGGCGTCGACCGCGTCGGCGTCGACCTCGTTGGCCAGGTGGCGCGACTGGGCGGGATGGTCGTAGCGGCGCCAGCGATCCTCGACCTGCTTCTCGAAGGCCAGGGTGTTGAGCACCAGGGCCTGGGTCGAGGCGCGCTCCTCCAGCGCCCGGGCCAGGCCGTCGGCGGCGGCCTTGCGGCGCGCGACGCTGGGGTCGGACAGGCGGTTCAGCGCCTCGGGCAAGGTCAGGGTCTCGTCACCGGCCTTGCCCGCCACCTGGGCCGTCAGCTTGGCCAGCGTCTCATCATACAGCCGCACCCAGTTGGCGACGGCCGGGGCCTTGTCGACGATGAAGCGTTCCAGCTCCGGCGACAGCTCGTGCGGCCGCGACAGGCGCACGCGGCGCAGCCACGGCGCCCAGCGGGCGGCCTCGGGATGGGCCTTGAGCGCCTTGGCGATCTCGGCGTCCTCCAGCTGGTTCAGCTCCAGCGTGAAGAACAGGCTCTCGGCGGCGATCTGCGACGAGCGGGCGCGAAGGTCGGCCTCGAACTTGGCCCAGGCCGGGTCGTCGCGGGCGACCGCGGCGGCCAGGCCCGCATAGGCGCCCACGCCCCACAGGCCGTTGGTGGCTTGCTCGTACAGGCCGATCCCGCGATCCAGCAGCACGCCCAGGCGCGCCGGCTCCTGGCGGGCCTCAAGAAACATTCCCTCCAGCGAGGCCAGCTCGTCATTGGCGGCCTTGGCGGCGGCGAGGTCGGTCTCGATGCGGGGGTCGTCGCGACCGACATACAGGTCGGCCAGGTTCCATTCGGGCGGGGCGTCGGGCTTGAAAGGGGCGTTCATGGGCTAGCAGATAGGCCTCGGCGCCCACATGGCGCAATGCGTCAAACGCCGGGATGCCGCTTCTGGATCGGCTTGGGGGCGACGATCTTCCAGGCCTGCTTCAACAACCCGGCGAGTTCATCGGCCTCGATCTCGGACAGCCGGACCAGCACCGCCGGATAGCTTCGATAGTGGTCGTCGGTGAAGAAGCGGTCGGGCGCGGCCTCCAGCAGCAGTTCCTTGGTCTCCATCGCGCAACGGACGGCGATGACGCCGGGGACCAGCTCGCGCCTGGCCTTGGGCGCGGAGCGGGCCAGATAGGCCCAGGCCAGCCCCTTGCCGCCAACCGCGAAACCGAGCTGCCCGTTTTCGCCGACCCCGCCCGTCACCTCGGGCAGCGCCAGGGCCAGCGTCTCCATCTCCTTCGCGTCGACCATGGCCACCTCCCCGTAAGAGCTTGTTAAGCCTAAACCTTAAGGTTCGAGACACGTCTCCGAAAGCCGGTGTTTACCCCCCTGCTGTACCACTATGGGTCAACAAGAGCCCTGCTCCATGTGGGCATGGCCGGTGATGATGGACGTGCCCAATGACCAAAACGGTCCTTGTCGTCGACGACGACCCGACACAACGTCGGCTGATCCAGGCCGTGCTCGAGCGCGACGGTTTCGCGGTCTCGCACGCCGAGGGCGGCGACGCGGCGATCGCGCACCTGACGTCTGGCGCCCCCGCCGACGTGATCCTGCTCGACCTGGTCATGCCCGGCCTGGGCGGCCAGGACACCCTCAAGGAAATCCGCGCGCGCGGCTTCAATCAGCCCGTCATCGTGCTGACCGCCAGCGGCGGCGTCGACACCGTGGTCAAGGCCATGCAGGCCGGGGCCAGTGACTTCTTCATCAAGCCGGCCAGCCCGGAACGCATCACCGTCTCGATCCGCAACGCCCTGTCGATGGGCGACCTGAAGGGCGAGGTCGAGCGCCTGACCAAGCGCGCCGGCGGCAAGACCTCCTTCGCGGACCTGATCGGCGACTCGCCGGTCATGACCATGGTCAAGCGCATGGGCGAGCGGGCGGCCAAGAGCGCCATTCCCGTGCTGATCACCGGCGAGAGCGGCGTCGGCAAGGAGCTGATCGCCCGCGCGGTGCACGGCTCGTCCGACCGCGCCGGCAAGCCGTTCGTGGCCGTCAACTGCGGCGCCATCCCCGAGAACCTCGTGGAGTCGATCCTGTTCGGCCACGAGAAGGGCTCGTTCACCGGCGCCAGCGACAAGCACCTGGGCAAGTTCAAGGAAGCCGACGGCGGCACCCTGTTCCTGGACGAGGTCGGCGAGCTGCCGCTGGACGTGCAGGTCAAGCTGCTGCGCGCGCTGCAGGAGGGCGAGATCGACCCGATCGGCTCCAAGCGTTCGCTGAAGGTCGACGTCCGCATCGTCTCGGCCACCAATCGCGACCTGCAGCAGGCGGTCTCGGCCGGCCTGTTCCGCGAGGACCTCTATTACCGCTTGAACGTCTTCCCGCTGGAGGCGCCGTCCCTGCGCGAGCGTCGCGAGGACATTCCGGCCCTGGTCGAGGCGTTCATCCGCCGCTTCAACGTCGAGGAAGGCAAGCGCGTCATCGGCGCCGCGCCCGAGACCCTGCGGCTGCTGACCGCCTTCGACTGGCCGGGGAATGTCCGCCAGCTGGAGAACACGGTCTATCGCGCCATCGTCCTGGCCGACGCCCCGTACCTGCAGCCCTACGACTTCCCGGCCATTTCGGGCCTGGCCGCGCCGATCGAGGCGGTGACCACCGCGCCCACCCCGCCGCCGGCCGCCATGCTGCAGGCCGCCCACGCCGCCATGGCCGCCCCGGCGGCCGAGGCTCCGGTGCGGATCCTCGACGATCGCGGCCACCTGCGGACGCTGGAGGACATCGAGCGCGACCTGATCCAGCACGCGATCGACGTCTATGCCGGCCACATGAGCGAAGTCGCCCGACGCTTGGGGATCGGTCGCTCGACCCTCTATCGCAAGGTTCGCGAGCAGGGCATCGAAGTCGACATGAAGGAAGCCGGCTGATGGCCCTGATGATCTTCCGGCCGATCTCGCGCGAACTGCGCCTCAAGGCGCTGCTGAAGCCCACGGCCCGCCCGACGCCGTCGACCAAGCCGACGGCGCGCGCCTAGGCGCTGATTCAGCTATTCGGGACTAGTACCCGGGAACCGCCACGCTCAGGCTGGGCAGTTCCTCGGTCTCCTCGACCGGCTTCTCCAGGCGGATCCAGCCCGGCCCCGACCGCTTGGCCAGGCCTTCGGTTTCCAGCTGCTCCAGTTCGCGACCGACCTGGACCGGGGTCACCGGACGGCTCCAGCGGTGATCCAGCTGGCGCGCGATCTCGGCCTCGTTGAGACCCGGCGCCTGGGCCAGGGCCATCAGGATCATGTCGCGCGTAGTGCGCCCGCGGCGGCCGCGCTTGCTGGGCGTCGGAGCCGACGGCGCCGGCGGCTGGGCCGGCGCGAAGGACGGCTGCTCGCCCCCGCCCGACAGCCGCTCGGCCATGCCGGCCTGCTTCAGCGCGTCCAGCGCCAGGACGATCGCGCGCAGCTCGCTCTCGAACGGGGCCTGGGCCCGCCGCTGCGCCTCGATCATGCGCGTTTCCAGCTCCGTCTTGCGGCGCAGCAGATATTGATAGGTCGTCGCCATGTTCCCTAAATCCGCAGGGCCATGGAGTTCGCTCGGCGGCCGATCCGGACTTTCGCCCGCGCGCATCGAGACTGGAGGGTCGCCGTGAGCAGCCGCGACCCAGAACCCCACAGGAACGTCGTTAACTCTTTACAATCGTTCACATTTTCCGGACATAGCGTTACCAGGAGCTTAACGACCCCGGCCGAACGACAGTTTTTGGTAAGCGTGTTGGACAAACTCAGGCTGTGGTTGTCATTTTTTCGCGTGACGTAGCGGAAATCAGTCCTCGTCGTCGTCCCGCGCCTCGGCCGAAGGGGCCCCACGGCGCTGGAAGCCCTTGCCGCGCTTCATGGGCTTGGGTTCGCCTTTCGCCTTGCGGGCGATCTCTTTCAGCTTGATGGCCTGGTTGCCCGACAGGGCCTGGCCCCGCGCGCCCTTCTCGGGATCGGCGAAGGCCCGGCCGTAGGTCTCGACGCGCTGGGCGACGCTGGTCAGGAACTCGCCCTCCCATTCGGAGAGTTCGACGCCCGACTTCTCGGCCGCGCGCCGGGCCCGCTTGAGGGCGTTCAGCGCGGCCTTCTTGGCCTGTTCTTTAGGATCGGGCGGCTTGGCGCGCATCGCGGAGAACTATGCCCCGACCGTGCGCGCCAGCGCATCCCAAAAACGAAGGCCTTAGATCTCGCCGATGGCCGAGAGGTACAGGTCGAGGATCGCGTCCTCTTCCTGGCGCTTGGCGCGGTCCTGCTTGCGCAGGCGAACCACCTTCTTCAGCACCTTGACGTCGAAGCCGTTACCCTTGGCCTCGTTATAGACTTCCTTGATCTGCTCCATGATCTCGGCCTTCTCGACCTCGAGCCGCTCGACGCGGTCGACGATCGACTTCAGCTGGCCTTGAGCGGTGCTGTTCAGAACGTCGGCATGGGGAATGGCGTCGTCGGCCATGGGCAGTCTCGCGGGCTGGAATTGGGGCGCGGAACCTAGTTCGAAGCCGCGCCCCTGGGAAGCGGGATTCAGCGACCTTCCACACGTCCTCTCGCGATCTCGGCCAAGGCAGCCAGATCGAGGTCCTTCTCGTCGCCGGCCAGCAGCGATTCCAGGCTGGCCTCGGCCAGATCCGCCAGCGGCATGGACAGACCCTTGGCCTCGGCCGCGTCCAGAACCAGGCGCACGTCCTTCAGGCCCAGCTCGGCGGCGAAGCCGGGCGGGCTGTAGCGGCGCTCGGCGATCATGCCGCCGTAGATCTTGTAGATCGGCGCGGCGAACAGGGTGCTGGACAGCATGTCCAGGAGGTCGGGCGCGGCCACGCCATAGGCTTCGCCCAGGGCCACGGCCTCGCCCATGCTCTCGATGGCCGAGACGATCATGAAGTTGCCGGCCAGCTTCAGGGCGTTGGCGCGGACGGGATCCTCGCCCAGCGGCCAGACCTTGGCGGCCAGCATCTCGAGCACCGGCTGGGCCTTGGCGACCGCCTCGGGCGCGCCGGCGGCCAGAACGTTCAAGCCACCGGCCTGGGCCACGGGCGGGCGGCCGAACACCGGGGCGGCGACATAGCCCAGGCCCAGTTCGGCGTGCAGGACAGCCAGCTCGGCGGCGAGGTCGGTCGAGATGGTGGCGTGATTGACGTGGACCACGCCCTTCCCCGCCCGGGCCAGAACGCCGCTGTCGACCAGCACCTCGCGCATGGCCTTGTCGTGGGCCAGCATGGTCAGCACGATGTCGGCGGCGAAGGCCTCGTCAACGGTGGCGGCGGCGCGCGCGCCCTCAGCGGCCAGTTCGTCGACGATGGCGCGCGAGCGGTTCCACACCGTCACCGAAACGCCCTTGGCCAGCAGATTGCGCACCATGGCCGCGCCCATGGCGCCCAGGCCGACGAAACCGACGTTCATGGGAAACTCCCGGATCTAGAGCAGGCCGTGCCGCTCGACAGCGGCGCGCAGGTGCGCCGGATCCGTGAAGTGGTGGGTATGGAAGCCGATGTCCATGGCCGCCTGGATATTGGCGGCGCTGTCGTCGATGAACAGTAGGTCGGACGCCTGCAGGCCGGTGCGCTCCAGCACGATCTCATAGATGCGGCGGCCCGGCTTGATGACCTTCTCGTCGCCCGAGACGATGGCGTCGCGGAAGAGGCCGAAATGGGCCGGCGAGATCGCCTGGACGGCCGGCCACTTGCTCTGGGGCATGTTCGTCAGCGCGAACTGCGGCGTATCGCGGGCCGCCAGGGCGTCGATCACCGCGACGGTCTCGGGGATCGGGCCCGACAGCATCTCGTCGAACCGCTCGTCCCAGGCGCGGATCTGGTCCGCGTGATCGGGGAAACGCGCGATCAGCGGCGCGGCGTTCTCGGCGAAGCCGACGCCCTTGTCATGTTCGACATGCCAATCAAGGGTGCAGACATGCGAAAGGAACCGGTCGATATCGGCCGGCTCCTTGAAGATCTTCGCGTACAGTGCGCGGGGATCCCAGCGCACGATGACATTGCCGACGTCCCAGAGAACGGCCCTGGGAGCGCCAGCAGCCGTCATCAGCCTTGCTTGGCTTTGAAGCGCGGGTCAGTCTTGTTGATGATGTAGATGACGCCCTTGCGGCGCACCATCTTGCAGTCGCGGTGGCGACCCTTCAGCGACTTCAGCGAGCTGCGAACCTTCATGACCGTCTCTGTCTGTACTCAGCGGAGAGGTTCGGGCGCGCACAAGATGACGGCCGGAACATCCGGGTGTTTCGGAGGCGGTGCGTATAAGCAGGACAGGCCCATGAGTCAATGCGTTCCATGGGCCTTCGACGACCGAAAGCCGTGACTTCGCGGGTCGGGGCGGGGTCGGGCAAACTTCACCGCACTGGCGCGCTTGTGATTGAAGGTTTTCCTCGAACGCCGCTAGCCTTCCCGACATGGCTATGGATCGTCGCGTTTTTCTCGTTCTTCTTCTCGCCGGCTGCGCGGACACCACCCCGCAAGGTCCCCTGACGGGGCCCACGCCTTCCCACCACCCCGCGCCTCAGCCGCCGCCCCCGCCGGTCATGGTGCCGGCGCCGCCCGTTTCGGCCGAAGAGCAGGCGTTCGACGCCTGGCTGGCCGACTTCCGCGGCCGCGCCCTGGCCGCCGGCGTGTCTCCGCAGGTGTTCGATCGCGAGCTGTCGGGCGTCACGCCCAATCCCAAGGTCATCAGTCTGGACAGCCGCCAGCCGGAATTCTCCAAGCCGGTCGGCGCCTATATCGCCGGGGTGATCAGCGACGACCGCGTCGCCATCGGCCGCGCCAAGCGCGAGCAACTGACCTTCTTGCCCGCGATCGAGGCCCGCTACGGCGTGCCGCGCGACATCCTGCTGGCCGTCTGGGCCATGGAATCGGCCTTCGGCAAGCTGCAGGGTGATTTCGACGTCGTCCGCTCGATGGCCAGCCTGGCCTATGACGGCCGCCGTCGCGCCTGGGCCGAGGGCGAGCTGATCGCCGCCCTGAAGATCATCGAGTCGGGCGAGGACACCCGCGAGCAGCTGAAGGGCTCGTGGGCGGGAGCCATGGGCCAGACCCAGTTCCTGCCCTCCAGCTACCGCGCCACCGCCGTCGACTTCGACGGCGACGGCCGGCGCGACATCTGGGGCTCGGACGCCGATTCCCTGGCCTCGGCCGCCAATCTGCTGGCCAAGGGCGGCTGGAAGCCGGGCGTGGGCTGGGCCAAGGAAGTGATCCTGCCGGCCGGCTTCGACTATTCGGTTACCGAGGTCGAGAAGCAGCTTCCCGCCTGGTGGGAAGCCAAGGGCGTCAAGCGCGCCGACGGCCTGCCCTGGACCGCCCAGGACGCCGCCTCGCCCGCCATGCTGCTGCTGCCGGCGGGCGCGGCCGGTCCGGCCTTCCTGGCCCTGCCCAACCACTTCGCGATCCGCACCTACAACAACTCGACGTCCTACGCCCTGGGCATCGGCCTGCTGGCCGACCGCTTCGCCGGCGGCGGGCCGCTGGTCACGCCCTGGCCCGTCGAGACGCCGCTGAACATGGCCGACCGCATGGCGGCCCAGATCGCCCTGGCCCGCGTCGGCTTCAACCCGGGTCCGGCCGACGGCGTTGTCGGCGCGGGCACCCGCAAGGCCCTGCGCGCCTGGCAGCAAAGCCAGCAACTGCCGGCCGACGGCTATCTGTCCAGCGACATGGTCGCACGGCTGAAGGCCCAGGCGGGAATCACGCCGTAGCGCCACCTTCTTCCAAGGGAAGAAGGGCTCAGGAACGAACTTCCATCCAGATGCTCCGGCTCTCGCCCGGCCGCAGCGTCACCATGCCCGTCTCCCCCTCCCCGAACGGGTTGGGGCGGCTGGCGCAGGGTTCGACGCAGTAATAGGCCTCGCCCGGCGGGACATAGACGTGCAGCCAGCGGCAATCGGCCGAGGCGGTGACGACCGTGTCCGGCTGGCCCGGCGCACGCAGCACGGCCCGCTGGTTCCAGCCGGTGTAACAATGGTCGATCAAGCCATGGCCCTCGACCGGCGCGCCGGCGGCCCAGTCGGCTTCCCAAGGGCCCGGATGATGGATCGTCGGCAGGGCGTCGGTGTCGATCAGCCAGACCCCGTCATTGGCCGCCGTCAGGGTCTCGCCCTCGCGACGCGGGAAATAGGGGTGAAAGCCCAGGCCGGCCGGCATGGCGGCCTCACCGGTGTTGGTCACGGTCAGTTCAGCGCGAAAGCCGGTCTCGGTGAGCGTGAACCGCTGCTCGGCGCGATAGGCCCACGGCCAGGCGTCCGGCGCGTGCGCATAGGACAGCACCGCCTCGGCGGCCTCGGCCTTCTCCACGGTCCAGGCCGCGCGCCAACCCTGGCCGTGCAGGGTGTGCGGATGGCCGGCCAGGTTCGGGGGCAGCACGACCTCGCGCCCCTCGAACACGAAGCGGCCGTTCGGGATGCGGTTGCAGAACGGGATCAGCGGGAAGCTGGCCGTCAGCAGGGCGTCGCTCGCCCCGTCCGCCATCGGCCGCAGCACGTCGCGGCCCGCCAGGGTGAAGGCGGCGATCGCGCCGCCGACCTCGGGGGCGAGCACCAGGCGGGCCTGGCCCTTTTCGGTGGCGGTCATGCGGTGGCTCCTGTCTGATAGCGGTCTCACTGCCTTGCGCCCCGCCCCGACGCAAGCTCAACTGCCGCCATGGTCCAGACCCTCTCCGCGAAGGAAGCGCGGCGCATCGCGCTGGCGGCGCAGGGCTTTGGACGCCCGCGCCCGGACGCGCCCGGCCGCCGCCACCTGCTATCGACGATCGAGAGCCTGGGCGTCGTCCAGATCGACTCGGTCAATGTCGTCTCCCGCTCGCATTACCTGCCGTTCTTCTCTCGCCTGGGCGCCTATGACCGGGCCGTGCTGGAGGACCTGGCCTGGGGGCGGAAGCCAGCCCTGGCCGAGTATTGGGCGCACGAGGCCTCGCTGACGCCGCTGGCCACCCATCCCCTGCTGCGCTGGCGGATGCAGGACGCCCTGGACGGCGTCGGCGTGTGGAAGAACGTCTCGGCCTTCCTGCGCAACCACGCCGACTTCATCGACAAGGCCCTGGCGGCCGTGGCCGAGCGCGGCCCGCTGGCGGCCTCGGATCTGGGGCTGGGCGCCAAGGGCGAAGGCGGCTGGTGGGGCTGGAGCCAAGGCAAGCACGCCATGGAGTGCCTGTTCTGGACGGGCCGCCTGACCACCGTCACGCGGCGCGGCAGTTTCGAACGGGTCTATGGCCTGCCCGAACGGGTGCTGCCCAAGGCGATCGTCGAGACGCCCACGCCCGACCGAGCCGAGGCTTGCCGCGCCCTGTTGAGGATCTCGGCCCGCGCCATGGGCGTGGCGACCGAGCGCGACCTGCGCGACTATTTCCGCCTGGGCGTGACAGACGCCCGCGAAGGCGTGGCCGCGCTGGTCGCCGACGGAACCCTGGAGCAGGTGGCGGTGACGGGCTGGGACCAGCCGGCCTATCTGTGGCCCGAGGCGCGCCGGCCGCGATCGATCAAGGCCCGCGCCCTGCTCTCGCCGTTCGACAACCTAATCTGGTTCCGCGAGCGGACCGAGCGGATGTTCGGCGTCCGCGTGCGGCTGGAGATCTACACTCCCGCCCACAAGCGCACCCATGGCTATTATGTCCTGCCCTTCCTGCAGAACGAGGCGATCACGGCCCGCGTGGACCTGAAGGCCGATCGCAAGGCGGGCCGACTGCTGGTGCTGGCCGCGCACGCCGAACCGGACGCCAACGCCGAGACTCCCGTCCGACTGGCGGAGGAGCTGTCCCTGATGGCGTCCTGGCTGGGCCTGTCCGGCGTGGATGTCCGGCCGACGGGCGATCTCGCCCCCACTCTGGGTTCGATTGTCGCAAATCCGACTTAGATCAACTCGACGCCCCCCTAAGGCCTTGTAAGGATGTCGCATCGAGCGCGCGGGGACGAGGCGGGATGCGGATGAGGAGCTGGGCGCCAGTTGGGGTGATCCCATGAACGCCGTCCCGCCCAGCGACGAGCGCGCGCCTGTCCAGCCGCAGATCGAGCAGCACGGCCCGTACCGACTGGACCGGGGGGCCCAGACCGTCAGCTGGGGTGATCATGTCGAGACCCTGACGCCCAAGGAATTCCAACTGGCGTCGATGTTGTTCAACAACCTGTCCCATCCGCTGTCGCGCGAATATCTGCTGCGCCGGATCTGGGGACTACGGCCCGATCTCGAGACCCGCACCCTGGACGCCCACGTGTCGCGCCTTCGCGCCAAGCTGGGCCTGCGTCCCAGTAACGGATTCCGCCTGAGCACGGTCTACGGCTTCGGATACCGGCTGGAGACCTGCGAGCCCGAGCCCGCGGAAACGCCCGCGAGCGTGGCGCGGCTGGAAGGCTGATCCGGAGCGAGCCGGCGAAAATGACGGCGCCGCCCGCCCGCGGCCCTCCGCGACATTTCGCCACATAATCCAGGTCATCGCGCCGTCATCCAAGCGCGCTGAAATGAAGAATGCCGGGCCAAAGCAGCGAAAACGCCGCTATTCGGACTTCAGGGCGCCTTTTCCAAGTCGCGAGGGGGCGATATCTGCCTGCCGGGCACGGGAATAGGCGACCGAACAAACGATCGTCTTTCCCGGAAAAAGATGGATAGTGCTGCGCCTTGCAAGGGGTGGCGACTGGCGGATGCGGGTGATCTTTTGAGCGTAGCGGACTCGGACAAGGCCGCTCTACTGGGCCTGTACGAGGAAAAGCGCGCCAATCTGGTGCGCTTCTTCGCCGCGCGCCTGGGCTCCCGCGCCGAAGCCGAGGATCTCGTGCAAGACCTTTATATTCGCATCAGCGGCATGGATTCGCTGGGCGCCGTCGACAACCCCTCGGCCCTGCTGCATCGGATCGGATCGAACCTGATGCTGGACCGCCTGCGCAGCCTGAAGCGGGCCGGCGCGCGCGACACCGACTGGCGCGACATCAACACGACCGTCGTGGCCGGCCAGGACGTCACCGACGAACCGCCCGCCGACGAGGTCCTCGCCGGACGCCAGCGCCTGAAGGCCCTGGTCGAGGCCGTCGAGGACCTGCCCGAGAAGACGCGCCAGGCCTTTCAGCTGCACAAGCTGGACGGCCACAGCCACGTCGAGACAGCCCGGCGCATGGGCATCAGCGTCAGCACCGTCGAAAAACACATCAGCTCGGCCTTAAAGACCCTGACGAGGCGCCTGCGGTGATTTATGCAGTTGCACATGGGGGACGGTGCGTCAGGGCGACGTCTACGTTCAGGGGGATGATGGATCCTCGTCGGAGCAACGCCGGATGAGCCGGTCAGCGCAACATCTGCAAGAGGCGGCCGACTGGCTGACCCGACTGCAGCGGCCGGAGGTCGATGAGACCGACTGGCTGGCGTTCGACGCTTGGCTGAGCGAGCCCGGCGCGCAGGAGGCGTATGACGCCATCCAGGCCGTCGACGAGGAGATCTTCCAGCGGGGTCCGGCCGTGCGGGGGGCATTGGTTGAACCCAGGCGCGTCGCGGCGAAGCGGACGTTCACGATCGACTGGCGTTGGCTGGGCGGTCTGGGCGTGGCCGCCGCCGCGGCGGCCGTCGCCATCGTCGTCGCGCCGTGGGGCGAACTGCTGCCCCAGCCCGACACGCTGTACACCACCGCCAAGGGTGAAAACCAAGCCATCCAGCTGGCCGACGGCAGCCGCATCGACCTGAACACCGACTCGCACCTGTCGGTGCGCCTCGAGAAGGACGCCCGCCGGGTCACCGTGCACGACGGCCAGGCGCTGTTCGACGTGGCGCACGACCCATCCCGGCCATTCCTGATCACCGCCGGCGACGAAACCGTTCGCGTGGTCGGCACCAAGTTCGACGTTCGCCGCCGCGATGGCCAGCTCAACGTCACCGTCCTGCGCGGCCTGGTCGAGGTCTCGACCGACGGCGAGGATTCGCCGGTGCGCCTGCGCCCGGGCCAGATGCTGGAGCATTCGGAAGGCGCCTCGGGCGTCGTCGTCCGCGTCGTGGCGGCCGAGGACCAGGTGGGCTGGCGCTCGGGCCGGTTGATCTATCGCGACCAGCCGCTGGGCCGCATCGTCAGCGACATGAACCACTATTTCGACCGGCCGCTTCGCCTGGAAGGCGAAGACACCGCCAATCTCAAGTTCTCCGGCGTATTGATCGTGGATGGGCAGGATGCGATGGTCCGCCGCCTGACCAGCCTGATGCCGCTTTCGGCGACGCCAACCCATGATTCGATCGTCCTGCGCGGAAACGCTTCCGCGCCGAATTGACGCCTGCCTACGGGCCCGATCCTGAGACGGGCCTCGCTTCTTGTCGCCGCCAGCATCCTGGGCCTGGGCGCCAGCGCGCAAGACGTCGCCGCCGCGCCGACTCGCGCGCGCCTGGACATCCGCAAGCCCACCATCTCCGAAACCCTGATCGAGCTGGGCGTCCGCATGAGCGTCACGATCGGCGGCGTCGAGGCCTGCAAGGGCGCGGGCGTTCCCCTGGTCGGGACCTTCGACCTGCGCCAGGCGCTGGACCGGGCCACGGCGGGCAAGGGCTGCGTCTACACCCTCGTCGACGCCCAGACGGTCCGCCTGTCGCCCAGCCGGCCCGCCGCTCCGCCGCGCGTCGTCGCCGCCGCGCGCGCGCCCGTCGCCAGCGAGCCCATCGCCCCCTCGCCCCGCTGATCATCAACGCCGGCAAGCGACCGCCGCGCCTGGGAACCCTGCCGGGCGGCGTCAGCGTCATCGGCTCGCCGCAGCTGCAGGACACTGGCGTCGGCGAGACCGGATCGGTCGCCCGCCAGACCGCCGGCTTCATCACCACCAACCTGGGCGCGGCGCGTAACAAGATCCTGCTGCGCGGCCTGTCGGACGGCACCTTCACCGGCCGGACGCAGTCGACGGTCGGCACCTATCTCGACGACGTGCCGGTCAACTACAACGCTCCGGACCCGGACCTGCGCCTGATCGACGTCGACCGCGTCGAGGTGCTGCGCGGTCCGCAGGGGGCGCTGTACGGCGGCGGCTCGCTGTCGGGCATCTACCGCATCGTCACCCGCCAGCCGGAGCTGGGGACCTATTCGGGCTCCATCGGCTCGACCATCGCCAAGACCGAGTCCGGCTCGGACAGCTATCGCGTCGAGGGCATGATCAACGCGCCCACGGGCCCGAACTCGGCGGCGCGCGTGGCGGCCTATTACGATGTCGACGGCGGCTATCTCGACGACGTCAATCTGCGCCTGTCCAACGTCGACAAGACCACGCGCCGGGGCGGCCGCGTGGCGTGGCGGCTGGACCTTGGCGACTGGCAGGTCAAGCTGGGCGTCGCCGGCCAGAACACCTCGTCGAAGGACACCCAGTACGTCACCCTGGCTCCCGGCGGCCCCCGCCGCGCCAACCAGGTGCGCGAGACCCACCGCAACAAGCTGGGCGAAACCTCGCTGAAGATCAGCGGCTCGGGCGACTGGGGCCACTTCGAGTCGGTGACCGGCTATGTCACCCACGACTACGCCAGCCGCTACGACGCCACCCTGGCCCTGACCGAGTTCTCCGACACGGCCCAGGAGCTGGGCCTCTACGACGAGTCCGCCAAGGTCCGCATGGCCGTCGAGGACGTCCTCTACACCGGTCCGGAACTGGGTCGCCTGCGCTGGATGATCGGCGGCTTCCTGGCCACCAGCATCGAGGAGAGCGACGCGGAACTGCGGGCCCGCTCGGGCAATGTCACCCGCAGCTTTTACGACGAGGACCGCAAGGACCGGCTGAACGAATACGCCCTGTACGGCGAGGCGACCTACGACCTGGGCGCCGGCTGGAAGGTCGCCCTGGGCGGGCGGGCGTTCAAGACCACGGTCCACACCCGCTCCTACGTCACCGCGCCCGCGCCCGGTGTCTCGCGCGACATGGACCGCGAGGCGGGGTTTAGCGGCTTCTCGCCCAAGTTCTCGGTGCAGCGCGACCTGGCCGGCGGCGGGCTGATCTACGCCCTGACCTCCGAGGGCTACCGCGCCGGCGGCTTCAATTCCGGCGGCCTGGTCACGCCCAACGAGGCCCGGCGGACCTTCCGCCCCGACCACCTGCGCAACTACGAGATCGGCGCGACGCTCAATCCGTTCCGGGGCCGGGTGAACCTACGGGCGGCGCTGTTCTACGACGACTGGCGCAACATCCAGACCGACCAGTACTTCGGCTCGGGTCTGTCCTACACCGCCAACATCGGCAACGGCCGCAACCGGGGCCTGGAGGTCGAGGCGGCTTGGAAGGCGACCGCACACCTGACGGTTTCGGGCAACGCCCTGTTCAACGAGCCCAAGCTGACTCGCATCGCGCCCGGCTACGGCATCACCGACAGCGCCAGCCTGCCCGGTGTGCCGGATGTCTCGTTCGGCAGCCTGGTCACCTACCAGCGCCCGATCACCGCCAGGGCCACGATGATGCTGACCGCCGAGACCGGCTACATCGGCGAATCGCGCCTGACCTTCGACCCGCGCTATTCGCCGTCGATGGGCGGCTACTATACTGGCAAGCTGTCGGCCCAGCTGATGACCGACCGCTGGCGCGCGGCGCTGTTCGTCAGCAATCCCTGGAACAGCTCCAGCGACACCTTCGCCTACGGCAACCCCTTCAGCTTCGGTCAGGTCCGCCAGGTGACCCCACAGCGCCCGCGCACCTGGAGCCTGGCCCTGTCGGCCAACTTCTAGTCCGGCCCTCGCCAGCCAGAGCCAGCCCGCGCCGCGCATTTGTTGCAAAGCTTACACATTTCTTACCTCGGGGACTGGGGGAGCCCCCGAACGGCGACGTCTTCTCATCGAGACGGCTGCGGGGGCGTGGCCGTTCGATCGAGGAAATTTCTGATGGCCAAGCTTTCGGCCCTGATCTGCGCGCACAACGAAGAGCAGCGCCTACCCGCCTGCCTGGCGGCCCTGAGCTTCTGCGACGAGATCGTCGTGGTCGCCGACCGCTGCAGCGACGGCACCGAGGCCATCGCCCGCCAGTGCGGCGCCACCGTGGTGTCCGGCATCTTCCCGATCGAAGGCCCGCGCAAGCACGCCGGCATCGCCCGCTGCACCGGCGACTGGATCCTGGAGCTAGACGCCGACGAGGGCGTGACCCCGGCCTTCGCCCAGGAAGTCCGCGAGACCATCGCGCGCGAGGACGCCGCCGACTGGTACCAGATCCCGGTCGACAACTATGTCGGCGACCAGCTGGTCCGCCACGGCTGGGGCGGCTCGTTCGGCACCTCGTCGGTCGCGCGCCTGTTCCGTCACGGCCACAAGTCGTGGAAGGCCGAGCGGGTCCATCCAGGCGCCAAGCTGGAAGGCCGGTTCGGCGGCCGCCTGACCCAGCCGATCCAGCACATGGTCGACGAGGACATCGCCGACATGTTCGCGCGCCTGGGCCGCTACACCGCCCTGCGCGCGCAGGACCTGGCCGACAGCGGCAAGATCAAGGGCGTCGCCGACGACGCCTTCCGCGGCGTGCGCAGGTTCTTCAAGTGCTATGTCTCGCGCAAAGGCTACAAGGAAGGCGAGCTGGGTTTCCTGATCTCGCTGATGGCCGCCCTGTATCCGATCCTGTCGAACCTGAGGGCGCGCGAGATCCTGCGTGGTCGCGCCCGCGCGCTCGGGACGGAACGCCCGATCGCCACGCCGGCCCCGCTGCCGCTGCGGGCCAAGGCCGTCCAGTAGGCGCGCGATGCCGGCCCGCCTGCCCCTCGCCTTCCGCCTGGCGCTCGGCCCGGAGCTTCGGCTGTGGGCCAAGGCCGGCCATGCGCCGGTGCTGTGGTGGCGCGACGACGACGCGCGCGGCCCGACCGGCCCGCTGGAGCAGCTGCTGAGCCTGGCCCGCCGGCGCGAGGCGCCGCTGACCCTGGCCGCGATCGCCGGCCCGCACCTGACCGACCTGGTTCGGCGGGTCGAGACCGAACCCGGCGTCGAGATCGCCGTCCATGGCTTCAGGCACGTCAACCGCCAGCCCGAAGGTCGTGGCTTCGGCGAGATCGTCGAGGGCGACGAGGTCGAGTGGGTCCGCTCGCAGCTGCGCGCCACGGTCATGGCCTTCCACCGCGCCGGCGTGGCCCCGAGCCTGTTCGTGCCCCCATGGAACAATCTGCGGCCGCAGCTGCTGGAGGCCCTGCCCGACTCTCCCCTGAGCGCGGTCTCGGGCTTCGACCAGAACGCCGGCGTGACCGGCGGCGTGGCGCGTCTGGATGCGCATCTGGACGTCCTGCGCTGGAAGGACGGCGCCCGGTTCCGGGGGACGTGGAAGTTCCTGTCGCGGATGCGGCGGCTGTTGAAGCAGCGTCGCCTGGCCGGCCAATGGAATCAGCCTATCGGGCTCCTGACCCATCACCTGGATCACGACCACGCCACCTGGCTGTTCCTGGAACAGTTCCTGGCGATCTTCCCGATCCGGTCGCGCGCCGACCTGATGGGCGACGCACCGGCCGAGCCGACCGCGCTCAGCGCCTAGCTAGGCCAGTTCGGGACGGTCGCGCATCCACTCGCCGACGGCCCGCGCGAAGCCAGGCACACCGAGCGCGCCCACGAAGGACATGGCCACGGCGCAGACCAGCATGATGGGTTGGAAAATGCGCATCGGGAATCTCCACGCGGCGTTCGTCGAGGGCACTGTGCCGCGATTGTAAGACGGAACCTTGACGGTTGTTCCGCGCGCGAACGAAAAAATTCAGGGTGCGGCGTTTTTGGCGCCATCCCACGATAGCCCATAGGCGACGCGCGCCGCCTCGATCCGGTCCAGCTTGGCGTACAGCGGCACCCAGTCGTCACGCTCGGCGATCGGCGCCCACAGGGCCTCGACTTCGTCGACGATCAGCTCCTCGGGCTCGGGGCGCTGGAAGACCGGATCGGCCAGGCGCTCGGGACGATCCGGCTCGAACGCGGCCAGCCGACGGCGGAAATCCAGGAACGTCTCGGTCCCGTAGAGGCCGGCGCGCGGCCCGGCCAGCGCCCGCGCTTCCGAAGCCTCGCCCCCGAACCAGTCGAAGAAGAACGGCTCCCAACGCAAGGCGTCGCCGCCCTCGGCCAGGGCGCGGAAGGCGGCGTTGACCAGCTCGATGTCGGCCTCGCCCCCCGGCTCCTGACCGCCAGGCGGTCGAGGATCGCGCCGCGCAGGGCTAGGCGGTAGGCGTCGGAAAAGCCGTTCAGCGCCGCCAGCAGCCCGGCTTGGTCGGTGACCAGGGTCAGGCACGCGGCCAGCTGCTGCAGGTTCCAGAACACCGTCTCGGGCTGGCGGCCAAAGCTGTAGAGCCCCTGGTGGTCGAAATAGGCGGCGACGAAGTTCGGGTCGTTGCGCGGCAGGAAGCGCCAGGGTCCGTAGTCGAAGCTCTCGCCGGTCACGACCATGTTGTCGGTGTTGAGCACGCCATGCACGAAGCCGGCCGCCATCCAGCGCGCCAACAGCCTGGCGCTGGCGGCGATCGTCGCCTGCAGCAGCGCCGCCGGCCGGTCGGCGACGTCGGCCAGATGCGGGTAGTAGGTCTCGACCACGTGGTCGACCAGCTGGGTGATCAGGTCGCGCTGGTCGAAATAGGCCAGACGCTGGAAGGTCCCGAAGCGGATGTGGCTGTGCGACAGCCGGGTCAGCACCGCCGAGCGGGTCGGGCTGGGCTCGTCGCCCCGCGTCAGGGCCTCGCCGGTCTCGACCAGCGAGAAGGCGCGCGAGGTCGGAACGCCCAAGGCCTCCAGCATCGACGCCGCCAGGATCTCGCGCACCCCGCCCTTCAGGGTCAGGCGACCGTCGCCCGCCCGCGACCAGGGGGTCTGGCCCGAGCCCTTGGTGGCCAGGTCCAGCAGGCGGCCGGTTCCCTGTTCGCGCAGCTGGGCGAACAGGAAGCCGCGCCCGTCGCCTAGGTCGGGGTTGTAAACGCGGAACTGGTGGCCGTGGTAGCGCATGGCCAGCGGGATCGACTGATTGTCGGGCAGCGGCGCGAAACGGCCGAAATGACCGATCCAGTCGGCGTCGCTCAGCCCCTCCAGCCCCACGGTCGCCGCCGCGCGATCGTTCCGGAACCGGAGGATCGTCTCGGGAAAGTCCGCCGGCTCGACCGGATCGGCGAAGTCACGGCCCAGGGCCTGGAAGCGCGGATCGGGGTGATAGGCGGGCGAGAGGCTCATGCTCGCCAGATGAGAGCCGCCCGCCGTCCGCGCAAGCCCTTTTCGAATTTCGATGACGGCCCGCGAACGCTGTCGCTTCCCGGCAACAGAAATTCCCAGAACCTTTTCACGACAAGGGATTTCGCTTGCCGAGACGGGGAGCGGCGCCTAACCCTTGGCTATCCATTCGAACAATCGTTCGGGCGGAGCAACGAAAAACAAGCCGGGGGCGGGCAAGCGTTCTCGGCCAACGAACCGAGGTAGGAAATGCGCTTCACCCAGGTGCTTTGCGGCACTGCGTCCGCTGTTGTCCTCGCCGGTCTTGGCGCCACCAGCGTCGCGCAGGCTCAGGAAGCCGACTCCCAAACCATCGACAGCATCATCGTCACCGCCCAGAAGCGGGAACAGAACCTGCAGGACGTGCCGGTGGTGGTCACCGCCGTCGGCGCCAAGCTGCTGCAGGACACCGGCGTCAAGGACATCAAGGATCTGACGATCCTGACCCCCGGCCTGACGGTCACCTCGACCTCGTCGGAAGCCTCGACCACCGCCCGCGTGCGTGGCGTCGGCACCGTCGGCGACAACCCGGGCCTGGAAAGCTCGGTCGGCGTCGTGATCGACGGCGTCTATCGTCCCCGCAACGGCGTCGGCTTCGGCGACCTGGGCGAGATGGAGCGCATCGAGGTGCTGAAGGGTCCGCAAGGCACCCTGTTCGGCAAGAACACCTCGGCCGGCGTCATCAACGTCGTCACCAAGGAGCCCGAATTCGGCTTCGGCGCCAACGGCGAGCTGACCTTCGGCAACTACGGCGCCAAGGGCGCGGCCGCGTCGGTCACCGGCCCCCTGTACGAGGACAAGCTGGCCGGCCGTCTCTATGTCGCCGCCCGCAAGCGCGACGGCTACAACGACGTAGTGACCGGCAAGGGTCCGTCCGACCGCGACCAGGACGCCGACCAGAACTTCTACACCGTCCGCGGACAGCTGCTGTTCGTTCCCGACGACAAGGCGACGTTCCGCGTGATCGCCGACTACAGCCGCCGCGACGAGAACTGCTGCGGCGCGGTGCAGATCCGCACCGGCCCGACCGCCGGCCTCCTGGCCCTGGTCTCGGGCCAGACGGTGGCCCTGGCGCCCACCGCAGATCCGTTCAAACGCGTGGCTTACTCCAACCGCGGCGCGCCGGCCAAGATCGAGGACAAGGGCGTCTCGCTGCAGGGCGACATCGACCTGCCGTTCGGCACCCTGACCAGCATCTCGGCCATCCGCAACTGGCGCACCGACAACGGCCAGGACGCCGACTTCTCGACGGCCGACATCACCTATCGCAACAAGGACGGCACGAACTATTCGGAGTTCATGACCTATACCCAGGAACTGCGCCTGGCGGGCCGGAGCGAAAAGTTCGACTGGCTGGTCGGCGCCTTCCTGGCCGACGAACGCCTGACCAACCGCGCCAACTTCTACTACGGCAACGACTACGAGCAGTATCTAGGCCGACTGCTGTCGCGCTCCGCCGCCAACCCGGCCGGCGTCGCCAACTTCATCGCCCTGCTGCTGAACCGCGCGCCCAACACCTCGTTCGCCGGGGGGCAGGGCTTGCGCGACCGCTATGACCAGCGCGCCACCACGGTGGCCCTGTTCACCAACGACACCTGGCACGTGACGGACGCGTTCGAGATCACGGCCGGCCTGCGCTACACCTCCGAAGAGAAGACACTCGACACCTATCAGACCAACACCGACGGCGGAGTCGGCTGCGGCACGGCCCTGTCGGCCGCCGGCCAGGCTCGAATCGCCAGCATCGTCGGCGCGGCGGCGACCCCGACCGTCATCGGCAACCTGTGCCTGCCCTGGGCCAACGCGCTGTTCAACGGGCGCGGCACCAAGCAATCGCGGACGGACAAGGAGTGGAGCGGTACGGTCAAGGCCTCCTACCGCTTCTCGCCGGAAGTGTTCAGCTACGCGTCGTTCGCGCGTGGCTACAAGGGCGGCGGCTTCAACCTCGACCGCACCCAGTCTTCCAACGGCCTGCCCTCGGGCGGCGCGGGCGTCACGCCGATCTACGACACCTCGTTCCCGGCCGAGTTCGTCGACAGCTACGAGGTCGGCCTCAAGAACACCCTGTTCCACCGCACGGTGCTGCTGAACATCAGCGCCTTCTATCAGAAGTTCACCGACTTCCAGCTGAACACGTTCCTGGGCACCTCGTTCGTGGTCCGCTCGATCCCGGAAGTGAAGTCCAAGGGCGTCGACGCCGACTTCCTGTGGTTCACGCCGATCAAGGGCCTGATGGTCCAGAGCGGCTTCACCTATGCCGACACCAAGTACGGCAATCAGCCGATCCCGAACGATCCGGGCAACGCCTTGGCGCTGCTGCCGGGCAGCCGGTTGTCGCTGGCGCCCAAGTATTCGGCCTCGGGCTCGCTGACCTACGAGACGCCCATGGGCGACAACCTGAAGGCCCGCTTCAACATCGGGGCGAAGTACTCGTCGTCGTACAACACCGGCTCGGACCTGTTCCCGCCGAAGGTCCAGAAGGCCTACACCGTCGTCAACGGCCGCGTGGGCCTCGGCTCGGCCGACGATCACTGGACCGTCGAGCTGTGGGCGCAGAACCTGCTGAACGAGAAATACATGCAGGTCGCCTTCAACGGTCCGCTGCAAGGCTCCTCGGGCTTGTCGGCGACTCAATCGACCTACAACGCGGCCCTGGACACCGTCACCTACGACGCGTTCCTGGGTGCGCCCCGCACCTACGGCGTGACCCTGCGCTCCAAGTTCTGACGGGAGGGGGAAACCGGCGACGCTCTCGAGCCGTCGCCGGCTTTCGGAAGAAGGGAAGGGCGATCCGGGCGACCGGGTCGCCCTTTTCCGTGGACGAAGCGCTTCAAAGGGCCACAGCAGGGGTTTGCGATCGGCGCGCATCACCTCACCCTGGCCCAGGGGATTCGCTATCGCGCCGGAGGCACGCCCGATGAAGACGATCCGCTTCCTCGGTTTCTGGATCTGCCTGATCCTGGGCCTGGCGCTGGGCGCCTGGAGCCAGCGGCCGCCCGCCCCGGTTCCCGCCAGCGCGCCGGCCACGGCCTTCTCGGCCGACCGCGCCATGACCGACGTCGCCGTCATCGCCAAGGCTCCCCACCCGACCGGCTCGGCCGAGATCGTCCGGGTCCGCGACCACCTGCTGGCCCGGATCAACGCCTTGGGGCTGGAGGTCTCGGTGCGGCCCGGCGAGGGCTTCCGGCCCTATTCCGACGACGGGCGGGCCCTGGGCGTGGCGGCGGTGCAGAACATCGTCGGCGTGCTGCCCGGGCGGGATCGCGCGCTGCCGGCCATCCTGGTGATGAGCCACTACGACTCGGTCCCCAACTCGCCCGGCGCGGCCGACGACTCCACGGGCGTGGCCGCCGCCCTCGAGATGGCCCGCGCCCTGAAGGCGGACGGGCCGCACGCCCGCGACGTCATCTTCCTGTTCACCGACGCCGAGGAGCCGGGCCTGCTGGGCGCCGACGCCTTCTTCAATCGCGACCCGATGCTGGAGCGGGTCGGCCTGGTCGTGAACCTGGAGGCCCGCGGCGACGCCGGCCGCGCGGCCATGTTCCAGACCGGCCCCGGCAACGGCGCCCTGATCGGCGTCTTCGCCCGCGCCGCCAAAGGTCCGTCGGCCAATTCGATGGCCTCGACGGTCTATGAGAAGATGCCCAACGACACCGACTTCACCCACGCGGTGAAGCGGGGCCTGCCCGGGCTGAACCTGGCCTTCATCGACGACCAACTGGGCTATCACACGCCCCTGGCCCGGCCCGAGCACCTGGAGAAGGGCAGCCTGCAGCACATCGGCGACCAGGCCCTGCCGACCGTCCGCGCCCTGGCCGACGCCCAGGCCCTGCCGGCCCGGACCCAGAACGCCATCTATTCGGACGTGCTGAGCCTGGCCCTGGTCAGCTACCCGCCGCTGGTCGGCTGGATCCTGTTGGGCTTGGCCGCCCTGCTGATCGGCTTCACGGCCTGGCGCACCCTGGCGGCCGGCGCGGCCAGCGGCTGGGAGATCGGCCGAGGCGTGGCGGGCCTGCTGCTGATCGCCACCAGCGCCGCCCTGGTCCTGCACCTGGCCGGGCGCGCCCTGATGATCCAGGACGTCCAGCGCTATTACGGCCTGCTGGTCCGCTTCAACCACCTGCTGTGGGGCGCGGGCCTGATCGCCGTCGCCGTCGGGCTGGGCGTGGCCACGGCCCAGGCGCGCGGCGCGGACCGGGTCATCCCCTGCGTCGTCCTGCTGGCCCTGGGCGGCGCGTGCAGCCTGGCCGGCGGCTTCGATCCGATCGGCCTGGGCCTGGGCGTCGCCGCCTGTGTGCTGGCCGCCCTGGCCCTGGGCTTCCGCACCGGCGTGCTGGGCGCCTGGATCGGCGGGATGATCGTGCTGCTGATCCTGTCGACGACCGCCCAGGTCCTGGCTCCCGGCGCGACGGTGATGCTGACCTGGCCGCTGCTGGTCGCCGCCGTCGGCGCGGCCCTGGTCATCGGTGTCGGCGGCACGCGGGACAAGCGGGTGGCGCTGGCCCTGACCTTCGCCATCGGCCTCCTGGCCGTGCTGTCGACCGCCCAGCTGAGCGCCTGGGGCGCCTGGACCTTCGCCGGGATCGGCCTGACCGAGCCGGCGATCCTGGCCCTGTTCGCCATGCTGGCCGCCCCGGCCCTGTCGCCCCTGGCCCACGACTTCGCTGTCACCCGCTGGGCCTGGCGCGCCGCCGCCCTGCTCGCCGTGGGCGGGATCGCCCTGATCGCCAACGCCGGGCGCCCGGGCGGCGAGCCCGGCCGCCCGGCCATCACCCAGGCCATCCATGTCGCCGACCTCTCGACCGGCCAGGCCTGGCGCGTCGCCGACCAGGCCCAGCTCGACGCCTGGACCAAGGCGACCCTGCCCGACGACGGCGGCTCGGATCCCAAGCCACAGACCCTGGCGCCGTTCTGGCGCAAGCCAGTGTGGATGTCCGAGACCCGCGCCGTTCCGGTCCCCGCGCCGCAGCTGACCGTCGACCGCGCCGAGGACCGCCTGCTGGTCCGCCTGATCCCCGCGCCCGGGGCCGAGACCGTCACCCTGCGCCTGCGCCCCACCGCCCCGCTCAGCTCGCCGCGCCTGAACGGCCGGCCGATCACGCTGAACACCGAGGCCGGCCAATGGTCCAGCCTGACCTATCACGCCCCCGACCCGAACGGCGTGACCCTCAGCTTCACGACCTCGGGGACCGGCAAGGTCGAGGTCGCGGCGCTGGAGTATCACGAGGGCTGGCCGGTGCTGGCCAAGGCCCCGCCGGCCAAGCCGGCGGACCTCATGGCCTTCGGCCAGTCGGACAAGACGGCCGTACTGGTGCGCGGTGGGATCGGATGGTGAGTTGCAACGACCCGTTTCCCCGGCGAAAGCCGGGGGCCCAGATCTCGAGACGCTTGGGCTGATGGGAAGCGCGCGGCGCTCATAGACCCCCCAGCGCTTTTCCATCTGGATCCCGGCTTTCGCCGGGAAGACGGCGTTTGGGGTTAGACCGAAAACACCCCTTCCCCCGCCTCCCGAGCGTACAACGCCTCGACCCGGTCCGCCCGCCGCTCCAGCGTCGCGCGCTGGTTGACGTAGCCCTTGTCGGTGATCTCGCCCGCGTCGATCGAGGGCGGTTCGGTCAGGATGGTGAAGCGGCCCACCCGGCGCGACGAGCCGCCAGCCGCGGCGTTGAAGGCCGAGAAGCGCTCGCGCAGGATCGCCACCAGCTTCTCCAGCGGCGTGCCCGGCCCCGGATCGGCGACCAGCGCCGACAGCCCGGCCGGCGAGGGCCACAGCATCGCGCCGACGAACGGCTTGTCCTGGCCGGTGATCACCGCGTCGTGGACGTAGGGGCTGCAGGCGGCGACGATGTCGGGGCGCAGCACGCCGACGCTGACCCAGGTGCCGCTGTCCAGCTTGAAGTCCTCGGTCACCCGGCCGTCGAACACCAGCCCCTTGGCCGGGTCGTCCGGATCGACGAACCGCGCCGCGTCGCCCAGGCGATAGAAGCCCTCCTCGTCGAAGGCGGCCAAGGTTTTCTCGGGATCCTTGTGATAGCCGGCCGCCACGGTGGGGCCCTTCACCCGGACCTCGAACTTCGAACCGCTGGGGGCTAGCTTCAGCTGGATGCCCGGCAGGGGCAGGCCGACCAGCCCGACCCGCTCGGTGATCCAGTGGGTGACGGTGATGCCCTGCGTCTCGGTCGCGCCGTACATTGTCGTCAGCGGGATACGCTGGCCCGTCTCGGCCACCGCCAGCGCCTGGATGCGGTCATAGACGTCGTTGCTGAGGGTCGCGCCGCCATAGCCCATGTAGCGCAGGTTCTTGAAGAACGAGCGCCGCAGGGCCGGATCGTTCTCCATCGCCTCGGCCAGCATCGAGAACGCGATCGGGGCCGAGCCGAACACGATCGGCGAGACCTCGTACAGGTTCTTGATCGTCGTCTCGAACAGGCCCGGCAGCGGCTTGCCCTCGTCGATATGCAGGGTGCCGCCGGCCCACAGCACGCCGTTGAAGCCGATATTGCCGGCCGAGATATGGCTCCAGGGCATCCACTCCAGGCTCTGGGGGACCTCATCGGGATCGAGCGCGTCGGTGCGGATGCCCTCCTGGCCCGCGATCACGCCGGCCATCATGCCGTGGGTCTGGGGCACGGCCTTGGGCAGGCCGGTCGAACCCGAGGTGAACAGGTACTTGGCCACCGTCGCCGGGCCCAGGCCGTCTCGCGAGGACGCCACCACCGCCGTTGGCTCGGTCGCCGCCACCTCGGCGAAGGCGATGGTCCCTTCGGCCCCATCCGCCGTGATCACCGCGATGGTCGGATCGAGGGCCTTCAGGGTCTCCAGCGCCTTGCCGAACAGTGGCCCGCTCTGGGCGAAGACGACGCGCGGAGCGACCTTGTCGAAGCAGTGCTTCAGCTTGGCATGGTCGGTCGAGATCAGGCTGTAGGCCGGGCTGATCGGCGCGGCCGGGACGCCGGCGGTATAGGCGCCCAGGGTCATCAGGGCGTGCTCGATTGAGTTGCCCGACAGGATCATGACACTGTCGTCGGCGGTCAGACCCTGGTCCAGCAGCCATTGGGCGACCCCCTCGACCGCCCGCAGCGCCTGGCCATAGGTGACGCCGCGCCAGGGGCCATGGTTCGGCGCGCGTTGCTTGATGTAGGGCCGATCCGGATGCTCGGCGGCCTTGCGGGCCAGGAGGGCGGCGATCGAGACCGGCCCCTCGCCCGGCGCGTGGTTCGAGGTGATGACGATCGAGCCGTCGGCCCGCCGCTCGACGCTGACGTCGGGGCCCTTCATGGCCAGGGGCTTGAACGGAACGCTGGATACGTCGCGCGAGGGCGACGCGCCGTCTGGCGGCGTCATGGTCTCACTCCCTCAGGTTATCATTGTTCTGTTGGAAGTGACGGTAGCGGAAAGCGCGGACGCGGCAAGGCTGCCCTTTGGGGAAGGCTGGGCGGGATGACCAATCCTCCCCCAGCGGGGGAGGTGGCCGAAGGCCGGAGAGGGAAGTGCTGCCGAGCCTGCCTCTTCCCCCTCCGTCGTCTCTTCGAGCCGACACCTCCCCCGCTAGGGGGAGGATTGGGGGCTACGCGATCCCCAGGCCGCGCCAGTGGGGCAGCTCGGTCTGGGCGAAGGCGCTCGCCTGGGCCTCCAGCATCGCCAGGGCCGCGTCGGGGGCCACCGCCGCGCCGGCGGCCACCAGGGTCTGGCCCTGGCGCGCCAGCACGTCGGCGGCGAACCGCGCCCAGTCGGCCGGCCCCTCGCCGCCGTCCTGCAGCGACAGCCAGAACAGCTGCTGGAAGCGCGAGGCGCTGATCGTTCCGCCGGTGGCCGGCGCGGCCAGGAAGCCCAGATCCTCGGAGTCCGCCGCCCGCTGGGCCAGCGTCCGGTTCAGCGCCCGGGCGGTCCCCGTCGCGCGATCCGCCGCGTCGGCCGCCTGGGCCGGGGCCAGGGCGCCCTGGCTCATCAGCGCCACCAGCCCCATGGTCAGGTCCGAAAAGGCCACGCCGGCGGGCAGGGCCGCCTCCAGCGCGCCGATCGTCCGGGGCTGGTAATCGCCCATCACGTCGTAGATCGCGTCGTACAGCGCGCTTCTCAGTCCGGTCTCGGCGAAGACCCCGTTGGCCTTGTCGGGCCGCTGGGCGAGCGGCTTGGTCAGCACGACCCGGACCTCGCGCAGCGCCCGGCCCTGCTCGGCGGCGCCCAGCGTCCGCGCCCCGCGCAGCCAGTAGTCGCGCCGGAACTGGGCCTGCACGGCCACGTCGCGGAAGGTCTCGCGCAACGACGGATCGGGCAGCTCGCGCAGGAACGCGGCCATGTCGCCCGACACGTTTAGCCCCTCCAGGTGGTCGGCCATCCAGGCCGAGGTCGCGAACGACAGCTTGGCCGGGCCCAGCAGGCGCTCGACCTCGGCGAACCACATCGGGGTCCAGTGGTCGTTCATGTATTCGTGGACCAGATAGGTCCGGTCCTGGCGCACGATCCCCTGCAGCCGCTCGGTCACGGCCGGGTTCAGGCGCGAATAGATCGGGTCCAGGGCGAAGAACCGCTGCAGCGTCGACAGCGCCGGATCCAGATTGGCCGCGTCGCCCAGCCCCGGCGCGCCCAGGGTGTCGACATGGCGCTTCATCAGGTGGCGCAGCGGCGCGGCCACGGCCCAGCCGGGCTGGGTGTTGTACGAGAGGTAGACGACGCCGCCCGGCTTCAGCTTCTTGCGCAGGAAAGCCACGACCTCGGCCCGGACCGCGTCGCTGATCCAGCTCCAGATGCCGTGCAGGGCGATGAAGTCGAAGTCCGGCAGATCGGGCCGGGCGGCGAACTCGGCGAAGGCGTCATCGGTGAACGTCGCCCGCGCGCCGCTGGCCTCGACCAGGTCACGGGCGAAGACGGCCTGGGCCGGGGCGAAGTCGCAGCCCCACCAGTCCATGTCGGGCTGGGTCGCCGCGTGGACCGCCGCCGAGCAGCCCTGGCCAAAGCCCAGCTCGCACGCCGTCTGGATCCGCGGCGCCCGCAGCCCCTTCAGCAGCAGCGGCAGGGCGGCGCGGACCGGATTGAGTTCGGCATAGGTGTGGTAGGTGTAGCCGGTCTCGACCGCGTAGCCGCCGCTCCAGTCCGCGCTCATCAACCGCTCCACGAGTCACTCGCGGCAGACGGTGGGCTGGCAAGAGCGGAAGGACAATCCCCTACTCGCCCCCTCCGCGCTACGCGCTCCTCCCCCGGAGGGGGAAGAAGGATAGCGCGAACCTTCCGCCCCCTCCGGGGGCGGACGACCGCGAAGCGGTCAGGTGGGGGCTTGCGGCGTCGCCGCGCCTCAGCGCTTCTTGCCGAGCTCGGCGGCGATGTCCTTGGTCATCCGGCCGACCTTGCGGTGGGCGGCGGTCAGTTGATCGCGGGTCACGCCCCAGCGCTTCATCCAGTATTCGACGGCCTGGCGCTCGGTGAGGTCCAGACGGTCCTTGTCGATGAAGCCGCGCTTGTCCTTGAGTCCGGCCATTACTTGCTCATCCAGGGTTTGGAGGCGCCCGTCGCGGCGCGGGCGGCCTGCTGTCGCTGAAACTTGCCCCCGCGTGGCGGCCTGGGGCGCGCGTCGAGCGCCGCCTGCTTGAGGCGCAGGGCGCGCTGGATGGGGGTCTCGCCAAGTGGCGCTTCTGGGGGCGGGGCGGTAGTCATGAGGGGAGCGTACCTGAAACCCTCTCCCATAGGGAGAGGGAGGGACCCGCGCCCAGCGCGGGAGGGTAAGGGGCGCGCCCTGTCGGGTCGAAGTGGGGAATGACCGCGCCTCGCACGGCCGCCTCTGGAACCCCTTCCCCCCCCACCGCCTCCGGCGGCGGGCCCCGCCCTCTCCCCATGGGAGAGGGTGTCGGAAAGACCTTCTCCCCGGAGAAGGAGCCCGCCTTACATCTCACGGCGAGACGATCGCCGGGCTGTCAGGTCACTCAAGGCATGCCCTCGGGCTGGCGAAGCCAGACCCGGGGGACGACGCTCCGCGTCGCCGCGGCGCGGCCGCCGGAGGCGGTCCTTGACTGACCTGGTCAGTCCGGCACGCTGCTGCCTTCGAGAGATGTAAGGTTAGCGCCGACCTGGGCGGTCGCACTTCAAACCTAGAAGCGCTTTTCGCTTCTATCCTGCCGCTCGCACGTACCTCGAAAGGCCATCCCCAACCCACCGATATCTATATCGCCAGTGCTGCGGTCGATACGCACCGTAGCCCGATTTACCGGATTGAGCCGAAATCTAGCAGTGATCGTATCGTCTGAGACATTGATGTCCGACAGGACCCACCAACCATCTTTGCCGCCGGTATTGATCGGAGGCACTAAGGATCTGGGCACCCTAACGCGACCGCCATCCGCTCTAAGGTCTAGAAGCAGTCGCTCGTCAAACCGCTCTTTTCGGTAGGTTGTGGCGTCAGCGGATGCCGTTCCGCCCGCATTGTTCGACGCGCTCAATGTGGTTGTATCAGCCACCACACGCGTCCCAGTTCCGTCGCACCGCAGAAGAAGATCAATACTCGGGGACGAATTCGGACCATCGTCAGCCATTGCAGAAGACCATGCAAAGGCAAGCGCGCTAGCTACGATTATGCTCGATCGCTTCATAGCTCCCTCAACATGCCCATACTGACACCCTTGCGCACGTTAAGCAAAAGGGCGGAGCTCCCGGCCCCGCCCTCTCCGTCTAAGTCAGCGAAAGCCGCCCCCCTACTCAGCCGCCACCTTCGCCGAGTACCCCAGGATCGCCTTCGTCTCCAGGAACTCGCCAAACGCGTGGTCGCCCCACTCGCGGCCGTTGCCGCTCATCTTGTAGCCGCCGAACGGGGCCATCAGGTCGGGGCTGGCGCCGTTCAGGTTGACCTGGCCGGCGCGGAGCTTCGAGGCCACCTTGCGGACGTTGTCCTGGTCGCCGCCCGAGACATAGGCCGCCAGGCCGTATTCGGTGTCGTTGCCGACGGTGACGGCTTCCTCGACCGTGTCGTAGCCCAGGATCGAGACCACCGGGCCGAAGATCTCCTCCTTGGCGATGGTCATCTCGTTGGTGACGTTAGCGAAGATGGTCGGCTTGACGTAGTAGCCCTTGTCCAGGCCCTCGGGCCGGCCGACGCCGCCGGTGACCAGGGTGGCGCCCTCGTCGATGCCCTTCTGGATCAGGCCCTGGATCTTGTTCCATTGGGTCTCGCTGACCACCGGGCCCATCTTGTGGTTGCCGTTCGGGTCGCCGACCGTGTGGCTCTCGGCGGCGGCCTTGGCGATGGCGATCACCTCGTCCATGCGCTGGCCCGGGACCAGCATGCGGGTCGGGGCGTTGCACGACTGGCCCGAGTTCATCATCACCGAGGCCACGCCGCCCCCCACCGCGCGGGCGAAGTCGGCGTCGTCGAGGATGATGTTGGGGCTCTTGCCGCCCAGCTCCTGGTGCACGCGCTTGACGGTCGGAGCGGCGTTCTTGGCCACCTCGATGCCGGCCCGGGTCGAGCCGGTGAACGAGACCATGTCCACTTCCGGATGGCTGGAGAGCGCCGCGCCGACCGTGGGGCCGTCGCCATTGACCAGGTTGAACACCCCGGCCGGGACGCCGGCCGCGTGCAGGATCTCGGTCCAGACATAGCCGCTGAACGGCGCGATCTCGGAGGGTTTGAGCACCATGGTGCAGCCGGTGGCGATGGCCGGGCCGACCTTGCAGGCGATCTGGTTCACCGGCCAGTTCCACGGCGTGATGAAGGCGCAGACGCCGATCGGCTCCTTGACGATCCGGGTCGTGCCCCGGTCTTCCTCGAACCTGTAGTCCTTGAGCACGGCGGCGGCGGTCTGGACGTGGGCGATGCCCATGGCGGCCTGGGCGCGCTGGGCCAGCCAGGCGGGGGCGCCCATCTCCTCGGTGATGGCCTTGGCCATGTCCTCGAAGCGCTTCTGGTACTCGGCGATGATGCGCTCGAGGATGTCGATGCGCTCCTCGCGGCTGGTCTGGGAGAAGGTCTCGAACGCCTTGCGGGCGGCGCGGACAGCCTTGTCGACGTCGGCGGCCGAGCCCAGCGAGATCACGCCGGCGACCTCCTCGGTGGCGGGGTTGATGACGTCCAGCGGCTTGGGCGTGACCGGATCGACCCAGGCGCCGTCGATGTAGAACTTGGTGTACTCGCGCATGCCGTTCTCCTGCCCTTGGATGGTGGGGGCCGCTCTGAGGGGCGGTTTCAAACAGGCATTTAATGTGATCAGCGTTCAGGTGGGAAGGGTAAATCCCTCACCACATCGGGTCGCTGTCCGCCCCGTGCAGCGCTTCGGCGATCCGCCGCCGGGTGGCCTTCGTCGTTTCCTCCGGCAGGTCGTGCGGATCGAACCACCCCACCGCGTGGATCTCGCCGGCCGCGTCCGAGGGACAGGGCTCCCAGGCCTCGACGCGGTAGACCAGCACATGGTCGCCCGGATGCAGCACCTCGTTGCTGTGGGCCGAAACCAGGACCGGACGCGACAGGGCCCGCACGCCGGCCTCCTCGGCCAGTTCGCGCACGACGGCGGTCTCGGCCGTCTCGCCGCGCTCGACCCCGCCGCCGGGCAGGTACCAGCCCTTGATGTAGGTGTGCTGGATCAAGAGGACCTTGCCGGCCTCGTCGGTGACCACCGCCCGCACGCCCAGGGTCAGCCCCCGCGTGAAACGGAAGAAGGCGTAGACCAAGGGCCGGGTGAACGGTTCGATGCGACGTCGCCAGAGCATGAAGGCGTTGTAGGCGATCTCGCCCGCCAAGCCGAGGGGACGCCCTCGCCCTTCGACAGGCTCAGGGTGAGGACGAATGTGGGCGCCGGTTCAGTCGAAAACCTCACCCTGAGCTTGTCGAAGGGCGAGGTTTGCGGCCCCACCGCTTGCGGTCGCTCGCCAGCGCCGCTAAAGCCGCAACACTGTTTCCTCTGTCCGGAGCCGCGCCATGCTCGCGATCGGTGTCATCGCCCTCTTCCTCGGCGTCATCTGCGTCCTGAACGCCGTCGAGTTCGGCCGCATCGACTAATGACCCGGACGGCGCGCGGCGCGGCCCTGGTCACCGGCGCGGGTCGCCGGATTGGCCAGGCCCTGGCCTTGGAGGCCGCCCGCGCCGGCTATGACGTCGCCGTCCACCATCGCGCCTCAGCCGACGAGGCCGAGGGGACGGCGCAGGCCGTGCGGGCCCTGGGCCGCCGCGCGGTCCTGGTCCAGGCGGACCTCTCCGACGAAGCCGCCACGCGCTGCCTGATCGATCAGGCAGCCCGCCAGATCGGCCCCGTCACCCTGCTGGTCAACAGCGCCTCGGCCTTCGAGGACGATCGCGTCGGCGGCCTGTCGCGCGCGACCTGGGACCTGCACCTCGAAACCAATCTGCGCGCCCCGATCGTGCTGGCCGAGGCTTTCGCCGCGGCGCTGCCCGAGGGCGCCCCGGGCCTGGTGGTCAATATCGTCGACCAGCGGGTGCTGCGCCCGAACCCGCAGTTCTTCAGCTATTCCCTGGCCAAGGCGGGCCTGTGGTGGGCGACCCGGACGCTGGCCCAGGCCCTGGCGCCGCGCATCCGCGTCAACGCCATCGGCCCCGGCCCGACCCTGCCCTCGACGCACCAGGCCCCTGGCGAGTTCGAGGCCGAGGCCGCCGGCACGCCGCTGCAACGCGCCGCAACGCCCGACGAGGTCGCCGCCGCCCTGCGCTATCTCATTGACGCGCCGTCGGTCACGGGCCAGATGATCGCCGTGGACGGCGGCCAGCATCTGGGCTGGCAGACGCCGGACATCGTCGCTCCGTAACTAGAGAGGCCGCCCTTGGCCGCAGCTCCGCTTCCCGACGCCGCTCCGGCTCAAGACCTGGCCCGCGTGATCGTGACCAAGGTCTTCGTCCGTGGCCTGAAGGTCGACGCCCAGATCGGCGTCTACGACCATGAGCACGGTCGCATGCAGCCGCTGGTCGTCGATGTCGAGCTGGACGTGGCCGCCAGCCACTGCGAGCGCCTGGGCGACACCGTCAACTACGAGATGGTCGGCGAGGCCGCCCGCGCCATCGCCGCCGAGGGCCACATCGACCTGGTCGAGACCTTCGCCGAGCGCCTGGCCCAGGCCTGCTTCTTCGATCCTCGCGTGACCCGCGCCCGGGTGCGGGTCGAAAAACCCTGGCCCTGGCGCCACACGCGGCCGCCGCCGGCGTCGAGATCACCGCCGTCCGCGCCTAGCGAGCATGGAGATCACCCACCGCGCCCGCCTGGCCCTCTTCCAGCCCGAGACGGTCTGGACGCTGGAGGCCGGGACGCTGGTGGAGACGCGCGGCAAGGCGGTCCGTCGCTTCCCGTTGTCCGGCCTGACCCGCTATCGCCTGGCGATCGACCGCAAGAGCGGCCGGCGCAGCCTGCTGGTCACCTTCGGCAAGCGTCGGCTGGTCATCGTCTCGCAAAGCTATCTGGCCCCCGGCCGGTTCGAGGACCGGCTGGCCGGCTTCTCAACCCTGGCCCGCGCCCTCGCCGCCGTCGGCGCCGATCTTTCGCCCCGCGCCCGCTTCGGCGTCGCCCGGCTGCAGACCCGCCAGGCCCTGACCTGGATCATGGGCCTGCTGGCGCTGGGCGCGGCGGCGATGCTGGTCTTCTCCCTGACCGCCGGCATGGCCGCCGTCGGCGTCGAGATGGCCGCGCGGATGGCCTTCGTCCTGATCCTGCTGGCGGCCGCCCTACCCTGGCTGAACCACGGCGCGACCTTCGACCCGCACGACCCGCCGACGGACCTGTTGCCGTGAGATCCGAAATCCTCCCCCCGCTAGGGGGAGGATCTGGGGTTACCGCACCTTCATTTGCATCGCGCCGCCAACCGCGCGACGATCGGGCAACGACGTTTTCCCAAGGCTCACGCTTGTCAGACCCCGCCCCCGATCCCGCCGTCCCGCCTCGGCTGCAGGACGACAAGACCCTGCCGATCGTGATCTACGCCCTGCTGATCGCCGGCGTGGCGACCGGCGGCGTCACCTGCCTGATCGCGGTGATCCTGGCCTATGTCAGCCGCAAGGACGCGCCCGAATGGCTGGCCAGCCACTACCAGTTCCAGATCCGCACCGTCTGGCTGGCCCTGGGCTTCTCGATCGTCGCGGGCCTGCTGTCGATGCTGGCCGTGGGCCTGCTGCTGTTCGTCGCCCTGGGCCTATGGCTGATGGTGCGCGGCGTCGTGGGCCTGTCGACCCTGCTCAAGGGCCAGCCCTATCCCACTCCCAAAGCCTGGATGATGTGACATGACCGACGCGCCCCTCATCGACACCCGCAACGAAGAGGACAAGGTCCTGCCAGCCGTCGTCTACGGCCTCTATCTGCTGGGCTTCACCAATGGCCTGACCTTCATCATCGGCCTGATCGTGGCCTATGTGAACCGTGACACGGCCGGGCCGATCAACGAGAGCCACTACACCTTCGCCATCCGCACCTTCTGGCTGTCGATCGCCTGGTTCCTGATCGGCGCCCTGCTGCTGGCGTTCGGCATCCCGCTGAGCCTGCTGCTGATCGGCATCCCGATGATGATCGCCGGCGGCGCGATCATCGGCGCCGTCAGCCTGTGGTTCGTCGTCCGCTGCGTGATGGGCATCACCTATCTGGTCCGTGGCGAGGCCTATCCGCGCCCGCTCGCCTGGTTGATTTAGAGGCGCCAAGCCTCTCAGGCGCCCACGCTGACGTCAGCCGCGCCGCGCGCTTCCCCCGCCGGTTGAGACGGCTCGACGCGGACGTGGCGCTGCGCTGACCTGCGCGACCTGGCGGCGGGGACGCCCCTCTTGGGCAACCTTGGGGGTGACGTCTGGGGGGACGTGAGGCCGGCGCGACGGGTCGGATCATCTTGGGGGTGATCCTGGCGACATCGGGAACGTGGTGGCGGGTCAGGGGCCCGCCGGGGAACTGGACCACGCTTCTCGACCGCCCTTGTCGCTCGCATCACCCCGCGGCCAGTTGCGGCGGCGATCGTGGACGGAGGCGTCCATCATCGCCGCCCTGCCATCCCTTGTGGCGCAAGGGATCGGCATCTCCGTGCGTCCGCCCGCACAAATAGATCCCCTCTATTCCGACAACAAGATTTATCAATTTGATTGATCGCGGACTGGTCCGTAGAAGGGCTCATCCTTTTCAAACGGAGCGCTTCATGTCGCTGGTCAACACCGAGATCAAACCCTTCACCGCCCAAGCCTTCAAGGACGGCAAGTTCATCACGGTCACGGAAGCCGACGTGAAGGGCAAGTGGTCGGTCTTCTTCTTCTATCCCGCCGACTTCACCTTCGTCTGCCCGACGGAGCTGGAAGACCTGGCCGACAACTACGACGTCTTCACCCGCCTGGGCGTCGAGATCTATTCGGTGTCGACCGACACGCACTTCTCGCACAAGGCCTGGCACGACAGCTCGCCGGCCATCGGCAAGATCAAGTACACCATGCTGGGCGATCCGTCGGGCCAGGTGACCAACAACTTCGAGATCATGCGTCCGGGCGTCGGCCTGGCCGACCGCGGCACCTTCCTGGTCGACCCGCAAGGCGTGATCCAGTTCATGGAAGTCACCGCCGAGGGCATCGGCCGCAACGCCATCGAACTGCTCCGCAAGATCAAGGCCGCCCAGTACGTGGCCTCGCACCCCGGCGAAGTCTGCCCGGCGAAGTGGGAAGAGGGTGAAAAGACCCTGGCCCCGTCGCTCGACCTGGTCGGCAAGATCTAAGACTTGAACTCCCCGCGCAGGCCGCCCGCGTGACGGGCGGCCGCGCAACCCTCTGATCGTTCGCCGCGTTCGATCCTCCCCCGAAAATCGAACGCCGACCTTCTCTCCCCCTCAGCTTTTTTGGGAGCGCGCCTCATGCTGGACGCCGGTCTGAAGACCCAGTTGACCACCTACCTGCAGAACCTGCGCCAGCCGATCGAACTGGTCGCCTCCCTCGACGACAGCGCCGGCTCGGCCGAGATGCGCGCGTTGCTGGAAGACGTCGTCTCGACCTCGGACAAGGTCAGCCTGAACCTGGCCGGCGACAACGACCGCAAGCCTTCGTTCGCCATCACCCGCGCCGCGGGTGACGCCGACGTGCGCTTCGCCGGCCTGCCGCTGGGTCACGAATTCACATCGCTGGTGCTGGCCCTGCTGCACGTCGGCGGCCACCCGCCGCGCCTGGACGCCGAGGTCATCGAGCGCATCAAGGGCCTGGACGGCGACTACCGCTTCGAGACCTATTTCTCGCAGTCCTGCCAGAACTGCCCCGACGTGGTGCAGGCGCTGAACACCATGAGCGCCCTGAACCCACGCATCAGCCACGTCGCCATCGACGGCGCCCTGTTCAAGGCCGAGGTCGAGGCCCGCGAGGTCATGGCCGTGCCGACCATCCTGCTGAACGGCCAGCCGTTCGGCCAGGGCCGCATGGACGTCGAGCAGATCCTGGCCAAGCTGGACACCGGCGCCGCCGACCGCGCCGCCGAGAAGATCAAGACCAAGGACGCCTTCGAGGTGCTGGTCATCGGCGGCGGCCCGGCCGGCGCGGCCGCGGCGATCTACGCCGCCCGCAAGGGCATTCGGACAGGTGTCGCGGCCGAGCGCTTCGGCGGCCAGGTGCTGGACACCATGGCCATCGAGAACTTCATCTCGGTGCCGCATACCGAAGGCCCCAAGCTGGCCTCGGCCCTGGAACAGCACGTCAAAGAGTATGAAGTCGACGTGATGAACCTGCAGAAGGCGGTCGGCCTGGTTCCGGCCAAGACGCCGGGCGGCCTGCACGAGGTCAAGCTGGAGAACGGCGCGTCCCTGAAGGCCCGCACGGTCATCCTGTCGACCGGCGCCCGCTGGCGGAACGTCAACGTCCCTGGCGAGGCCGAATACCGCAACAAGGGCGTGGCCTATTGCCCGCACTGCGACGGCCCGCTGTTCAAGGGCAAACGCGTGGCGGTGATCGGCGGCGGCAACAGCGGCGTCGAGGCGGCCATCGACCTGGCCGGCATCGTGGCGCACGTGACGCTGATCGAGTTCGACAGCCAGCTGCGCGCCGACGCCGTCCTGCAACGCAAGCTGGCCAGCCTGCCGAACGTCAAGATCGTCACCTCGGCCATGACCACCGAGATCCACGGCGAGAACGGCAAGGTCTCGGGCTTGTCTTACAAGGACCGCAACCACGACAGCGTCCACCGTGTGGACCTGGAAGGCGTCTTCGTCCAGATCGGCCTGGTGCCCAACACCGAATGGCTGAAGGACAGCGGCGTCGCCCTGACCCCGCGCGGCGAGATCGAGGTCGACTATCGCGGCGAGACCTCGCTGCCGGGCGTCTTCGCCGCCGGCGACGCGACGGTGACGCCCTACAAGCAGATCATCATCGCCATGGGCGAAGGCGCGAAAGCCTCGCTGTCGGCCTTCGACTACCTGATCCGCCAGGTCCCGGCGAACGAGGAGGCGGAGGCGGCGTAGACCGCCTCTCCTTTCCAGAAACAAGGAAGCCGTCCGGGAGCGATCCCGGACGGCTTTTGCTTGCGTCGGAACGGCTCAGCGCCCGACGGCGGCGACGGCGCTGTTCATTCAGCCCTTGGCCAAAGCGCTGGCCGTCTTGCCGTCATACTGGCCGCCGAAGCTGGTCTTCAGGTGGGCCATGATCATCCCGACATTGGCGCCGGGGTTCTTGGCCCGGAAATCGTCGATGGCCGCGCGCAATTCTGCTTCCGTCATCTGCTTGGGGCCATAGGCGGACAGGATCGCCAGTTCGGTTTCGGCCGCCTTGGTCCGCTCGTCCACCTTGGACGCATCGCCGCCGGCTTCGATCAGACGCGTCCGCTCACTCGCCAGGTTTTCCAGCGTCAGCTTGGTGTTCTTCGAGAACTTCGCGACGGTCGCGACGACCTTTTCGTCGGTGACTTCCGTGACGCCGCGCTTGAATTCCTCGGTCGTGATCTGCGTGGCTTCGCCGATCAGCGTGGTGAGCAGGTCGGCCTTCAGACGGTCGTTCGACTTGCGCGCCGCGAGTTGGTCAGCCTTGAGCGCTTCGAGCAAAGCCATGTCGTCGTCCTTTCAGGTCACTCTAATTCAGGAGTGCTGTAGTGGGGGGAGAAAGGCAGCCGTTCAAGAGCGCGGTAAGGCCGTAGGGCGGCGCCCGGCGCATCGCCGGGACCTGAACTCCACGAAAAAGCCGCCCAGGTAACCCCCGGGCGGCTTCGTCGTCTCAAGCTACAGTTCGCCTTAGAACTGGATATTGGCCCCCACGAACACCGTGCGGCCGCTGGTGGTGTAGTTCCACAGCCGCTTGGCGCCGGTCTGGCCGAAGCCGTTGTTGAAGCTGTTGACCTGCTCCTCGCGCTCGTTGGTCAGGTTGATGGCGTCCAGCGACAGGCGGATGCGCGGGGTCAGCTGGTAGAAGGCCGCCGCGTCCACATAGGTCGTGGCATTGAACGCCCCGCTGTCGATCAGGTAGTCCGAGCGGTAGTTGGCCGAGACCCGGCCGCCATACTTGGCGGTCTCGTAGTACAAGGTGGCGTTGGCGTTGACGTCCGACAGGCCGAAGATGTCGGTCTTCTGCGGCTTGCCGTTGACCAGGTTGATCGTCGAGGAGTCGATCAGGGTCAGGTTGGCCACCGCGCCCAGGTTCTTCAGCGCGCCCGGCAGGAAGAAGAAGTCGCTCTGGGCGGAGAGCTCCAGGCCGGTCAGCTTGGCCGAGGTATTGTTCACCTGGCGGGTGTAGGACGCGACGATCGTCGAGCCGGTCACGCCCGGATAGAGGCCTTCGGCCAGGCCCGTGCTGGCGTAGGTGACGTTGGTCGTCGTCTGGCTGGAGACCAGGCCGTCGATGTTCTTGTGGAACACGCCGGCGGTCAACATGCCGACGCTGCCGAAGTACCATTCGGCGGCGATGTCGAACTCGTCCGAGGTGTAGGGATCGAGGTTCGGGTTGCCGGTCGACACCGTCACGGTCGAGCCGTCGACGCTGATCGAACCGTTCATGGCGTAGGCGCCCAGGGCCGGACGGTTGATGTTGCGGGCGGCGGCCACGCGGACCTGGAACTGGTCGGAGACCTCCAGCACCGCGTTCAGCGCCGGCAGGACGCCCGAGTACTTCTTCTTGGCCTCGGTCGGGGTGTTGACGCCCTTGACCGACATGACGCCCGTGGACGTCAGCTCGGTCTCATAGGCGCGCAGGCCCGTGTTGCCGCGCAGGGGACGGCCCAGGAATTCGGTCTTCCAGTCCAGCTGCACATAGCCGGCGTTGGTGTCCTCCTTGACCGCGTAGATGCCCTTGGGCGCGAGCAGCGTGCGGGTCACGCCGTACTTCGACAGCGCCTTGTCCCAGTCGACGATGATCCACGACTGGTCGTGGTGCTGGCTGAACACCTTGGTGATCCCGTCGAGACGGTCGTCCAGCGTGCCCTTCTCCCAGGCCGTCTTGTTCACGTCGTCATTGGCCTGGGTGAAGCCCGAGTTCTCGAAGCCGCGATACGAGACGCCGCCCTTCAGGGTCAGGTCGTCGTTGAAGGCCCAGGCGCCGTTCAGTTCGGCGTTCTTCAGCTCGGTGCTCTGGTAGGTGGCCGAGAAGTCGATCTCGTGGGCCCGGTAGTTGTTCGGGTCGGTGGTGTCCCACTTGTAGGTGTTCTTGCCGGTGTCGCCGCGATAGTCGGTGATCAGGCCGCCGAACGCCTCGGTATAGAACTTGTCCGAGATCGGAATGTCGTAGTCGGACTTTTCGCGGCCGATGTGGCCGTCGATCGTCAGCTTGTCGCTCACCTTCCACTCGCCGGTCAGCACCAGCTGGTCGAAGGTGTTCTTGGTCTGCTGGCGACGGGTCTCGGTGGCGAAGACGGTGTTGTCGACGTCGGCGTAGACGATCGAATTGTACTGGTCGTACTCGATCGCGTTGAGCACCGGCGGCGGGCTGACCAGATTGCCCGAGTGCGGCGTGGCCGCGCCCAGGATCGTCGAGCCGACCGTGGCGCGGGTGGCCAGGTGCAGTTCCGAGCGATCGTTGGTGAACTTGCCGTGCAGGGCGTCGAGCGTCAGGGTCAGGTTCTCGACTGGACGCCATTGCAGGGCGGTGGTCAGGCCCAGGCGCTCCTGGTTCGAATCCCAGACCGACAAGCGGTTGCCGCGCTGGAAGATCAACTCGCCGTTGACGGCCTTGGCCGCGTCGCTGGGGCTGAGCTTGACGACGTTGGCCGGCAGGGCCTTCTGGGTGCCCGCGCCGTAGGTGTTGTACCCCTGCTCCCCGGTCTTGCGCTTGGAATAGGCGACCGAAACCAGGACGCCGAACTTGTCGTCCCAGTTCTTGCTGATCATGGCCGCGCCGCGCGGCTGGGTGTCCTTGGTGGCGCTGTTGGTGCCGCCTTGCAGCGACAGGGCCGCCTTGGTCCCGGAATAGTCGAACGGCTTGGCGGTGTAGAGGCCGACCGTGCCGGCCATGCCGCCCTCGTCCTGCTCGGCCGAGAACGACTTGCGCACGTCGATCTTCGAGAACAGCTCCGAGGCGAAAATGTTGAAGTCGAACGCCCGGTCGCGCGAGGTCTGGCCGCGGCTGTCCATCGGCGAGTCGACATTGCCTAGCACTTCCATGCCGTTCAGCTGGACGCGGGTGAAGTCGGGGCCCAGGCCGCGCAAGCTGACACGACGACCCTCGCCGCCTTCGCGGTTGATGGCCACGCCCGGCAGGCGCTGCAGCGACTCGGCCAGGTTCAGGTCGGGGAACTTGGCCATGTCCTCGGCGACGATCACGTCCGAGACGATGGCGCTGGACTTCTTGGTTTCGCGGGCCACGCCCAGCGACTTGCGGAAACCGGTTACCACGACAGCGTCGACGGCATCCGCCGGTTCGGCGGCCGCGACCGCGGAGTCTTCGACACGGGCGTGAGCGGCCGGCGCGAGCACGGCCATGACGAGGTTCGCCGCGCCCGCGAGGAGCGCGATCTTGGTCCGAGACATAATACCCCCTTGGTACTGCGCCGGTGATGGGAGACCCCTTGCGGGCGCCGGCGTTTGTGGCGGCGTTAGGGCCGGTCGATGACCGCGCCGTCTCGGTTCCGTTAAAGCTTGGTGACAGGGTTACCCGACGCAGGGGAAGCGACGTCAAACCGTCACGTGGCGGCGATACTGCGACGCTGTGTTCCGGAGACCCCCATGCTGAGTCTGTTCGCCGCCCTCGCGATCGCCGCCGCCCCCTGCCCCGCCGCCGACGAAAGCGCGCATTGCGTCCGTGAACGGATGGATGCGCTGCGGATGACCGACCTGATGGCGGTGGGCACGCACAATTCCTACAAGCAGGCGATCCCCGCCGACGAGATGGCGGCCATGGTCGCCTCGCGCGGCAAGCCGGCCCTGGGGGTCGACTACGGTCACCGCCCGCTGGTCGAGCAGCTGGACGCCGGCGCTCGCCAGCTGGAGATCGATATCGTCGCCGATCCGCAAGGCGGCCGCTACGCCAAGCCCCTGACGGTGTTCGGCCACGGAACCGCCCTGCCGCCCGAGATGGCCGCCGCCCTGGCCAAGCCCGGCTTCAAGACCATGCACATGACCGACATCGACTTCCGGGTCTCGTGCATCACCTTCGTCAGCTGCCTGCGGACGATCCGGACCTGGTCGGACGCGCACCGCGACCACGTTCCGATCATGATCCTGATCAACGCCAAGGACGGCGCGGCCACCCTGCCCGGCGGCGTGGTTCCGCTGGCCTTCACCGAGCCGCTGTTCGACGCCCTGGACGCCGAGATCCGCTCGGTGTTCGGCGAGGATCGACTGATCACGCCCGACCAGGTGCAGGGCAAGGCCAAGACGCTGCGCGAAGCTGTCCTCTCGGGCGGCTGGCCCAAGCTGGGCGCGTCGCGCGGCAAGGTGTTCTTCGCCCTCGACGAAAACCCCGAGAAGGTCGCGATCTATCGCGGCAAGCGCGCCTCGCTGGAAGGCCGGGCGATGTTCGTCAACACCGACGAGGCCTCGCCGGCCGCCGCCTACCTGACCCTGAACGATCCGATCGCTCAGAAGGACCGCATCGCCGCCGCCGTGAGGGCCGGCTTCATGGTCCGCACCCGCGCCGACGCCGACACCTGGGCCGCGCGCGCCAACGACGTCCGCCAGCGCACGGCGGCCCTGACCAGCGGCGCGCAGTACGTCTCGACCGACTATATCTGGGCCGATCCGCGCTTCCCCGGCGGCTATAGCGTGCGGCTGACCGGCGGCGATGTCGCCGTCTGCAATCCCGTCCGCGCCGAGAAGGCTTGCGACGGCCTGGCGATCGAGGCCCTGCCCGGCGTCCCGACGCGCGGCTACCTGCAGCCCACCGCCCGTCCGGACCTGACGAAGATCCTGGCCCCGCCGCCCGCGCCCGGCTCGCCGCGCGCCATCGCGGACGCGACGATCTTCGACCAGAGCCGCGCCCTCAAGGACACGCCCCGCTGGACGCTGGCCACAGACGACGTCAAGGGCACGGCCTTCCATCACTTCGAAGGCGCGCTGGGCGTCCGCCTGACGCCACAGTCCGCGCCAATCCTGAACGCCCTGCTGGAACGCGCCGGCGACGACCGTTCGGTGGTCGGCGTGGCCAAGGACCACTGGGGGACCAAGCGCCCCTATATCGGCAAGGACTCGGCGCCGGTCTGCGAGCCCAAGCGCCCCGATCTGGCCGCCAATCCCGACTATCCGTCGGGTCACTCGGCCTTCGGCGAGCAGGTCGCCATGATCCTGGCCGAGGTCGTCCCCTCGCGCGCCGACGCGCTCTATGCCCGCGGCCGCGAATACGCCGAGAGCCGCTGGATCTGCGGCAGCCACACCGTCAGCGCCACGGAAGCCGGCCTGCAGTCAGGCATGGTCATCTACGCCGCCGAACACGCCTCAGAAGCTTTCCGGCGCGACATCGAGATGGCCCGGGCCGAAGTGGCGGCGGCCATGGCCGCCACCCCGAAGGCGCCTTAGCCCCTCCGCGCCACGCGCCCGGCTTTCACCGCCGCCGCCAGATCGTCCAACATCCGCACGGACGTGTCCCAATCGACGCAGGCGTCGGTGACCGACTGGCCGTAGGTCAGGGGCTGGCCCGGGACGATGTCCTGGCGGCCAGCGACCAGGTTGCTCTCGATCATCACGCCCATGATCGGCGTGGCGCCGCTCGCCACCTGGGCGCAGACGTCGGCCACCACGACCGGCTGGTTCTCGTGGTTCTTGCCGCTGTTGGCGTGGCTGACGTCGACCATGATCCGCTCGGGCAGGCCCGCCTTGGCCAGCACCTGGGCGGCCGCCGCGACGCTGGCGGCGTCGTAGTTGGGCGTCTTGCCGCCGCGCAGCACCAGGTGGCAGTCGCCGTTGCCGGTGGTCGTGGCGATGGCGGCGCGGCCCTCCTTGGTCACGGCCAGGAAATGGTGCGGCTGACTGGCGGCCATCACCGCGTCGACCGCGACCTTGACGTCGCCGTTGGTGCCGTTCTTGAAGCCGACCGGGCACGACAGGCCCGAGGCCATCTCGCGGTGGATCTGGCTCTCGGTCGTGCGGGCCCCGATCGCGCCCCAGGCCACCAGGTCGGCGATGTACTGCGGCGTGGTGACGTCCAGGAACTCGCAGGCGGTCGGAAGGCCCTGGGCGCTGACGTCCAGCAGCACCCGGCGCGCCAGGCGCAGGCCCTCGTTGATGTGAAAGCCGCCGTCCAGCCCCGGGTCGTTGATCAGCCCCTTCCAGCCCACCGTCGTGCGCGGCTTTTCGAAATAGACCCGCATGATCACTTCCAGCTCGCCGGCGTGACGCGCGCGCTCGGCCGCGAGGCGCTGTGCGTAGTCGAGGGCGGCCTTGGAGTCGTGGATCGAGCACGGCCCGATCACCACCACCAGGCGGTCGTCCCGCCCGTGCAGGATCTCGTGCACCGCCTGGCGGGCGTCGCCGACGACCTCGGCCACCGACGAGCTGGCCGGGGCTTCGCCGATCACCTGGGCGGGCGGGCTGAGGGTCTGGAGCTTCTGGATCCGCAGGTCGTCGGTGGGAACCGGCAGCGAGACGAGATGGGCGGCGGTCGAGGAAGGCATGGCGTACTCCGGAAAATCGGGAGGGATCCGGCGGCCATCAAAAAAGCCGCCCGGGGAACCCCTGGCGGCTGGTGAAGGTGTTCTTTGTGGCCCTGATGTCAGGCCGAACGAAACCCTCCCGGCGCCAGAGGCGTCGGATAGCTAAAGTACCAAAACAGCTGTTGGCTGGCGGCGAGGGTCATCGAGCTGAACTTAGGGCGAAGTTGGGCCGCTGTCGACTCCCCCTCCCGTGAGGGGAGCAGGAACAAGAACGCCGCCCGGAGCGGTCCGGGCGGCGTCATGTTTTCTAGCGACAGTCCAGCTTAGGCCGGCGTCAGCGCCGCGTTGCGGACCAGGGCCGCGTAGGTGTCCATCAGGTCCAGCGACAGCTTGCCCGGCGTGAACTTGAACTCACCAATCTCCGAGACCGGCGTGACCTCGGCGGCGGTGCCGACGATGAAGCACTCGGTGAAGCCCGAGAGCTCTTCCTTCTGGATGTGGCGCTCGATCACCTCGACGCCCTTCTGCTTGGCCAGGTCGATCACCGTGCGGCGGGTGATGCCATCCAGGAAGCAGTCGGGCTTGGGCGTGTGCAGCGCGCCGTCCTTGACGAAAAACACATTCGCGCCCGTGGCTTCCGCCACATAGCCGCGATAGTCGAGCATCATCGCGTCGGCGTAGCCATCCTTCTCGGCGGCGTGCTTGGAGATGGTGCAGATCATGTAGAGGCCGGCGGCCTTGGCCGCGGTCGGGGCCGTCTTCGGGTCCGGGCGGTTGTACTTGGCCCAGGTCAGGCGGATGCCCTTGGCCTTGGTCGCCGGGTCGAAATAGCTGGGCCATTCCCAGACGGCGATGGCCACGTGGATCTTGGTCTGTTGAGCCGAAACGCCGATCATCTCGCTGCCGCGCCAGGCGATAGGGCGGACATAGCAATCCTGGAGATTATTCTTGGCCGCCGTCGCCTTGCAGGCCTCGTCGATCTCGGCCACCGTGTAGGGGATCTTGAAATCGAGGATTTCCGCGGACTTGAACAGGCGTTCGGTATGCTCGGTCAGCTTGAAGATTTCGCCGCCGTACATCCGCTCGCCCTCGAAGACGGACGAGGCGTAATGGAGGCCGTGCGTCAGAACGTGCACCTTCGCTTCGCGCCAGGGAACGAACTGGCCGTCCAGCCAGATCCAACCATCACGATCGTCGAAGGGAACCAGAGACATCGGCCCGAGACCTCCTTATGGAAAACCCGGCCCTTAGACGCCCCGAGGGCGAACGCGTCAAATAAAATGGACTCCGCCTGATGATAGCCCCGCTGCAGCCCGGTTCGGACGATCCCCGTCTGATCCTCCGCGAGGAGGAACTGGACGGCGGGCTGGAGCTGATCCTGCTGGCCGAGGCCGCGCTGTGGGCCGCCGTCGACGCGGCGCTGGAGAGCGAGACCCTGGGACTGGGCCGCTCGCATTGGCGCGCGGCCTTCCTGCTGCGTCGCCGGCCGGGCATCGGGGTGCAGGATCTTTCGAAGCTGACCAGCCTGTCCAAGCAGGCCGCCAGCCGCACCCTGGCCGACCTGCAGAAGGCCGGCCTGGTCGAGCGCGGCTCGGGCGACCTCGACGGCCGCCGCCGCCCGGCGACCCTGACCCCCGAGGGCGTGGCCTTCGAGCAGCGCACGGCCGAGCGCCTGCGCGCGCTGCTGGCGCGGGCCTATCGCACCGGCGGACTCGACGGCGTGGCCGGCACCCGTCGGATCCTGGCCGCTCTGGCCGGTTCACGGCAAGGCGTCGGTCCCGCTCGCCGGATGCCGACATGACCCCCGACGAGCGCCGCGAGCGCCACATCCTGGTGGTCGACGACGACGACCGCCTGCGCAAGCTGATCAAGGAATTCCTCAGCCGGGCCGGCTTCCGCGTCACGGCCGCCGCCGACGCGGCCAGGGCCGATCACCTGTTCGAGGCCCTGGACTTCGACCTGATGGTGCTGGACGTGATGATGCCGGGCGAGGACGGCTACGCCTTCACCAAGCGCCTGCGGAGCAAGGGTGGCGAGACGGGCCGCACGCCGATCCTGATGCTGACCGCCCGCGACCAGACCGCCGACCGCATCGAGGGCCTGTCCAACGGCGTCGACGACTATCTGGGCAAGCCGTTCGAGCCGCAGGAACTGCTGCTGCGCATCGAGGCCATCCTGCGCCGCTCGACCGCCCGCCCCGTCGGGACCCGCACCGCCGCGCTGAGCCTGGGTCGCTGCACGTTCGAGCCCGAGCGCGGCGAGCTGACCTGCGACGGCGAGGTGGTCCGCCTGACCGAGGCCGAGGTCACGCTGATGCGTCGCCTGGCCCGCTCGGCCCACGATCCGGTCGACCGCCTGGAACTGGCCCGCGACACCGCCGACGCCACCGGCCGCGCCGTCGACGTCCAGGTCACCCGGCTGCGCCGCAAGATCGAGCCGGACCCGAAGAACCCGCGCTATCTGCAGACGGTGCGGGGCGTGGGGTATCGGCTGGCGCCGGATTGATGCCTCTCAGCGCTCGCTTCAACATTCCCCGGCCGCTCAAGCGCCTGCTGCCCACCACCCTGTTCGGCCGCAGCCTGCTGATCATCATCCTGCCGGTGGCGATCATGCAGATCGCCGTGACCTGGGCGTTCTTCGACGCCCATTGGCAGTCGGTGACCAGCAAGCTGTCGGAAGGCCTGGCCGGCGACATCGCCTGGGCGGTGCAGTCCTACGAGGACGATCCCAGCCCCGCCGCCGTCGCCAAGCTGGCGCAGCGGGCCGAGGACTCGATGTCCCTGTCGATCGCCTTCCAGAAGGGCCGCAAGCTGCCGACCGGCCACCGTCCCTCGCTGTTCGCGGCCCTGGACCGCTCGCTGCAGAAGGCCCTGGAAGACCGGCTCGACAACCCGTTCTGGTTCGACACCACCCGCTACACCGCCTACATCGACATCCGCGTGCAGGTCGAAGGCGGGGTGCTGCAGATCTACGCCCTGCGCGACCGGGCCTACGCCACCCAGGGCCACATCTTCATCCTGTGGATGGTGGTGGCGACCATGCTGCTGACGGCGATCGCCATCCTGTTCATCCGCAACCAGGTGCGGGCCATCGAGCGCCTGGCCGACGCCGCCGACGCGTTCGGCCGGGGCGAGGATCCCGACTTCAAGCCGCACGGCGCGCGCGAGGTGCGCAAGGCCGCCTACGCCTTCATCGCCATGAAGGCCCGCATCGTTCGCCACATCGAGCAGCGCACCGCCCTCCTGGCCAGCGTCAGCCACGACCTGCGCACGCCGCTGACCCGGCTGAAGCTGGAAATGGCCATGTCCGAGCCCAGCGAGCAGCTGGAGGCGATGAAGGGCGATCTCTCCGAAATGGAGCACATGATCGACGAGTACCTGGCCTTCGCCCGCGGGGAAGGCGGCGAGGATGCGCGGGTGGTCGATCTGACGGAGCTGGTCCAGGGCGTGGTCGCCGACGCCGAGCGCGGCGGGGCGGCGATCGAGACCGAGATCACCCAAGGTCTGGAGGCGCGGTTACGCCCTCTCGCCTTCCGCCGGGCCCTGGCCAACCTGGTGGACAATGGCGTCGCCCACGCCGACCGGGTCAAGGTCACCGCCACCGCGCGCCAGACCGGCGGCGTCGAGATCGCCGTCGACGACGATGGGCCCGGCATCCCCGAGGACCGCTACGAGGAAGCCTTCAAGCCGTTCTCGCGCCTGGACGAAAGCCGGAACCAGAACGAGAAGGGCGTGGGCTTGGGCCTGGCCATCGCGCGGGACATGGCGCGCGGCCTGGGCGGCGACCTGGTGCTGTCGCGCTCGGCGATGGGGGGGCTTAGGGCCCTGATGAGATTGCCGGGGTAGCGCCCAAAAATCCTCCTCCAAACGGGGGAGGTGTCGGCTCGAAGAGACGACGGAGGGGGAAGAGGCAGGCTAGGCAGCACTTCCCCCTCCGGTCGCTTCGCGACCACCTCCCCCGCTAGGGGGAGGATTTCAAAACCCCGCCCCGATCCTGCCGAGCCGCTCGGCCATCTGCTTCAGGCGCTTGTCCAGCTCGGCCATGGTGCGGTTCAGCGCGCCCTCGTCGTCGCGCCAGACCTGGACGACGCGGGCCCAGACGGCGGTCATGGCCAAGAGACGCGGCGGGGTGGCGGGGACGCCGGCGGCCTCCAGGATGGCGCGGGCGATGCGCGGAAAGCGCGACGCCGAAGCCAGCGGACCTTCCGACTTGGCGATGGCCAGCAGGGCGGCGCGGTGGGGCTCCATGGCCTCCAGACGGGCCATGGCGGCGTCGAACAGGCGGTCGTGCGGTTCGGAGTTCTCCGGATAGTCGACGGAGAGCGCGGCGCGGTCGAAGCGCGCCGAGAGATGGGCGAGCACGGCGGCCTTGCTATCGGCCTCGGCATAGAGCTCGGCGAACGGAACCTCGGCCTTCACCGCGATGTCGCGCAGCGAGACGTTGCGCCAAGGCTTGTCAGCGGCGAGGGCCAGGGCGGCATCGGCGGCGCGGTCGAGGATGTCTTCGGCGGTCATGACCGGAGAGATGGGGTCAGGACGGCTGGCTCAGCAAGCCCCCACCTGACCTGCTCCGCAGGTCGTCCGCCCCCAGCGGGGGCGGAAGGCGACCTTCTTCCCCCTCCGGGGGAGGAGCGCGCAGCGCGGAGGGGGCAAGTATCAGCCCCCCAATTCCTTCGACCGCGTCACGCAGGCCTCGAGCGCTTTGGGCAGCAAGTCTCCGAAGCCGCCCTCGCCCATCAGCACGGTAAGGGCCGCCGCCGTCGTGCCGCCCGGCGAGGTCACCTGCTTGCGCAGTTCGGCCGGTTCCTCGCCGCCCCGCGCCATCAGCGCCGCCGCGCCGATGATCGTGGCGCGGGCCAACCTGGCGCTGTCGGCGGCGTCCAGGCCCTGGGCGGCGCCAGCGGCCTCGAGCGCCTCGACGAAGGCGTAGAGATAGGCCGGGGCCGAGCCCGACACGGCGGTGGCCGCGTGCATCAGGTCTTCGCTGGGCAGGTCGACCACGGTAGCGACCGGCGCGAACAGGGCGCGAGCCACGGCGCGGGCGTCTTCGTCATCGGCGTGGATCGAGGCCGCGCCCAGGCCGATCGCGACGGCGGTGGTCGGCATGACCCGCGCCACGCGGCGACCGCCGAAGACTTCGGCGATGTCGGCCGCGCGGACGCCGGCGGCGATCGAGACGATGACGGCGTCGGGCGCCAGGTGCGGGACCACGTCCCGGACCGCCTCGCGCCAGATCTGCGGCTTGACGGCCAGCAGCACGGTCTTGGCCGCGCCCATGGCCTCCAACGGTGGGTTGACCCTCGCACCTTCGAAGGCGGCGGGATCGACGTTCGGATCACGGATGATCAGGTCGGCGGCCGAGAAAGCGCCGGCCTCGCGCCAGCCTTGGGCCAGGGCCCCGCCCATGCGTCCGGCGCCGAGGAGGAGGATGGGGGTCATGAGGCTGCTCCGACGAACTATCGCCGTGGCCTTAAGCCCCCGGGAAGCCTTGGCCAAGGGCCAAGCAGGCGATCAGGCCTGGCCCACGGTCTCGAACATGCAGGCGGCCATGGCCTGGTCCGGGGTCTTGGCGCCCTGGAGCAGGAATTCGAAGGCCGGGAAGAAGCGATCGGCCGCCTCCACTGCCGCGTCGATCATCGACGCCGCCTGGGCCATGGTCGGGCGCTCGCCGGCCGGCAGGGCCAGGGCGTGGCGGAACACGACCTCGCCGTCCTCGGTCCAGACCTCGAAGTGGCCCAGCCAGACGCGCTGGTTGATCAGGGCCAGCAGCTCGTAGGCGTTGGCGCGTTTGCTCTTCGGGGCGCGCAGGTCCAGCGACAGGCACAGCTGCAGGCAGTCGGCCTCGGGCCGCCAGGCGAACCACAGCTCATAGTCCTTCCAGTCGCCCTTGAGGGCGAAGGCCAGGTCGCCGTCTTCGGTGCGATCGAAGGTCAGGTTTTCGGCCGACAGCACATGCTCGACCACCTCGAGGGGGTCGAGAGCCATCAGGACGTCGTCGTCTTCCGGTTGGGTATCCATGAAAAACCTACGTCCCCGCCCGCGACGGCGAGGGTTACCCCCGCTCTGAATCGCTCACGTACCAGGGGACACTAATCTGCTTCGTTGCTTTCGTCTCAACCCGCTTCACGCCGCGAGCGAGCGGCGATTCGCCTATTCGGCCGAAGGCGCGGCCTTTTTGGACGGCGCTTTCTTGGTTTCCTTGGGGGCGGCCTTCAGCGCCGCGACCTCTTCGCGCAGGGCGGCGACCTCGGCTTTCAGAGCCTCGAAATCGTCGCGACGGATCAGGTCGAACTCGGCCGCCAGGCGGTCGGCCTGGGCCCGCATCGCCGTCTTCGCCTCCTCGCCGGCCGTCTGGGCGATGCCCATGGCCGCCTGGGTCAGCTTGGCGAATTCGTCGAGGAAGGGGTTCTGGCTGTGCATCGCGGTTCCGGGGGACCCAACAGTGGATCGCGCCTCTTATATGGGAAACGGGGGATGAAAGCGAAGCCCGAAGCCTATACAGGTGCGACGATCTGTCCCGAACGGAGCTGTCCGGCGTGATCTTTCCAGATATCGATCCTGTCGTTCACATCGGCCCCTGGGCCCTGCAATGGGGTCCGCTGGCCCTGCGCTGGTACGCCCTGGCCTATGTGGCGGGCATCCTGCTGGGCTGGCGCTTCGCCGTCCGCATGACGCGGACCCCCAGCCTGTGGGGCGGCCGCACGCCCACGGCCACGCCGCTGCAGATCGACGACCTGGTGCTGTGGATCACCCTGGGCATCATCCTGGGCGGCCGGATCGGCTACATCCTCTTCTACATGCTGCTGAATTCGGAGCAGCGGACCTGGCTGCTGGCGCATCCGCTGGACATCTTCAAGATCTGGGAAGGCGGCATGTCGTTCCACGGCGGCTTCCTGGGGGTCTGCGCGGCGATCGCGCTGTTCGCCCGCCAGCAGAAGATTGACATCCTGAAGCTGGGCGACCTGATCGCGCCCGTCGCCCCGATCGGCCTGTTCTTCGGCCGCATCGCCAACTTCATCAATGGCGAGCTGTGGGGCCGACCGACCGACGGGCCGTGGGGCATCGTCTTCTGCAACGAGACGATCAAGGCCAGCCATCCGCAGCATATCTGTCCGGCCGGTTCGCTGCCGCGCCATCCCAGCCAGCTGTACGAGGCGGGACTGGAAGGCCTGCTGCTGTTCCTAATCCTGGCCCTCTGCGTCTATCGCCTGAAGTGGCTGCAACGGCGCGGGGCGATCGTGGCGATGTTCCTGATCTCGTACGGCGTCTTCCGCCTGTCGCTGGAGAACGTGCGCAATCCCGACATCGGCATGCCCGACTTCCCGCTGGGCCTGACCATGGGCATGCTGCTGTCGACGCCGATGATCCTGGTCGGCGGCTGGCTGCTGTGGAAGGCGCTGAAGGAACCGGTTAAGCCGCCACAAGAAACGAAGGGCGGCGACGAGGGTCATGAGCCTGCTTGATCGCCTGAAGGCGCAGATCGCCCAGGACGGACCGATCGGCGTTCCCGAGTTCTTCACCCGCTGCCTGCACGACCCGCGCGACGGCTACTACGCCACGCGCCCCGCGTTGGGAGGCCTTGGCGGCGACGGCGGCGACTTCATCACCGCCCCGCTGGTCAGCCAGATGTTCGGCGAGCTGATCGGCCTGTGGATGCTCGAGACCTGGACCCGGATGGGCCGGCCTGCGCCGTTCCGCCTGGTCGAAATGGGGCCGGGCGACGGCACGCTGATGAGCGACCTGTTGCGCGCCGGGCGTCTGGAACCGGCGTTCCTGGCCGCCGCCGAGGTCTGGCTGGTCGAGGTGTCACGGCCGCTGCGCGCGAAACAGGCGGCGAAGCTGGGTGACATGCCTCACTGGGCCTCCCGCCTGGACGGGGTCCCCGGCGGCGCGCCGATGATCCTGGTCGCCAACGAACTCCTCGACTGCCTGCCCGCCCGCCAGTTCGTGCGGACCGAGACCGGCTGGGCCGAGCGGGTGATCGGGCTCTCCGACGACGGCGAGCTGGCGTTCGGGCTGAAGTCGCTCGGGAAAATCTCCCTCCCCCTTGATGGGGGAGGGGTAGGGGTGGGGGTGATCGCGGCATTCGATGAAGCGCGCCGTCGCCAAGCCGCCGCCACCGAAGTCACCCCCATCCCCAACCCTTCCCCCATCGAGGGGGAAGGGAGCATCTGGGAATCCTCCCCCGCCCAGGCGGCCCTGGCCTCCGACATCGCGCACCGCCTGGTCACGGACGGCGGCGCGGCGCTGCTGATCGACTACGGCCGGGCCCAGCCCGAGGCCGGCGACACGCTGCAGGCCATCCAGAACCACCGGAAAGTCGACCCGCTGAAGACCGCCGGCCTGGCCGACCTGACCGTGTGGGTCGACTTCCCGGCCGTGGTCGCCGCGGCCCGCGAGACCGGCGCCAAGGCGGGGCCGATCCTCACCCAGGCCGAGTTCCTGCTGGCCCTGGGGATCGAGGCGCGCGCCCAGGCGTTGGCTGAGGCCCGGCCCGATCGCGCCGACCAGCTGGCGAGACAGCTTGATCGTCTGGTCGGCAAGGCGCAGATGGGCGCTCTGTTCAAGGTCGCGTGCCTGTGCGCGCCCGACCTTTCGCCCCCCCTCTTCGAGGACGCGACATGACCAAGACGCCCGACCTGCCGACCCTCCAGTCGCCGCTGCTGTCCAGCCTGCCCGGGGTGAAGCACGCCTTCTTCACGCGCCAGGGCGGGGTCTCGACCGGGATCTACGACAGCCTGAACGTGGGGCGGGGCAGCAAGGACGACCCGGCCGACGTCATCGAGAACCGGGCCCGCGCCGCGCGCTGGTTCGGCGGCGATCCTGAAGACCTGAACACCTGCTACCAGATCCACTCGACCATCGCGATCAAGGCCGATGGCCAGTGGGGCGACGTTCGTCCCGAGGGCGACGCGGTGGTGACCAAGACCCCCGGGGTGATCTGCGGGGCCCTGGCCGCCGACTGCGCCCCGGTGCTGCTGGTCGATCCCGAGGCTCGCGTCGCGGCCGCCGCCCACGCCGGTTGGCGCGGAGCGCTGGACGGGATCGTCCAGGCCACCGTCGACTGCATGGTGGAGATGGGCGCCCGCCCCGACCGCATCACCGGCGTCGTCGGCCCCTGCATCGGCCCGAAATCGTACGAGGTAGGTCTGGAGTTCCTGCACCGGTTCGAGGCCGACTGCCCCGGCTCGGGCCGGTTCTTCAAGCCGGGCGCGAGCGAGGGCAAGCGGTTCTTCGACCTGCCGTCGTTCGTGCTGGACCGCCTGGAGACCGCCGGCGTCGAGCGCCGCGAATGGGTCGGCCGCGACACGCGGGCGGAAGAGGAATGGTTCTTCTCCAACCGCCGCGCCTTCCTGAACGGCGAGGGCGACTATGGCCGCCTGCTGTCGGCGATCAGCCTGGAAGCGTGAGGCTTCCGGAACACGCCGGCGATCCTCAGGGTACGGAAGCGAAAAAGTCTGGCCGTTAACACTTGCTCGACGGCGGATCACTGCTAGAAGGCGCCCCAACGGCCGACCCCACTCCGAGATATCCCCATGAAGCTGCTGTCCGGCAACTCCAACCGCCCGCTGTCCCAGGCGATCGCGGAATATCTCGACATGCCGCTGACCCGCGCCCAGGTGCGCCGGTTCGCCGACCTCGAGGTGTTCGTCACCATCGACGAGAACGTGCGGGGCGAGGACGTCTTCGTCATCCAGTCGACCAGCTATCCGGCCAACGACAACCTGATGGAGCTGCTGATCTGCATCGACGCCCTGAAGCGCGCGTCGGGCAAGCGGATCACCGCCGTGCTCCCCTACTTCGGCTACGCCCGCCAAGACCGCAAGACGGGCGGCCGCACGCCGATCTCGGCCAAGCTGGTCGCCAACCTGATCACCCGCTCGGGCGCCGACCGCGTCCTGACGATGGACCTGCACGCCGGCCAGATCCAAGGCTTCTTCGACATCCCGACCGACAACCTGCTGCCCTCCCGCCTGATGGCCGAGGACATCCGCAAGCACTACCCGATGGGCGATGACCTGATGGTCGTCTCGCCCGACGTCGGCGGCGTGGTGCGCGCCCGCGCCCTGGCCAAGCGCCTGAACGACGCCGACCTGGCGATCGTCGACAAGCGCCGCTCGGGCCCGGGCCAGTCGGAAGTCATGAACATCATCGGCGACGTCAAGGATCGCCGCTGCATCCTGTTCGACGACATCGCCGACTCGGCCGGCACCCTGTGCAATGCCGCCCAGGCCCTGATGAGCCACGGCGCCAAGTCGGTCAGCGCCTACATCACCCACGGCGTGCTGTCGGGCGCGGCGGCCGACCGGGTCGCCAACTCGGTCCTGACCGAACTGGTGGTCACCGACTCGATCGAGGCCTCGGACCCGGCCAAGGCCTGTCCCAAGATCCGCTACGTCTCGTGCGCCCCGCTGATCGGCGAGGCCATCCGCCGGATCGCCAACGAAGAGTCGGTGTCGAAACTGTTCGACTGACCTGCCGGGCGCGTTCTCGTGGTTAATCGGCGGTCGCCGCGAAACACCCAACGCCATGGCTCCGCTTGTAAAAGTCTGGTTAACGGGGCGACAGTCACAATGTCGCCGACCCGGGCTGCTACGTGCGCCGCCCAGGACCTTCCGGGCCAAGACTGATGGGGAAGTTTTCGAAAATGCGTTCCTTTTCGCGTACGCGGGTCGTCCTGACGACGACCGCCGTGGCGCTGGCCGCGCTGGTCGCGGCCTGTAGCTCCCCGCCACCGCCGCCGCCGCCCGTCGTCCAGGCCCCGCCCCCGACGCCGCCGATCACCCTGTCGGCCAGCCTGGTCGAGCGCGCCAGCGCCTTCCGCGGCTACATGGCCCGCGCTGGCGCGGTGTCGCCCGACTTCCAGAACGGCGACCAGATCCAGGCCTCGCTGAAGGTCGGCGCGGCCTATGAGACCAAGTCGTTCATGAACGGCGCGGTGGCCTATGCCGCCGTCCTGGCCCTGCAGGACCCCACCTTCGTCGGCTCGGTGCGCGAAGTGGCCGCCAACCCGACCCAGCGCCAGGAGATGATCGCCAACATCTTCTCCAACCCGTCCTACGCGGCCGTGTTCAAGGGCAGCGACAGCGCCGCGGGCCTGATCATCGACCAGATCGGCGGCGACGGCCTGAAGGTCTACATGGCCGGCAAGGCTGTGAAGCAGGCCGCCTACGACGTCCAGAAGTCGTCCTGGTCCAAGGCCTCCGTGCTCGACCGCGACGGTCGCCTGGCCTCGGCCAAGACCCTGTCGGCCACCCCGGCCCTGGCCGAGAGCGCCGACGTGGCCGTGCTGCAGCAGGCCTCGACCGGCGGCCAGCCGCTGGGCCTGACCCCACGCGCGGCGACCGCCCCCTATCAGCCGATCGTGATCCGCGGCCTGGCCGTGGCGGCCCTGGCCGCCCTGGGCGCGGCCGGCGACAACAACCTGACCTCAATCGACGCCCTGAGCGGCGACTGGGCCACGGCCAACTGCCTGAACATGGCCAAGCTGAACCTCTACCAGTGCCTGGCCGTGTCCAAGCCGCACTACGAGGACATCTTCTGCCTAGGCCAGCACATCCTGATCGACACCGGGGCCTGCGTGGTCAAGGGCGCCGGCGCCAGCCTGCCGCCCGAGCCGCCGCGCATGCTGCCGGTCAAGGAGTCGATCGCCGTGAAGGGCGCCGGCTCGAACTCGGCCAAGGCAAAGGCCAAGGCCAAGGCCAGGAAGCCGGCGGCCAAGAAGAGCTGATTTCCCGCGAAATCGTCGCGAAGGGGCCGGGCGTTGCGTCGCCCGGCCCTTTTGTGTATGTAGCGCGACCCCAAAACGACCGGGCGAGCGTGGCAATACAGCCATAGGCGCCTGGGTCACAGAAGAGAGCATCCGGCTCTCTAGAAAGACAACACTATGGCCGAGATCATTCTGAACGTTGAAGTCCGTGAAGGCGCCGGCACCGGCGCGGCCCGCGCCGTCCGTCGCGAAGGCAAGGTCCCGGGCACCCTGTACGGCGGCGGCAAGGCCCCGGTGAACATCGCCGTGCGCGCCAACGAATTCCGCAAGTCGCTGTACACCGGCAAGCTGCTGGGCCACCTGGTGACCCTGCAACACGGCGACGAAAAGCAATCGGTCATCGCCAAGTCCGTCCAGTTCCACCCCGTCACCGACGAGCCGGTCCACTTCGACCTGTACCGCGTCGACGAGCACCAGCTGATCAAGATCGAAGTGCCGGTTCACTTCAAGAACCAGGACATCTCGGTCGGCATGAAGAAGGGCGGCTCGCTGGAAGTGATCCGTCACACCGTCGAACTGGCCTGCCCGGCCGACAAGATCCCGGAAGAGCTGGTCATCGACCTGGCCAACCACGACATCGGCGACACCATCCGCATCTCGGAAGTGAAGCTGCCGGAAGGCGTGAAGCCGGCCATGGACCGCGACTTCGTGATCGCGACCCTGAAGGCCTCGTCGGCCGCCCAATCGGACGCCGGCGACACCACCACCGAAGCCTAATCGCCTGTCGGTCGTTTGACCGAACCGATTTAAGAGACGGGCGGGCCTTCGGGTCCGCCCGTTTTCGTTTGAGATCCCCGAGACGCCGCCATGCTGATCCTCGCCGGCCTGGGCAATCCCGAGCCCAAGTACGAGAAGAACCGCCACAACGTCGGCTTCATGGCCGTCGACGCCATCGCCCGGAAGTGGGGCACGGCCCCGTGGCGCGCCCGCTTCCAGGGCCTGGCCTGCGAGGGCCAGGTCAATACGGCCGACGGGCCGGTCAAGCTGCTGCTGTTCAAGCCCAAGACCTACTACAACGAAAGCGGCCGCGCCGTGGGCGAGGCCATGAAGTTCTTCAAGCTGACCCCCGCCGACGTCATCGTCTTCCACGACGAGATCGACATGGCCCCCGGCCGCTTCCGCATGAAGATCGGCGGCGGCGCCGCCGGCAACAACGGTATCCGCTCGGTGACCAGCCAGGTCGGCGACGCCTTCCGCCGGGGCCGCATCGGCGTGGGCCATCCGGGCCACAAGGACGCGGTCATGCACTACGTGCTGGGCGACTTCCACAAGGTCGAGCACCAGTGGCTGGACCCGATGCTGGACGCCATCGCCGACGCCCTGCCCTTTGCCGCCGCCGGCGACGACGAGCGCTTCCAGGCCGAGGTCATGCGCCTGGCCCCCGCGCCCAAGGCCGATCCGCGCAAGCCGGCCTAGAGCGACGGATCTAAATTCGGTAGAGGTCCAGGCATGTCAGCCCTGTTCTCGCTTCCCCTGCCCCTGCTGGGCCTTTCGCTGCTGTTCTCGATCGCGCTGTGCGTCCACGTGGTGCGGACGCACCGTGAGATGTACTGGCTGTGGATCATCCTGGTGTTCCAGCCGCTGGGCGGAATCGTCTACCTGGTCGCCGTGCTCCTGCCAGAGCTGATGGGCGGCCGCACCGCCCAGAAGATGGGCCAGGCCGCGCGCAAGGCCATCGACCCGCAGCGCGAATATCGCGAGGCCGCCAAGGCCGTCGACGACGCTCCGACCGTCGCCAACCGCGTCCGCCTGGCCGTGGCCGCCACCGAGCTGGGCAAGCACGCCGAGGCCGAGAAGCTCTACGCCGACAGCCTGACGGGCATGTACGCCGACGACGCCCAGTTGCTGCTGGGCCGCGCCAACGCCCTGATCGAGCTGAACCGCCCGGCCGAGGCCCTGCCGCTGCTGGAAAAGCTGGGCGAGCAGCCCAACGCCGGCCGCACCCCGCACACCATGCTGGCCCTGGGCCGCGTCTACCACGCCCTGGGCCGCGAGACCCAGGCCGACACCGCCCTGTCCTGGGCCGCCGACAACTATCCGGGCTTCGAGGGCATCGCCCGCTACACGGTCTTCCTGGCCCGCACCGGCCGCAAGGACGAGGCCCGCGCCAAACTTGTCGAGATCGACAAGCGGCTGGACAAGACCCACGCCCACTTCCGCAAGGAGGCCAAGGCCTGGCGTGACTTCGCGGCGGCCGCTCTCACCTGATCATATCGTTTGACAGAAACTTTTTTCTGTAAGACCGTGACGTCAGGAGGGACGTCATGGCTACTGTCCTGCATCTGAAGCCGCTGTTTCGCGCGCCGGCCACGCCGCCCGCCGAAAGCCTGGCCCAGCGCCGCGTGCGCCTGGGCAGCCGGGCTGCCGTCTGGCTGTTCACCGGCCTGTTCGCCTTGGCCGCCGCGCTGCTGGTCACGGCGATCGGGGTCATGCTGTTCTACAAGGGCGAGCTGGTCAGGATCGGACCGGACAACTGCTACATCGGCGAGGCTCCGGCCAATACGGTGGCGTTCGGCGCGCTGCCCCTGGTCCATCGCCTGGTCTATGTGTTGGTCGGCATCGTACGGGCCACGCCTATCCTGATAATGTTCTGGAGCCTGCGGTCCCTGTTTCGAGGCTATGCCCGGGGTGAGGTGTTCTCGGCCGAGGCCGCCCGCCGCTTCGGGCGGGTCGGCGGCTGGCTGTGCGCCTATGCGCTCTCGCCGCTGCTGTGCCACCTGGCGCTGTCGGCCACCGGCTACGAGATCGACAGGAACTGGGCCCACATGGCCAGCCTTCAGGCCTTCGTGCTGGGGCTGCTGGTCTTCGTGATCGGCCAGGTCATGCAGGTCGGCCGCGAGATCGAAGAGGACCGGGAGGCCTTCGTCTGATGCCGATCGTCCTGCGCCTGGACGTGATGCTGGCCCGGCGCAAGGTGCGCTCCAACGTGCTGGCCCGCGCCATCGGCATCACCGACGCCAATCTGTCCCTGCTGAAGTCCGGCAAGGTGAAGGGCGTGAAGTTCGAGACCCTGGAAGCCATCTGCGACTTCCTGGACTGCCAGCCGGGCGACATCCTGGAATACCAGCCCGAGCAACCGCCCGACGCGGCCGATCAAGACGTCAAACGCGCCGGCTGACGGCGCCTTTTCCGGAGACCAAGCCATGAGACTTTCAACGCCCGTCCGGGCGATCGCGACCGGCTGCCTGCTGTTCTGGGCCGGCCTGGCCCACGCCCGGACCACCTTCGCCGAAGCCGAGGGCGGCAAGATCGCTTACGAGACCTGCGGCGCCGGCGACAGGACGATCGTGCTGCTGCACGACGGCATCCTGCACGCGGCGGCGTATGACGACGTCTGGCCGCTGCTGTGCCAGCGCTTCAAGGTCGTGCGCTACGATCGGCGCGGCTACGGCGCGACGCCGGCGGCCACCGCGCCCTTCGCCTCGGTCGACGACCTGGCGGCGGTGATGAAGGCGGCGGGGGTCACCCGCGCCACCCTGGTCGGCTCTTCGGCGGGGAGCGGGATCGCCGTCGACTTCGCCCTGGCCCATCCCGAAGCCGTCGACGGCCTGGTGCTGGCCGGGCCGTGGGTCAGCGGCTTCTCGCCCTCGGCCGGCTTCATCGCGCGATCGCTGAAGCTGGTCGCCCTGATCAAGCTGGGCGATCTCGAGGGCGCGGTGAAGGACCCCTACATCCTGAGCCCCACGGCCGACGCCGAGCGCGCTCGGGTGGTGGCGCTGCTGAAGGCCAACCCGCAGAACCTGAGCGGCGCCGGGCGCAAGCTGGAGCGCGCCGGGCCCGACGCCAAGGATCATCTCGGCGAGATCCGCGCGCCCACCCTGGTTCTGGTCGGCGCGCTCGACATCGGCGACGTGAAGACCCAGGCCAAGGCCGTGGCGGACGCCGTCCCCGGCGCCCAGTTGGAGACCGTCCCGGCGCTTGGACACTTCATGTACCTGGAGAAGCCGAAGGCCTTCGCCGACCGCGTGGCGGCGTTCGTGGACGGTCACCCCCAGGGCGCGGCTTCGGCGGGATTGTAGCTGAAGACCTCCAGCGGTGGACCGCCGCGCTCCGCGCGCTTGGCGACCCACAGCTCGGCGGCCTTTCGGATCTCGGCCTTGGCTTCCGATCGGTCAACGTCGCGCACCGAGATGAAGACCTCGGACACACGTCCGTCGGGTATCCTCTCGAAAATGTGCGCGTCCTCCGCCCGCAGCGAGTGCCCGAAGATGAAGAGACTCGCCTCGGGATCGTCGCATGCCTCACCCAGGCAGTCGGACGCGGCCTTCAGGTAGCGGCTCTCCTCGATGCGCACCCGCTTCTCATGGGACGAGCCCTCCGAGATGAACAGCGGCACGTCCTGCTTCTCGATCCGGCCGCCGATCGCGTCGATCAGACGGTCGGGAACAGCCAGCTTCTGGGTGACGCCTTCGGCCTCGAAGAGATGCAGCGCACCGTGCAGATAGAAGATCCGTTGCTCCCGCCCGGGCGCCCAGGTCAGGGGACGGCCTCCAAGGAAGCCGTCATTGGCCTCAAGGACGTCTTTTCCACGCATCAGCGCCCAATAGAGCAGAAGGTCGTAGTTGGTGCTGAACACGTTGCCCAACAGGGCCTTGCCCCGCGCCTTGCCGACGAAGTGGCCCAGAAAGCTGGCGCAACAGTCGAATAGATCGCCCAGCTCGCTCGGCGCGGCCGGATGGGTCCCCGCGATCGCCGACACCAGCAGACGCCTCAGATCGTGGTGGTCGTTCTCGATGATCTTGATGAGAGCCTCGGCGCCCTCATGAACCTCGAGCACCCGCTGCGCCTCGCGCAGGGCTCGCGCCACGCGCTCGAAATCCGCTGTCTGGAATGAGTCGAAGAGCGCATCGATGCGATCGGATTCGCCGACGATCTTGCCTTGCAAGGCATCGTATCGGAAATCCGACCATGCGGAGATGCTGAAGCCGTTGCCAAGCAGAAGATGGCGGCGGCGCTGGGCCGTTCGTTCGATCGCGTTCGTGAAGGTGATAGGGGTCAAGGGCGGTAACTCCGGTACCTTCGCCCTTAGAACCATTCCAGGTTTAATCGCCCGTGAACATAATCATCGATTGAGCTTCAGAACCGCCCCGACCGGAAGTCCTCGAACGCCTGGACGATCTCCTCGCGCGAAGTCATCACGAACGGGCCGTGCCAGAACACCGGCTCGCCGATCGGACGGCCGGCCAGCAGCAGGGCGCGAGCGTCGGTGACGGCCTCGACCCGGACGGTGTCGCCGCTTCCCAGGAACACGCCCGACAGCGCGTCCACGGTGTCGTGGGCCACCCGGACTTGGCCCTCGTAGACGGCCAGCATGGCGTTGCGGTCGTCGCCGACCGGCTCCTCGAACACGGTCCCGGCCGGCAGCACCACATCGAAATAGAGCGCGTCGACCGCGCCTCCGCCGATCGGACCGGCGGTCCCGCCGTCCGTGACGCCCGAGATCACCTTGACCGACACGCCGCTGTCGCGGGCCTCGACCGGGATCGCGTCGCTCTCGAACTCCGAATAGCCGGGCGCGCTCATCTTCAGCTTGGCCGGCAGGTTCACCCACAGCTGGAAGCCGCGCATGCGGCCTTCCGACTGCTCGGGCATCTCGGAGTGGACGATGCCCTTGCCGGCCCGCATCCACTGGATGCCGCCCGGCCCGATCACGCCTTCACGGCCGGTATTGTCCTTGTGACGCATCCGGCCTTCCAGCATGTAGGTCACGGTCTCGAAGCCGCGATGCGGATGGTCGGGGAAGCCGCCCATGTAGTCCGACGCCTGGTCGTTGTCGAAGCAGTCCAGCATCAGGAACGGGTCGAACATCTGGGCTTCCGGCGTGCCCAGCATCCGGGTCAGACGCACGCCATCGCCGTCCGAGGCGGGCAGGCCCTTCACGATCTTCAGGACGGGTCGAACGCTCATGGGGAAGCTCCTTTCGCGCATTGATATCTGATCAGGTTGCAGTTCGCGCAAGGGCTCTGCGGAATAGATCTACTTCCGATTGAAAATAGGCTTTACAGGTCGCTATGGGCGCAACACCTTAGGGACGGCTATAGGGGTAGGGATGACATGATCGGCTTTCGGAAAGTGGCTCTGATCGGCGTCGCCCTTCTCGCGACGGCCTGCAGCGCCAGCGAGACACGCATTCCTGCCCGCATCGTGATGAGCGGACCGGTCGACGCGGTGACCGCGCATGGCGTCGCCGAGGCCAACGCCACGCACGGCCAGCTTCGCATCACGGCCGGCGCGATCAAGGGCACCGCGGAGGCCACACTGACGCTGCCCGCCCGCACGCCCAGCCACAAGGCGTTTCGAGCGATGATCCACTGCATCGACGCCAAGCTCTCATGCGCCTTGCACGGCGAGTCGGTTACCCGCGTGGTCCGCGCGTCTCTGGGCTAGCCCTCCTCGAACGACGGGGCGCGGTCGCCTTTCGCGACCATACGTGCTAAGCGCGCGCCAACGAAATTCACGAGAGTTCCATGGCCCTAAAAGTCGCCATCGTCGGCCTGCCCAACGTCGGCAAGTCCACCCTGTTCAACGCCCTGACCCAGACGGCGGCGGCCCAGGCGGCCAACTATCCGTTCTGCACCATCGAGCCCAACACCGGCGACGTGGCCGTGCCCGAGCCGCGCCTGGACGCCTTGGCCAAGATCGCCGGCTCCAAGGAAATCATCCCGGCCCGGATCACCTTCGTCGATATCGCCGGCCTGGTGCGCGGCGCCTCCAAGGGCGAAGGCCTGGGCAACCAGTTCCTGGCCAACATCCGCGACTGCGACGCCATCGCCTTCGTGGCGCGCTGCTTCGAGGACGACGACATCACCCACGTCGAGGGCCGTATCGACCCGCTCAGCGATCTCGAGATCATCGAGATGGAGCTGATGCTGGCCGACCTGGAGAGCCTGGAAAAGCGCCTGCCGGCCATCGAGAAGAAGGCCAAGTCGGGCGGCGACAAGGACGCGGCCAACACCCTGCGCCTGATCAACCTGGCCCTGGCCCAGCTGCGCGAGGGCCGCCCGGCCCGCGCCGCGACCGTGGACAAGGACGACGAGAAAGCCTGGCACATGCTGCAGCTGCTGACCTCGCTGCCGGCCCTCTATGTCTGCAACGTCGAGGAAGGCAGCGCCGACAAGGGCAACAAGTACAGCGATCTGGTCGCCGAGCGCGCCGCCCGCGACAACGCCAAGGCCGTGGTCATCTCGGCCCAGATCGAGAGCGAGATCGCCCTGCTGGACGCCGAGGAGCGCACCGAGTTCCTCGAGACCCTGGGTCTGGCCGAGCCCGGCTTGAACCGCCTGATCCGCGAGGCCTACAACCTGCTGGGCCTGCAGACCTACTTCACGGTCGGCCCCAAGGAAGCCCGCGCCTGGACCATCCATGTCGGCGACACCGGCCCGCAAGCGGCCGGCGTCATCCACACCGACTTCGAGAAGGGCTACATCCGCGCCGAGACGATCGCCTTCGACGACTTCGTCAAGCTGGGCGGCGAGGCCGGCGCCAAGGAAGCCGGCAAGATGCGGGCCGAGGGCAAGGAATACGTCGTCAAGGACGGCGACGTGATGCACTTCCGCTTCAACGTCTAAGCGTTCAGAACATCAGCGGCCGGAGCGGAAACGCCCCGGCCGCTTCGCTTTGGGGAGTACGCCATGTCCGAGATGATCACCCTGACCGCCACCCACGACGGTTTCGCGTTCACCGCCCTGCACGCCCAGCCGGAAGGCGCGCGGAAGGGGGGCGTGATCGTCATCCAGGAGATCTTCGGCCTCGACAGGTACGTTCAAGAGGATGTCGCCCGCTGGGCGGCGCGCGGTTTCGAGGTCGTGGCCCCGTCGATGTTCGATCGCGGCGAGAAAGGCTTCACGGCCTTGCACGACGAGGCTGGCTTCGCGCGCGGTCGCGAGCTGGCGGTAGCCAACGGCCCCGACAACGCCATGGGCGACATCCAGGCCTGCATCGATTTCCTGAAGGATCGCGGGCCGGTGTTCATCGTCGGCTACTGCTACGGCGGCACCATGGCCTGGCTGGCGGCCGCGCGGCTGGAGGGGCTGGCGGCCGCCTCCAGCTACTATGGCGGCCAGGTCGCCGGCATGGCGAAGTTCGACCTCAAGGCGCCGGTGATCGTCCATCTAGGCGCCAAGGATCCGCACATCCCGGCCGAGGAGGTCAAGGCCGCCATCTGGGCCGCGCACCCCGAGGTTCCGATCCACGTCTACGAAGCCAGCGGCCACGGCTTCAACAACGACGGCCGCCCGGACAGCGACCTGGCCGACGCCGAACTGGCCCGCCAGCGCACCGTGGCGTTCTTCGCCGAGCATGCTACTGGGGAAGGGGTCGCCCACTGATGGGCCAACGCATCGCCCTGGCCACGCGCGACGGCGCGCCGTTCGCGGCCTACCAGGCTCCACCCCAGGAAGCCCGGCGCGGCGGCATCGTCATGCTGCACGCCATCTGGGGCGTCACCCCGCATATCCGCCAGCTCAGCGACAGCCTGGCCGAGCAGGGCTACGAGGTCATCGCCCCCAGCCTGATGGACGCGGCCGACGCCGACTTCCCGATCGAGGACACCACGCCGGCCATCCTCGACGCTCGCATGGCCATGGGCCAAGCGACCGGCTGGGGCGTCTCGACCCTGCCCCGCGTCCAGGCGGCGATCGACGCCCTGGACGGGCCGGTGTTCGCCATGGGCTTCTGCTACGGCGGGACCACGGCCTGGCTGGCCGCGTGCCGATGCGAGGGGCTGGCGGCCGTGTCGGCCTTCTACGGCGGCGACATCGTCGCCTATCGCGACGAAACGCCCAAGGTCCCGACCATCCTGCACTTCGGTAAGACCGACAGCCTGATCCCGATGACCGATGTCGAGGCGATCCGCGACGCCCATCCGGACCTGCCGATCTATCCGTACGACGCCGGCCACGCGTTCGTCGCGCCCAGCGGCCATCATCCGGACAGCGCCCGTCTGGCCCTGCTGCGCACCCTGCAGCTGTTCCAGCGCTCGGGCGGGAGCAAGGCGGAAGCCTGACGACGCGCTGTGGTTGACCCGACGCGGCGACAGGATCAATCTGCTCAACCTTAAGCATCGAGGGGGAGCAGGCTCATGCGCAGGATCATTTTCGGCCTCGTCGCCATGCTGGCGCTGGGCGACGCCCCGGCCTTCGCCCAGTCGGGCTACATTCCGCCGCCGCCGCCGACGCGGCAGTTCATGAAGGACGTCGACCTCTTCAAGGTCCAGAAGTCGGGGCCCCGCATCAAGCCGCGCGAGTCGGGCAATCCGATGCAGGTGAAGCTGGCCCGCGAGCTGGCCGCCGAGCTGAAGATCCCCTGCGATGTCGTCGACGCCGCGGAGTTGTCCGACCAGCCGTCCCGGGTGCCCAGCTATGAGTTGGTCTGCCGCGATGCGATGGGCTGGATCATCAATCGCAAGCCCGGCGGCGAGACCCAGACCCTGGACTGCCTGGCCGTGCAGGACTCGGCCGCCGCCGCTGGCAAGGCTTGGCCACGCGGCCTCTACTGCCTGATGAATGGCAACTTCCAGCCGGCTCTCGGCCTGACGCCGATCGCGCACAAGATCGCGCCAGACTGCGAGGTGGCCGACGGCGCCTATCTGGGCGCGGGCGGCACGCCGCCGATCGTGCGCTACGAACTGCGCTGCAAGAACGGCAAGGGCTTCATCGTCGACAACCCCTCGCCCGGCTCGGCCGCGACGCTCAGCGCCATGAGCTGCGCCGAGGCGGCCCAGGCCGGCGCGCCGTGCAAGCTTGCGGATCGCAAGCAGCCAGGCTGAGCCATCGAGCCCATCGCGCAGGGGCGATGGCTGAGCTAGGCTGTCGGGCATGCGTCGTCGCGTCGCCGCCCTGATCCTGTCCCTGTCGCTCGCCGGCGCCGCGCGGGCGGGCGAGACGGCGTGCTGGTTCGAGAACGGGGCCGTCGTGGCCCCGGCGGTGATCGGCGACATGGCCGGCGACTACGTCATCGACCTGTCGGCGCCGCGCACCCTGCTGCACGAGACCAAGGCCCAGATGGAAGGCATTCTGGAGCCGGAGCTGCCGTTGCGGGTGGAGGTCGCGGGCCTGAAGGCGCAGGCCGTGTCGGTGAAGGTCGCCGACCTGGACGCGCGGGGCGCGGGCTTCGTCACCCCGATCGCCGGCGTCATCGGCATGGACGTCCTGGCCGGCCACAGCGTCGAGATCGACTTCGCCGCCTGCCGCCTGCGCATCGACCAGCCCTGGCGCGCCCGCCAGCAGGTGGTTTTCCCGGTCGCGGTGGTCGAGGGCCTTCCGACCATTACCGCGGGCGTCAGCGACGGCCCCACGGCCCTGCGCGGGGCCTTCGCGATCGACACGGCCTCACTGGCGATGATGCGACTGTCGACGCGCGGCGCGGCGGCGACAGGGAAGCTGGACATGACCGCCCGCCACAAGGCCCCGGCGAAGCTGCGGGCGCTGTCGCTCGGCGGCGTCCTGGCCGAGAACGTCCCCGCCAACCTGACCGACGACCTGCCTGAGGGCGTCACGGGCGCGCTGGGCACGGGCCTGTGGGCCCGCCATCGCCTCCGCCTGGCCGCCGACGCCCGCACCCTGGCGATCGCGCCCTGAGCTTGCCCTCGAGCGCCCGCCCCTCTAAGGCTGGACGCTCGGACGCAGGAGAGCGCCTTTGATCGTCGTCGCCATCGCCACCAGCCGCCGTCGCGGCGACGCGAGCCTACGCGCCTGACGCCGCCGCTCGGCCCTTCGCGCTGATCCCAGCGCGCTTCCCAAAGCCGAGACTAGACATGCTTATCGAAGCCAAGACCCTGGACTTCGCCGCCCTGCTGCGCGGCGAGGCCCCCGCGCCCTATCGCCTGTGCGACAGCCCCCTGGCTCCGCCGGAGGTGCTGGCCATGCTGTCCGAACTGGCCGACCGCATCCGGCCGATCTTCAGCCCCGCCGCCTGGATGATCATCGAGGACGACGAGATCGTCGGCCTGATCTCGCCGACCCAGCTTCTGGACGCCGCCGACCGCTCCCTGCGGATCGGCTATGGCGTCGCGCCCACGCGCCAGGGCCGGGGCGCGGCGACCCGCGCCGTTCGCGACCTGGCCGCCTGGGCTGTGGCGGACGAGCGGGTGCGGGCCTTGACCGCCGAGACCTCGGTCGACAACCCCGCCTCCCAGACGGTGCTGGCCCGCAACGGCTTCCAGGCCGTGGGCGAACGTGTCGACAGCGAGGACGGCCCGCTGATCCTGTGGCGACTGGACCTGTAGGCGCAAAGAAGAAGGGCCCGGTGTTCCCACCGGGCCCTTCGACATTCAGTCTTGCGTCAGCGGCGCTTAGTGCGACTCGTTGCGCCACACGGTCTTGTAGCTGGCGTACAGCAGACCCGAGAGCAGCAGCAGGTAGATCAGCACGGCGAAGCCGGTCTGCTTGCGCTCTTCCAGCTTGGGCTCGGCGGCCCACATCAGGAAGGCCGAGACGTCCTTGGCCTGCTGGTCGAGGGTCGACTTGGTGCCGTCGTCGAAGGTCACCAGATCGGCCTTCAGCGGCGGGGCCATGGCGATGAAGCCGCCCGCCGGGACGTGCTTGTGGTCGCCATGCCAGGCCGAGGTCAGGTCGCCCGGGAAGTACGGGTTGTAGTGACCGCCGGTCGGGACCGTCAGGCCCTTCGGCGGCTCGACGTAGCCGGTCACCACCGAGTAGATGTGGTTCGGACCTTCTTCGCGGGCCTTGGCCAGCAGCGACATGTCCGGCGGCAGGGCGCCGCCGTTGCTGGCGCGGGCCGCGGCTTCGTTGGCGAAGGGCGACGGGAAGTGGTCGGCGCTGGTGGCCGGACGCTTGATGGCGTCACCGGTCTCGCTGTCGATGTCGGCGACCTCGTAGTCCTTGGCGATCGCCTTGACCCACGGGTTGTCGTTCGAGTTCTTGTACTTCTCGCTGTAGAACGGGCCGCCCTTGTCGCCGAGGTTGCGGAACGACACCAGCTTCAGCGAGTGGCACGCCGAGCAGACCTCGCGATAGACCTTGAAGCCGCGTTGCAGCTGGGCCTGATCGAACTTGCCGAACGGGCCGTCGAACGACCAGTGCACTTCCTTGGCCGGCAGGGCCCCGCCATTGGCGAGAGCCGGGCCGGCGGCGCCGACGACCAGGAGACCCGCCGCCGCCGCGATAACCGAGAGTTTGCGGAGCATCGGGATCAACCCTTCTTGGCGTCGGCCGACAGGGCCGGCGAGGCGATCGAGTCCGGCACGGGCAGGGTCTTTTCGACCAGACCCAGGACCGGCAGCACGACCAGGAAGAAAGCGAAGTAGTAGAGCGAGGCGACGCGCGACAGCCACACGAAGCTGTTCAGGTCCGAGCCCATCAGCTGGAACGTGGTCAGGTGCGGGATCACCGGATCGTCAGGCAGCTTGGCGCCGCAGAAGCCCAGGATGATGGAGGCCACCAGGAAGAACACGAAGTAGATCTTCGCGGTCGGGCGGTAGCGCATCGAGCGCACCTTCGAGGTGTCCAGCCACGGCAGGGCGAACAAGCAGGCGATGGCGCCGAACATGGCCAGCACGCCCATCAGCTTGTCCGGCACGGCGCGCAGGATCGCGTAGAACGGCAGGAAGTACCATTCCGGAACGATGTGCGACGGCGTCACCAGCGGGTTGGCCTCGATGTAGTTGTCGGCATGGCCCAGGGCGTTCGGCATGTAGAAGACGAAGAACGCGAAGAGGATCAGGAAGACGCTCATCGCGAAGCCGTCCTTCACCGTCGCGTACGGGGTGAAGGGAACGGTGTCGGCCTTCGACTTGGGGTCGACGCCGGTCGGGTTGTTCTGGCCGACCACGTGCAGGGCCCAGATGTGCAGGATCACGACGCCCGCGATCATGAAGGGCAGCAGGTAGTGCAGCGAGAAGAAGCGGTTCAGGGTCGGGTTGTCGACCGCGAAGCCGCCCCACAGCCAGGTGGTGATGCTCTCGCCGACCAGCGGCAGCGCGCCGAACAGGTTGGTGATGACGACGGCGCCGTGGAACGACATCTGGCCCCAGGGCAGGACGTAGCCCATGAAGGCGGTGGCCATCATCAGCAGGTAGATCACGCAGCCCAGCAGCCACAGCACCTCACGGGGCGCCTTGTACGAGCCGTAGTACAGGCCGCGCAGCATGTGGATGTAGACGGCGATGAAGAACATCGACGCGCCGTTGGCGTGCATGTAGCGGATCAGCCAGCCATAGTTCACGTCGCGCATGATGTGCTCGACGCTGGCGAAGGCGCCCTGCGCGCTCGGATTGTAGTGCATCACCAGGATGATGCCGGTGATCAACTGCGAGGCCAGACACAGCGACAGGATGCCGCCGAAGGTCCACCAGTAGTTCAGGTTACGCGGCGTGGGATAGTCGACGAACGAGTCATAGCCCAGGCGCACGATCGGCAGACGGGCGTCGAGCCAGCGCTCGATACCGGTCTTCGGTTGATAGGTCGAATGTCCGCTCATCTCGCTTAGCCGATCTTGACCTTGGTGTCGGTGAGGAAGGCGTAGTCCGGAACCACCAGGTTCAGGGGCGCGGGGCCCTTACGGATACGTCCCGAGGTGTCGTAGACCGAGCCGTGGCACGGGCAGAACCAGCCGCCGTACTCACCGCCGCCGAAGGTCGGCACGCAGCCCAGGTGGGTGCAGTTGCCACCGACGATCAGCCAGTTGGCCTTGCCGGGCTTCACGCGCGAGGCGTCCGTCGCCGGATCCTTCATCTGCGCGCCGTCATCGGCCACGGCCTTGGCGATCTCGGCCTTGGTGCGGTTGCGCACGAACAGGGGCTTGCCGCGCCACTTGATCGTGACTTGCTGGCCCTCGGCGACCTTGGTCAGGTCGAACTCGGTCGAGGCCAGGGCCCGCGTATCGGCGGACGGGTTCATCTGGTCGATGAACGGCCACACCAGGGTCGCGGCGCCGCCGGCGGCGGCCGCGATCGCGGCGATGTGAATGAAGTCGCGCCGGGAAGGATCGCTCCCGTGTTCCGGCTCGGTCGTTGCGCCCACGGCGGTGTCGGCCACCTAGTCACCCCTTTATTCCGCCTGCCGCGGGAGCGGCGGGCTTGGAGAAGCGCCTTTCGACGCCATATCTTGCTCGACCCGCAAACGGATCTCCGCCACAAGGCAGCGGTCGGATCGTCCTATCGGACGCGCGGACGAAGTCCGCAAGTCCTTTCGATTCGCGGCAAAGCCCCTGCTAGCCTTGTGGTTGGTTCGCTTATTATGCGCATCGCACTTTTTCAACCGGGTATTCCCCAGAACGTCGGGGCCGCCATCCGGCTTTCGGCCTGTTTCGACGTCGGGCTGGACGTCATCGAGCCGTGCAGTTTTCCCTTGGACGACAAAAGCTTGAAGCGCGCCGCCCTAGACTACGGTCCCCTGGCGCGGCTGAAGCGCCACGACGGTTGGGAGGCTTTCCTTAAGGCGCCGGAACGCGCCGAGGGGCGCCTGCTGCTGTTCACGACGAAAGGCGCGACCGCCTTGCATCGTTTTTCGTTCGAGCCCGGAGATACGCTGCTGTTCGGCAACGAGAGCCGAGGGGCGCCCGACGAGGTCCACGCGGTGGCTCAAGGCAGGATCGTCATCCCGATCATGCCGGACGCCCGCTCGATGAACCTGGCGACAACGGCGGCCATGGCCCTGGGCGAGGCCCTGCGGCAGACGGACGGTTTCCCGGACCGGATTTGAGTTGGCCGGAACCCTGGCGCGACGACCGATCTCCCTTAGAATATCAACTCATGATCGATTCTGAGCGTATCGGCGTGGATGTGGCCTACCTTCGGTCGAGGCTGGACTGGGTCCAGCTGGCGCCGTTCCAGATCGGAGCGTCACTGGATCCGGTCCATACCGAGTGCCTGATGCAGGCCTCGCGCGACTTCCGCTTCCAGCGCTTTCGACGCATGGGCGACATCGCCGCCGCCACGCGCCGGGTCTTCGGAACCGACAAGGATCATGGACTGACCCTGTCCAACATCGGTCTGTCCTCGGCCATGCTAGGCGATGTGCCGGCGGCCTTCGAGGCCTTGAAGGCTGCTCGCGACGGGTGGCCCGACATCGCCGAGCATCACTACAACTGCGGCGTCATGGTCCTGCGGTTCAGCCGCGACCTTGAGGCCGCCGAAAACTGCTTCCTGGGCGGCCTGATCCGGGACGCCTGGCACGGCGCCTCGTGGCTGGCCGTCGCCATCGTCCGGCTGGAGCGAGGCAACTACGAAGGCTGCGTGGAGGCCTGCCGCGAGGCGATCGCGCGCGAAGCCTCGCCGGCGGGCGAGGCCGAGCTGTGCCTGGCCGCCGCGCTCGAACGGTTGGGCCGTCCCGTCGAATGGCCCGACCTGGCCCCGGACCCCCGACTCGCCGCGCCGGAGGCGTTCGACATCGTCGCCCGCAAGGCCGACCGGACCGTGCTCAGCGTCGCCCTCGGCGATCGCGAGGCCCAGGCGGCCCTGCGGCTGGCGGCGTCGCTGGACGCCGTCGCGCCCGATTGGAACGTCCATCTGCACCTGTGCAACGCCTCGCCCGCCACCGCCGAGGTCGTGGCGGCGTGGGCGGACGCCCGCCCCCAGCGGACCGGCGTCTCGACCGAAACCCTGCTGACCGATCCGATCGCCAGCCTGGACGAACGCTTCGGCGTGATCCGGCTGCGGACGCTGGCCGCGTTCGCCGGCGCGGTGGGCGGGGACGTGGTGCTGGCGCATCCGCGCACCGTGTTCTCGGCCGATCCCGCGACTCTGCTGCCCGACGCCGAGCAAGGCGTGTCCCTCGTGGTCCGCGATGGCCTGCTGTGGAACCAGATCGGCCAGGACCTGATCGGTGCGCGGCCCGGCGAGGCGGCCGACGCCTTCCTGGGCGACATCCGGCTGGCGGCCCTGCCCTCGCTGTGGCGTCAGGCCCCGATGGCCGCCGGCGTCGCCCTGTGGCGAGCCCGAGTGGCGAGCCCGAACGTCCGCATGCTGGAGGCGGCCGACCTGGCCCTCGCGCCCCTCGAGGCCGAGCCCCCGCCGCCGGAGGCCCCGCCGCCTCGGGTGATGTTCAACGAGACTCTGGCCTCGCGCTTCGGCCCGATGCTGCTGAACAGCAACGACCTCTACGTCTCGGCCGGGATCCGCGAGAACGGCGCCTGGTCGCCCGAGGAGACCGACCTGCTGGGACGGCTGGTCGGGACCGGCCAAACGGTGCTGGACGTCGGCGCCAACATGGGCTCGCACACCCTGGCCTTCTGCAATTTCGTCGGCCCGACAGGCCGGGTCCACGCCTTCGAGCCACAGCGGATCATGTTCCAGGCCATGGTGGCCACCGTGGCGATGAACAGCTGGACCAACGCCTACTGCCACCAGAAGCTGGTCGGGGCCGAGAGGGGCAGCCTGCGGCTGCCGGGCGTCAGCTACGAGACACCCAGCAACTTCGGCATGATGACCCTGGCGCCCGACCGCGAGCGCGCCCAGACCCTGACCTACCTGGACGACGACGACGGCGAGGAGGTCGAGATGATCACCCTCGACAGCCTGAAACTGCCCGCCTGCCATCTGATCAAGATCGACGTCGAGGGCATGGAGATCGACGTCCTGCGCGGCGCGACCGAGACCATCAAGACCCACCGCCCGCTGATCTACATGGAATGCCAGAACGACGAGCGCGGCCAGGCGTCGCTGGAGCTGTTGAAGTCGCTGGGCTACGAGACCTGGTGGCACGGCGACCACGGCTCGCCCAATGTCCTGGGCTCGCCGATCGAGCGCGGGCTGTCGGTGATGGGCCTGAGGATCGCCTGAGGCGAACGCCTGGAGCCGCCCCCTACTCCCCGAAGTCGACATCCCGGCGGGCGGCGACGATCGTGACGATGAAGCCGGCCAGCACGTCCAGCAGCACCATCAGGGCGACCAGGAAGAAGGTCGAGGTCGCGAAGGCCGGGAAGAGCAGGAACTCGACCAGGCACAGGATGAACAGCACCATCGATAGCGAGTGGTTGATGATGGCGATCCGGCGGCTGGTGGTCGACTTCAGAAGCTCGACGAACAGCACGACCAGGGAGGCCGCCAGCAGCAGGTCGCCCAGGCTGACCGCCCATCCGGCGCGCGAGGCCATCTGGATCGTGAACAGGGTGTCGGTCATGCGGACGCTGGCGTCGGCGGCCTTGAAGCCACCCACCAGGGTCAGGGCGATCAGGTTGTAGATGAGCACCGGCAAGGCCAGCAGCGGAACCGCGGCGAACATCGAGCTTCCCCCTTTGAACCTGTCCATTTCAGATAACATCCGATCAGGATCAACAGGCTCGAAACTTTAGGCCCAAGGCGTCAGGCCTCGTCGACACCCTGTGGGTCGCGGGCCCGCGACTGCAGCCACATCACGCCCAGCAGGTCCGAGATCGAGGCCTTGAGGCGGCCGAGGTTCGTGTACTTCGACACGCCCGTCTCGCGGTGACGGTGGTTCACCGGCTGGAAGGCCACGTCAAAGCCCTCGCGCAGCATCAGCGCCGGGATGTAGCGGTGGATGTGATCGAAGTATGGCAGGCGCAGGAAGGCCTCGCGGCGAAAGGCCTTGAGACCGCAGCCGGTGTCGTTGGCCGTGTCCTTCAGGAGCCGCTTGCGGACGCCGTTGCCGAACTTGGACGCGAAGCGCTTGGCGCTGGAATCCTGGCGCTTGACGCGCTCGCCGCCGACCAGCGCCAGGGTCGCGGGACCGGCCCGCAGGGCCTTGGCCAGGCGCGGCGCGTCGGCCGGGTCGTTCTGGCCGTCGCCGTCCAGGGTGACGATGATCGGCCCGCGCGCGGCCAGGATGCCGCTGCGCACCGCGCGGCTCTGGCCCGAGTTCTTGTGGTGCCCCAGCACGCGCAGTTGCGGGATCTCGGCCTTCAGGGCGATCAGGCGGGCCTTGGTGTCGTCGCGGCTGGCGTCGTCGACGAAGAGCATCTCGTAGTTTTCGCCTGCGAAGGCGGTCGCGATCTCGCGGGCCAGCTTCGGCGCGGCCTCGCCCTCGTCGAAGACGGGAACGACAACAGAGAATTCGGGCGTAGAGCTCATCGCCCTCTAATAGCGGAAAAATTTCCACACGAAAGGATCGTGCTAAAGCAGAGCCCATGACGCTTGAATCTCGCCTGGATGACTGGAGCCGCGGTTGGCGCGGCCCCCTGTTCGCCGCTTTGGTGGCCCTGATCGCGGGCCTGCCCGGCCTGTTCGCCATGCCGCCGCTGGACCGCGACGAGTCGCGCTTCGCCCAGGCCACGTCGCAGATGCTGGAGACCGGCGACTACGTCGTCATCAAGTTCCAGGACCAGCCGCGCTTCAAGAAGCCCGTCGGCATCCACTGGCTGCAGGCGATGAGCGTCAAGGCGCTCTCGGACGCCGAGGACCGGCGGATCTGGGCCTATCGCATCCCCTCGCTGCTGGGGGCGATGCTGGCGGCGGCGGCCTGCGCCTGGGGCGCGGCGGCGCTGTTCGATCCGCGCACGGGCCTGCTGGCCGGCTCGATCCTGGGCGCGACCTTCCTGCTGTCGTCGGAAGCCTTCATCGCCAAGACCGACGCGGCCCTGTGCGGCTCGACCACCCTGGCCATGGCCGCTCTCGCACGGATCTACGCCGCCCACCTGAACGGCGAGAAAGCCGGCAAGTGGGCCAAACTGGCCTTCTGGGCGGGCTTGTCTGTCGCGGCGCTGATCAAGGGGCCGGTCGGCCTGCTGGTCGCGTTCCTGGCCCTGGCCGCCCTGGCGATCTGGGACCGCAAGGCCGGTTGGATGAAGGACCTGGGCTGGACCTGGGGGCTGATCCTGTTCGCGGCCATCACCCTGCCGTGGGCGATGATGATCACCGTGGCCACCGACGGCGCGTTCTGGGGCACCGCGATCGGCGGCGACCTGGCCCCCAAGATGGCGGGCGGTCAGGAGGGCCATTCGGGACCGTTCGGCTACCACACCCTGCTGGCCCCGCTGCTGTCGTTCCCGGCCACCCTGCTGCTGCCCGCGGGCCTCGTCTTGGGCTGGACCCGGCGCAAGGAACCGGGCGTGCGCTTCGCCCTGTGCTGGCTGATCCCGACCTGGCTGATGTTCGAGATCCTGCCGACCAAGCTGGTGCACTACGAACTGCCGGCCTACGGCGCCCTGGCCATGCTGATGGCCGCGGCCGTGCGCGAGCCGCTGGGCCGGTGGCCGCGCTGGATCGGGGCCGCCCTGTCGGTGCTGATGGGCGCGCTGCTGGCCGCCGTCGCCGTCTACGGCCAGAAGGAATTCGGGACCCGCAACGATCTGGCGTGGGCCGCGCTGGCCGCCCTGCTGGCCCTGGCCGCCGGGATCGCCGGCGCGATCCTGTTGCTGCGCCACCATTCCGCGCGGGCCCTGGTCACGGCCGGCGCGCTGGGCGTCGCGGCCCACATTGCCCTGACCGCCGGCCTGATCCCGCGCCTGGAGCCGCTGTTCCTCTCCAAGGACGTCGCCGACGCCCTCGACACCGCCAGGCTGTCGCCGCGCTCGGGCGCGGCCGGACCGGTGGCCCTGACCGGCTATTCCGAGCCCAGCCTGATCTTCCAGCTGGGCACGGCCACGGAGCTGACCACCGGCGTCGGCGCGGCCGACGCCGTGTCCGAAGGCCGCCCGGCCGTGGTCGAGGGCCGCGAGGAAAAGCCCTTCCGCGACGCCATGGCCGAGCTGGGCCTGACGCCTCGCCCAGTCGCCACGATCCAGGGCCTGAACTATTCCGACGGCGATCAGGAGAAGCTGACCATCTATCGAGGGGAGCCTCAGGTCGAGCCGCCCGAGGACGCCGCGGGCGAGGAGGCCGTGCGATGAGCCGCTTCATCCAGATCGTCGAGGTCGGGCCGCGCGACGGTCTGCAGAACGAGAAGGCCATCCTGTCGGTCGACGAGAAGCTCGATCTGATCCGCAAGCTGGAAGCCGCCGGCGCCAGGCGGACCGAGGTGGTCTCGTTCGTCAATCCCAACCGCGTGCCGCAGATGGCGGGCGCGGAGGAGATCATGGACGCCCTGTCCCCGGACCGCGTCCATTCGCGCATCGGCCTCGTCCTCAACATGCGCGGCTGGGAGCGCTGCGTCTCGACCGGCTGCGACGAGGCCAATGTCGTGGTCTGCGCCTCGGACGGCTTCGGCGTCGCCAACCAGGGCGCGACGGTCAGCCAGCAGCTCGATACGCTGGCCGCCATCGCCGAGCGCCAGAGCATCGACGGCGGGCCGCCGATCACCGCCACCATCTCGGTCGCCTTCGGCTGTCCGTTCGACGGCGAGGTGTCGGAGGACCAGGTCGTGGCCATCGCCCGCGAGGCCGCCGCCCTCGGGATCCCCGAGATCGCCATCGCCGACACCATCGGCGTCGCCGATCCCTGGGTCGTGACCCGGCGCATCGAGGCCGTGCGCGCCGCCGCGCCCGACACGCGCCTGCGCATGCACTTCCACGACACCCGCAACACCGGCCTGGCCAACGCCTATGCCAGCGTCCAGGCGGGCGTCGACGTGCTGGACGCCTCGGTCGGCGGCCTGGGCGGCTGCCCGTTCGCGCCGAACGCCACGGGCAATATCGGCACCGAGGACTTGGTCTACATGCTGGAACGGGCCGGCTTCGAGACGGGTTACGACCTGGGCGTGCTGATCGCGATCGGCCGCGAGATCAGCGACCGCCTGGGCAAGGCCCCCGCCTCGTCCCTGGCCCGCGCCGGAGACTTCCCCGCATGATCCGCTCGCGCGCGCCTAATTGGGCCGCCCTGCTCCTGCCGATAGCCCTGGCCGCCTGCGCGACGGCCCCGCTGGCGGACACTTCAGGCGGCGAGGCTCACTGCGACGTGACCCTCAAGTTCGCGAGCTACGGCGCAGGGATCGACCGGGCGCTGTCGGACAAGGTGGCGACCACCGTGAAGGCCGACCGCGATGTGGCGAACGCCGAACGCAAGCCGTGGGGCAAGGAAGGCGAATACGACCTGTGCCTGACCGCGAGGCCAAGCAAGGGCATGGCGGTCTATGAGCGCTATCGGGCGATGCTGCCGGCGAAGAGCTTGAAGGCCCCGACCTCGATCGAGGGACCGGGCGGGATGCGGTTCGAGACCATCGGGCCGATGTGAAGCGCAGGCATTCGACCCAAAGGTGCTCGCCGCGCAGCGAACACCCCGGGCCAAGACTCGCTAGTGCATGTGCGCGTGTTCGCACGTCACATTGGGGTTCATGTCGGCGAAGACCCCCTTCGGGTTGGGCCGCCACGCCCAGACATGTAGCTCGTAGAACGGCTTCAGGCCGTAGCGGTTCGGCGCCCCGGTGAAGCTGAACAGCTGGCCCTTCAGCGACGCGGGTCCCTTGAAGCTGATGTACTCGACCGCCACCAGCTCCATCTTCCCGCTCGCAGTCGGTTCGTACATCACCGCTTGAGGGCGACCGATATCGGGGGCTTCGTCCTCGAGATACTTGGCGTTGACGTAGTGGACCCCCATCGCGCCGCCATCGACGCCACTGGTGCAGGGAATGGGCGAATAGCCTTCCGCGACGGCGACCGAGACATCCTTAAATCGAGCGTTGGTTTCGCGAACCGCCACAGCGAGGGAGTTGCCTGATGGCTTTGTCGACGTCGCCGCCAACGCTCGGGAGCTTGCTCCATCCAAGAGCACCCAGAGAAAAAAACCGGCGATCGTCGCAAGGGCGATGATCGCGCCGATGCCTCTCCACGACACGGAAAGATTCGGTTTCTCGGATTTGACCACATATCGACGCACCTGAAGCCCTCCAGATTGGCTTTGCATCGCCGTCAAAGCGACGGCTGGATTGAATGGAAAAAGGCGGGAAGGAAGGCGCGCCCTCGCGGGACCACGACGCTCTCCCCGTGGGCTGGCTATTCGGCCAAGCCTGGACCGGATCGCGCGGGATGGCCCCGAAACCCCGGCGTACGGGGCGCAAGCTGGTCTTCAAGCATCTGTAAACGCTGCACAATTTCCATGAACGACAGCGATCTGGATAGGCGATCTTACGGTTGAGTTCGAACGATAGATTTTCTCACCGACTGTGAGCCGCCCTAACAATGGAGAGCGGGCGGCGCCAGGCAGGAGATCCCGGTCAGCCGTGTCCAGCGGACGCCGACACCGTGGACGGCGCGACGTCCCGCCGGGTCGTCCGAGGTCCGTCGAAGGGGCGCGCGCCCTGAGCGGCCTGAAGCGCCAGCCAGTCGGCCAGAGCCTCGATCCGACGCGACTTGCGTGTTTCGCGACGCCAGACGACCCAGAAGCCGCACTCTGAGGGCGCCACATCGTCCAACGGACGAACCAGCCGCCCCGACGCCAGGTCCGGAGCCACGACCGTGTCGCGGGCCAGTGCGACGCCCAGACCCGACGCCGCCGCGTCGAGCAGCATCAGCGAATCGTCGAACACCATGCCGGACGGCGGCGGGGTCGGCAGGTCGAAGCGGGAAAACCACAGAGACCACGGCCGATGGGGGTGATGGATCAGAGGCGCGGCCAGCAGGTCGGCGGCGACGTCGATGCGATGGCGCGACAGAAAGGCCGGACTGCAGACCGGGGCCAACGTCTCCATGAACAACAGGCGTTGCTCGACGCCCGGCCAGTCGCCCTTGCCATAGCGAATGCCGACGTCGACGCCGTCGGTCACGAAATCGGCCACCTGGTCGTCGACGCGCAGAGCCAGATTGGCGCCCGCAGGGTCCGCCAGCAGCGCGGGCAAACGCAGGGGCAGCCAACGACTGGCGAACTGGCTGTCGATACTGACGACGAGCGGGTCACGCTCGGCGGCGGCGGCGAACGCGGTGATCGCCGCGGTCAGACCGTCGACGTGACGGCCGATCGCCTGGGCCAGGCGCAGCGCCTCGGGCGTGGGGGCCATCTGCCCTCCGCGACGCTCGAACAGGCGCGCGCCGAGTTCGCCTTCAAGCCGGCGGATCTGCTGGCTGATCGCCCCGTGCGTGACGGAAAGTTCTTCGCCGGCGCGGGTGTAGCTGCGGTGTCGGGCGGCCGCCTCCAGGGCGCGGAGCGCGAAGAACGGCGGTAGGCGAACCATGGTCCCCTATACCGAAGGCGGCGTTGCAAAACAACGTACCGCCCCTGCCCTCCTAGATCGGTCGCCCCGTCATCTTCCACAGCAGCGGGCGGAAGATCGACATCAGCATGATGGCCGGGGCCAGCGCCACGGCAGCCGCGAACAGTTGCAGGCTGTCGGCGCGCTTGATGAAGTAGCGGCTCAGGCCCACGCCCTTGTGGAACTCGACCTTCAGCGGATGCTCCTGGCTGGTGTGGCCCAGGTGGACGACCTCGGCCTCGGGCTGGAACAGCACCTGGCCGCCGGCCCGGCGGGCCCGCCAGCACAGGTCGATGTCCTCGACGTGCAGGAAATAGCCCTCGTCGAAGCCGCTCAGGGCCTCGAAGTCGCGGCGGCGCATGGCGAAGCAGGCGCCGGAGATGGTCGGCATCGGCGCCGGACCGCGCGGCAGCGGCTCGTTCTCGCGATGGATCTCGAAACCGGCCAGTTGCGGATGGCGGCGGGTGAACTGGCCGAAGGTCAGCACCGTGCTCATCGGCGTGACCTCGCCCCGGCGGCCGCCGCGCTGTTCGGTGCCGTCGATGTTCAGCACCCGCGCGCCCACCACGGTCGGCGTCGGCTGGCCCTTGAAGGCCGTGACCAGCGCCGCCACGCAGCCAGGCCGCAGATTGGCGTCGGGATTGAGGAAGACGATGTATTCGCCGCCCGCCGTGCTGGCGCCCAGGTTGGCGCCGCGCGCGAAGCCGATGTTGCCGTGGCCCTGCTTGAGCACGACGCGCGGCTCGGTCAGGGCCAGCGAGCGCAGCATGTCCTCGTCGCGCGAGGACGAGCCGTTGTCGATAATGACGAACTCGTCGACAAGCGGCTCGGCCAGCACGTGACGGATACTCTCGGCCAGCGCCTCCCCCGTCCGATAGACGACCATCACCACGGACACGTTCGGACGAGCCGGACGGGCGCCCACGGCCAGGGTCGAAGCGGACGGAAGGATACTGTTCATCAGGCGGTCGCGGCCTCTCCGACGATGGGCTGGGCGACGCCCTGGGCGCGCTTGATGTCGGGCGGGGTGGCGTCGGACTTCAGCACGCGGAGCGCTTCATCCAGCGACAGTATGCTCTGGCCTTCGCCGCCGAGGCGACGCAGGGCCAGCTGCCCCGTCTCGGCTTCCTTGCGTCCGACCACGGCGATCACGGGCACCTTGGCGAGGCTGTGCTCGCGAATCTTGTAGTTGATCTTCTCATTACGCAGATCCACTTCCGCGCGCATCCCCAGCTTCGTCAATTTCTCGACGACCTCAAGGGCGTATGCGTCGGCGTCGGATGTGATCGTGGCCACGACCACCTGCGTCGGCGCCAGCCACACGGGCAGGGCACCAGCGAAGTTTTCCAGAAGGATGCCGATGAAACGCTCGAAAGACCCCAAGATCGCTCGGTGAAGCATCACCGGACGCTTCTTCGAACCATCCTCCGAAACGTACTCAGCGTCCAATCGTTCCGGCAAAACGAAATCAAGTTGCAGCGTGCCACACTGCCAAACTCGACCAATGGCGTCTTTCAGCGAGAACTCTAGCTTCGGGCCGTAGAAGGCGCCTTCACCTGGCTGAAGCACCAAGGTCTCGCCCGCGGCTTCGGCGGCCTCTGACAAGGCGGCCTCGGCCTTGTCCCAGACCTCATCCGTGCCGGCGCGCAGTTCAGGACGCGTCGAGAACTTGGTATCGGCCAGCGTCATGCCCAGATCGCTATAGACCGAGCGCAACAGTTCGATGAACCGGGCGCTTTCCTCCGTGACCTGCTCTTCGCGGCAGAAGATGTGCGCATCGTCCTGCGTGAAGGCGCGCACCCGCATGATGCCATGCATGGCGCCCGACGGCTCGTAGCGGTGGCAGGCGCCAAACTCGGCCATCCGCAGCGGCAGCTCGCGATAGCTCTTCTGGCCGACGTTGAAGATCTGGATGTGGCCGGGGCAGTTCATCGGCTTGACCGCCAGGACTTCGCCCTCGGCGCTCTCGCACATGAACATGGCGTGGCCGAACTTCTCGGCGTGGCCCGACTTCTCCCACAGGCTCTTGTCGAGGATCTGGGGCGTCTTCACTTCCTTGTAGCCGGCCGCATCCAGGCGACGACGCATGTAGTCCTCGAGCACGCGGTACAGGGCCCAGCCCTTGGCGTGCCAGAACACCATGCCCTTGCCCTCTTCCTGGATGTGGAAGAGGTCCATCGTCTTGCCCAGCTTGCGGTGATCGCGCTTCTCGGCTTCCTCGATGCGTTTCAGGTACGCGTCCAGGTCGGCTTCCGAGGCCCAGGCCGTGCCGTAGATGCGCTGCAGCTGGGCGTTGTTCTGGTCGCCGCGCCAGTAGGCACCGGCCAGCTTGGTCAGCTTGAACGCCTTGCCGACGTGCTTCGTCGACGGCAGGTGGGGACCCCGGCACAGGTCCTCCCAGTTCCCCTGGCGATAGACCGTGATCGTGTCCGTGCCCGGCAGGTCACGGATGATCTGGGCCTTGTACTGCTCGCCGATGCCGTCGAAGTGCTTGATCGCCTCGTCGCGGTCCCAGACCTCGCGCGTAATCTTCTCGTCGCGATCGACGATCTCCTTCATGCGCTTCTCGATCGTTTCCAGATCGTCCAGGCTGAACGGTTCTTCGCGGGCGAAGTCGTAGTAGAAGCCGTCCTCGACGTTCGGGCCGATCGTCACCTGGGTGCCGGGGAACAGCTCCTGCACCGCTTCGGCCAGCACGTGGGCCGTGTCGTGGCGGATGGTGTCGAGGGCCTCGGGCGCCTCGCGCGTCAGGATCTCGAACTTGCGCTCGCCGCCCAGCAGGTCGGGCGTCAGCGGGCGATCCAGGTCCAGCACCTGGCCGTCCAGCTTGATCAGCAGCGCCTTCTTTTCCAGCGACTTGGAGATGGCTGCGGCGACGTCACGCCCCGTCGAACCATCGGGGTACTGACGGGAGGAGCCGTCGGGGAAAACCAGATCGATCATTCTTCACATATCCACTTGCGTGGCTGACGTCCCGGCGGCGGGGGATCATACCCCGAACCACCCAACGGATTGCAGCGGCAGATCCGTCGCAACGCCAACCAGGAACCCTTGAGCGGGCCATGATCCTTGAGGGCGGCCGCCGCGTACTCCGAACAACTCGGCGCGAAACGGCACTGCCGCCCGATGAGAGGCGATAGCGTCAACTTGTAGGCTCGCAGGCCCAGGTCGACGGTGCGTTCGTAGAGGGTCATGCCGGCGCGCGACTGTTAGTCCAGTAAAGTACTAACCCCCAATTCGAGGGGATCAAGCCGCGCCGGCGGTGCTAGTTCGCGTTTCACCGACGCCTGTGGCCTTCCGGACAGCCTCGACCGTCGCCTCGAACGCCAGCAGCGTCGAGGCGTGACGGGCGGGATAGTCCTTGACCGGCTCCAGCACGGCGAGCTCCGCAAACCGGCCCGCGGGAGGCGAACCGTTCGCTTTCAGCATAGCGCGCAGAGAGTCCCGCGCCAACTCGATGTCGGAAAGTTCCGCGCCGACCACGTTGGCGCCCAGGATCGCGGCGGCCGCCTGGCCCAGGGCGCAGGCCGAAACCTCCTGGGCGAAGTCGGCCACCTTGCCGTCCTGTAGCGTCACGTCGACGACGATCCGGCTGCCACACAGCTTGGCCGTCTTCTCGGCGCTGGCGTGCGGCGCGGCCAGCCGACCGCTGCGCGGCATGTTGGCCACGAGCGTCAGGATCTTGGCGCTGTAGAGGTCGTCGATCATCCCAAGCCTTAAGATAGGGCGCGCCTTAGATGGTGTTCCCGGACCGCTCGGACCAGATGGCCTCGGCGCGATCGCGGACGGCCTCGCCCATCTGGGTGAAGGCGGCCTTCAGCGCGCGGCGCTCGTCACGACTGACGAAGCGCAGCAAGAGGCCCATGAACAGCTCGCCGTTCGAGAACGTCGAGTTGCTGGGCCCCATGTCCTCGATCTCGAGATAGCGGATGGCGGTGACGAACCCGCCCAGGCGCGTGGAGCGCCAGTGCAACTGTTCGTACGGCACCCAGTCCTGGACGATCGGGGCGATGACCGTGGCTGGCTGGCCGGGCAGGTGCTGCTCCAGCGTCAGGGCCGTGCCGATCTTCATCTGGCCCTCGGCCTTGCGGTACAGCGGGTTCCAGTGATGCCAGGTCTCGAACTCGGAAACGACCTCCCAGACGATCTCGGCGGGGGCCTGGACCCCGATGCGGTGTTCGACAGCACGCTTCATCGTTCGCGACCTCAGTCCTTCATCCGCCAGGTCGCGCCGGCGGGACCGTCCATGACCACCACGCCCAGAGCGTCGAGCTCGGCGCGGATGGCGTCGGCGGCGGTCCAGTCTTTGGCGGCGCGCGCGGCGACACGTCGGGCCAGCAGGTCCTCGACCTGGGCCTTCAGCTCGTCGGAGGCGTCGCCCTCGAACCAGCTGTCCGGATCGGCCTGCAGGAAGCCCAGCAGGGCGCCGGCCTCCAACAGGCGGGCCTTGTTGGCGGCGATGGCGACGGTGTCGCCGGCCGTCACCGCCTTCTCGATCAGGCTCGACACCTCGAACAGGGTCGAGGCGGCCAGCGGGGTGTTGAGGTCGTCCAGCAGAGCAGCGAGGGTGTCGGCCGGGGTCTCCATGGCCTGGTCGGGGGCGACGTCCTTGGCCCGACGCAGGGCGCCGTACAGGCGGTCCAGTGACTTCTTCGACTGTTCGATCAGCTCAGGCGTCCAGTCCAGCGGCTGGCGGTAGTGAGCCGACAGCAGCGCCCAGCGGATCACCTCGCCCGGCGTCGTCTTCAGCAGCTCGTGCGGGATGATCACATTGCCCAGGCTCTTGGACATCTTCTCCCCGCTCATGTCGAGGAAGCCGTTGTGCATCCAGTAGTTGGCGAGCGGCGCGTGATCATGCGCGCAGCGGCTCTGGGCCACCTCGTTCTCGTGGTGCGGGAAGGTCAGGTCGATGCCGCCGGCGTGGATGTCGATCGTCGTGCCCAGCGACTTGTCGATCATGGCCGAGCACTCGATGTGCCAGCCCGGACGGCCCGCGCCCCAGGGGCTGTCCCACTCGGGCTCGTTCGCCTTGGACGGCTTCCACAGCACGAAGTCGGCCGGGTGGCGCTTGTAGGGCGCGACCTCGACGCGGGCACCGGCGATCATCTCGTCCAAAGGACGTCCAGAGAGCTGGCCGTAGTCGGCGAAGCTCTGGGTGTCGAACAGCACGTGGCCCTCGGCGGCGTAGGCCGAGCCATTGTCGACCAGCTTGCCGATCATCTCGACGATGGCGCCGATATGGTCGGTGGCCTTGGGCTCCAGGTTCGGTCGCAACGCGCCCAGGGCGTCGGCGTCCTGGTGGTAGGCGGCCAGGTAGCGGTCGGTGATGACCTTGATCTCGACGCCTTCGTCGGCGGCCTTCTTGTTGATCTTGTCGTCGACGTCCGTGACGTTGCGCGCATAGACCACCGCCTCTTCGCCATAGAGGTGGCGCAGCACGCGATACAGCACGTCGAAGGCCACCACGGGCCGGAAATTGCCGATGTGGGCGTAATTGTAGACCGTCGGACCGCAGACATACATCGTCACCCGCTTGGGATCGGCGGGAACGAAGTCGCGCTTCTCGCGCGCCATGGTGTCGTGGATCTTCAGGGTCATTGAGTCGCGGCAGCCTGACGTAAAGGAGGTGTTGCCCCGGAACGGAGCCGGCCCCATATATCCTTCAGATACGGTGAGGGCCACGCCCAACGATACGTCCGTCGCGACGCTTCGACCGTATTCGGTGAAACGGGTGGCACGCGTCATTCCAGGACGACCGGCGTCCTGGCGCAACTCAGCCCGTGGAAAGACCCCCTCAAGACATGGACGCACTGACCCGCGAGCGAACCCTGATCGGTGTCGATGACAACGGTCTTGATCTTGAACCCGCCCAGCGCCCCACCAAGGACGAGGCCATGGCCGCCGTCCGCACCCTGCTGGCCTGGGCCGGCGACAATCCGGACCGCGAAGGCCTGCTGGACACGCCCGAGCGCGTCGTCGAGGCCTATGGCGAATGGTTCGCCGGCTATCACGGCGATCCGGCCAAGGAGCTGTCGCGCACCTTCGAGGACGTGCAGGGCTATGACGACATGGTCATGCTGCGCGGCATCGACGTGCAGAGCCACTGCGAACACCACATGGCCCCGTTCCTGGGCAAGGCCTGGGTGGCCTACATGCCGACCGGCAAGGTCGTCGGGCTCTCCAAGCTGGCCCGCCTGGTCGAGATCTTCGCCAAGCGTCTCCAGACCCAGGAGACCATGACCATGCAGATCGCCGACGCCATCGAGGACCATCTCAGCGCCGCCGGCGTCGCCGTGCTGATCGACGCCGAACACCAGTGCATGTCGACCCGCGGTGTGCGCCACCACGACGTCTCGACGATCACCACCCAGTTCCGCGGCGTGTTCAAGACCGACAAGGTCCTGCAGCAGCGGTTCATGGACCTGGTGAAGAAGTAGATCAGGATTTCTCCTCCCCTTCGGGGGAGGTGGCCCAGAGGGCCGGAGGGGGCAGCGCGGCATCAGCCGGCGATGCCCCCTCAGTCGCTCCGCGACAGCTCCCCCAATGGGGCAGTTTCTAAAGCCTAAGCCGCCGCCTTGATCGCTTCGCGGATCTTGGCCACGCACGCGTCGACCGGGCGGTGGACCAGCGTCACCAGCACGAAGCTGATCAGCATGAGCAGGTACCAGGCGCCCATCTTCTCGAACGGCACCATGTGCCACCCCTTGGCCTGGCTGGGATAGATCCAGGCCCCGGCGAAGGTGCCAAGGTTCTCGGCGAACCAGATGAACAGCGACACCAGGACCGCGCCCATCAGCATCGGCATGCGGCGCGGGCTCTGGCCGGGCGTGAACACGAACCAGGTCCGGCCGAACAGGACCACCGACAGGGCGAACAGCCCCACCCGCAGGTCGATCATATAGTGGTGGGTGAAGAAGTTGGCGTAGATCAGCACCGCCAGGATGTGGGTGCTCCAGAACGGCGGATAGCGCTCGAAGGTGATGTCGAACAGCCGCCAGATGCGGGCGATGTAGCTGCCGACGCAGGCGTACATGAAGCCGGTGAACAGCGGCACGCCGCCGATCCGTAAGATGCTGGGTTCGGGATAGATCCACGAGCCGTGGGCGGTCTTGAACAGCTCCATGATCGTGCCGACGACATGGAACATGAAGATGACCAGCGCCTCGTCCCAGCGCTCCAGCTTCAGGGCCAGCAACATGGCCTGGATGGCGACCGAGGCGATGACCAGGAAGTCGTACCGCGCCAGCGGCGCGTTCGACGGCCAGAACAGATGCGTGCCGACCAACAGGGCCAGCATCAGGCCGCCGAACAGGCAGGCCCAGGCCTGCTTCAGCCCGAACAGCAGGAACTCGTAGGCATAGCCGTTCCAGCGCGAGCGCCGCGCCCAAGGCCTGGCCCTGTCGTCCAGCGCCGCGACGGCGGCCTTGATACGGTCCTTGAGATTCATCTCGCCCCTCGCAAGCGAGGCGGAAGCTAGCGCAGGCTCCAGGCCTGCGCCATATGTGGCGCCATGAGCACCGACCTGTTCCCCGAAGCCCACAGCAAGCACGACCTGGAGCGCGGCTCGGCCCTCGCGCCCCGCTTCAACGCCGACGGCCTGGTCGTGGCGGTGGCCCAGCACGCCGACACCGGCGAGATCCTGATGCTGGCCTGGATGAACGACCAGGCCCTGAAGCTGACGGTCGAGACCGGTATCGCCCACTACTTCAGCCGCTCGCGGGGCGAACTGTGGAAGAAGGGCGAGACCAGCGGCCAGCTGCAGGACGTGGTCGAGCTGCGGGTCGACTGCGACCAGGACGCGGTGCTGATCAAGGTGCGCCCGCGCGGCGACGGCGGCGCCTGCCACGTCGGGTTCCGCTCATGCTTCTATCGCGTCTGGGAAGACGGGAAGCTGATCGAACGGGAGCCCCCCCCAAGGGAGAAGGATGGCCATGACCACGCCTGAAGCCCTGATCGCCTTCACCCTGGCCGCCGGTCTGCTGACCCTGACGCCGGGCCTGGACACGGCGCTGGTGATCCGCACCGCCGCCGCCGAGGGACCCCGACGGGCCACCGGGGCGGCGATCGGCATCGGCCTGGGCTGCTTCATCTGGGGCGCGGCGGCGGCGTTCGGGGTCGGCGCGCTGCTGACCGCCTCGGAAATGGCCTTCACCGTCCTGAAATGGATGGGCGCTCTATTCCTGACCTGGACCGGGATCAAGATGATCCTCAAGCCCCGCGACCAGTTCGAGCCGGGCGAGATGAAACCTGTCGACGCCGGCCCGGTCGCGGCCCTGCGCCGGGGCCTCTTGACCAATCTGCTCAATCCCAAGGTCGGGATCTTCTACGTCTCGTTCCTGCCCCAGTTCATCCCGGCCGGGGTGGATCCGGCGCGGTTCGGCCTGCTGCTGGCGGGCATCCACGTAGTGCTGGGCCTGCTGTGGTTCGCCGCCCTAATCGCCGCCACGGTGCCGATCGCCGGCCTGCTGCGCGTGCCGATCGTGGTCCAATGGCTGGACCGGGTGACCGGCTGCGTGTTCGTGGCGTTCGGCCTGCGCCTGGCGCTGGAGCGGCGGTAGTTCGAAACTCTGCTCCCCCTCTGGGGAGCTGTCGCGGAGCGACTGAGGGGGCCTACTCGGCATCGGCCGTGCTGCCCCCTCCGGCCCTCCGGGCCACCTCCCCCGAGGGGGGAGGAGAGAGAAGATGCTACGCCTCCTTCAGCGCCTCGACGCCGCCGCCGCTGGCCGGCGTGACCACGAAGCGCTTCAGCACGCTGGTCTCGTACTGGGGCTCGAAGATCGTCGACACGGCGATCAGCTCGCCAGTCGCCTTGCCATGCTCCAGGGTCAACAGCAGGTAGCCCTTGGCGCTGGGATGAGCATATTTCACTTCCCGGTTCCGCTGAGCGAAGGCCTCGCCCAGGGGCACGCCCGGCAGAACGTCGCCATAGCCCGGCGAGGTCACCGAGGTCGCGCCGAACTCGGCCGCCACGCGGGTCTTGCCCGCGTCGTCCCACAGCTCGTTGGCCCAGAACATGTGGCTGTCGCCGGCCAGCACGATCGGCCGGGCCTTGGCGGCGGTCAGGATGTCGTAGACCCGCTGGCGGTCGGCCGGATAGCCGTCCCAGGCGTCCAGGTTCGAGGGGATGTCATAAGCGGCCATGGCCACCGTCTGGTCCACGCGCTTGCGGGCGTAGTCCGGCAGCTTGGCCAGCATCGCCGCGTAGGCGTCCGCGCCCATGGTCTTCTTCAGGTCCGGCGGGGCGACGCGGGCCATGACCACTTGGTTGCCCAGCACCTGCCAGGCCGTTCCGGCCTTGGTCGAGGCGCCGACCTGGCTGGCCAGCCACTGCTCCTGCTTCTCGCCCATCATCCGATGGGTGGCGTCCTTCCACTTGGCGATGAAGGCGGCGACGTCGGGCTTGCCATCGACCACCGGCATGTCGACGTCGTAGTCCAGCTGGTGCGTGCGGGCCGACAGCCGGGTTTCGACCATCAGCAGGCTGGCGACATCGCCGAACTGGAAGCCGCGCCAGGCGGCCTCCGGCAGGGTCCCGGGCGCCGCGTCGCGGATCGGCATCCACTCGTAATAGGCCTTCAGCGCCGCGGCCTTGCGCGTCGCCCAGTCGCCTTCGGTCTTGGGATCGTGGTTCTCGGCCCCACCGATCCAGCTGTCGTTGGCGGTCTCGTGATCGTCCCAGACCACGATCCACGGCGCCCGGGCGTGGGCGGCCTGCAGGGCGGGGTCGGTCTTGTACTGGGCGTGGCGGGCGCGATAGTCGGCCAGGGTGACGATCTCGTGGACCGGCTGGGGCATGCGCGACTTCGCGACCGGCGAGTTCATGCCGTAGTCCTTGGGCGCGCCGCCGTACTCGTAGATGTAGTCGCCCAGGTGCAGCACCGCGTCGACGCGATCCAGCTTGGCGATGGCGTCGTAGGCGTTGAAGTAGCCGTTCGGATAGAGGCTGCACGACGCCACCGCCAACACGACGTCCTTGATCTGGCCCGTCGGCAGAGTGCGCGTGCGACCGACCGGCGACGTCACGACGCCGCCTTCTTGCTTGGGGGCCTTGAAGCGGTACCAGTACTCGGTTCCCGGCTTCAGCGCGCCGCCGTCCAGGTCGTGCTTGACCGTCCAGTCGCGGCTGGCGCGGGCGCGCAGGCCGCTAGCCTTGGTGACGAGGGTCTTGAAGTCGGGATCGGCGGCGACCTCGAGCTCCAGGACGACGTCGCCCGTCGTCGCGTCCTTGGGCGTCACCCGGGTCCAGAAGACGACGGCGGTCGGCGCGGGATCGCCACTGGCCACGCCGTGCTCGAAGGCCACCGGCCCCTTGTAGTCGTTCACCGGCGCGGCGACCGCCTCGCCGGCGGCGGCGCCCGACAGGCCCAGAAGGCCCAGAACCTTACGACGATCGATCTTCACGGACGGCCCTCCCGATACGGTTACGCTGCACGAAACAACAGGACGTTCGCGCCGTCATCCGTCCCTTGCGGCATGACGGCGCGCACGCGGACTAGCGGCGGAACGTGACGCCCACGCCCATGAAGCGCGGCTTCCCGGCGATGAAGGTCGGGATGCCGAAGCTGTCGCCGGTGTTGCCGGCGTCCTTCAGGTACTTCTCGTCGGCCAGGTTCTCGACGAAGGCCTCGACCTTCCAGCGATCGTCGACCGCGCCGAAGCCCAGGCGGACGTTCAAGAGACCATAAGCGTTCTGGAACTCGTCGACCTGGGTGTCGGGGAACAGGCCCGCCGACTGCAGGTCCGAGCGATCGTTGTCGTCGTCGAAGAACATCTTCGAGCGCCAGGTATAGGTCGGGGTGAAGGTCAGCTTGCCGCCCAGGGCCTCGCGGCTGAACGCGGCGCCGACCGAGAAGGTCTGGTCGGGCGACAGGCGGAAGTGGTTGCCCGCGCGCAGGCCGCTCTCCAGCCGGGCGTGGTTGTAGGCGTAGGTGCCGAACAGGGTCCAGAACTCGCCGGCCTGCAGGCGGGCCTCGCCTTCGAAGCCGTAGGCCTTGGCCTTGCCGGCGTTCAGGGTCACCACCTGCGCGCCCTGGCGGAAGCTGGTGGCGAAGTTGTCGTAGTCGTAGCGGAACACCGAGCCCGACAGGTACAGGCGACCGTCCAGCAGCTTGCCCTTGGCGCCGGCCTCGTAGCTGTCGACCGTCTCGGAGGCCACGACGTTGAAGCGGGCCTCGCCCAGGGCCGTGGCCGGCGCGCTGGCCGAGATCACGTCCGGACGGCGACCGCGAGCGTACGAGGCGTAGAGGCTCAGGTTCTCCGACGCGGCGTAGCGGCCGACCAGGCGCCAGGTCAGGCCGCTGTCGTCGATCGACTTGCTGAAGGTGTCGCCGTTGTTGGTCGTCGGCTGGGCGATCAGGCCCACGATCGGCAGCGCCGCGTTGTTCACCGCGTTCGGCTGGGCGGCCAGGAACAGGTTGGTCGGGGTCGGGGCGGCCAGCAGGATGCCCAGGATCGAGCGCCCGTTCTGCACGGTCGAGCGATAAGCGGCCCAGCGGTCCTCGCTGGTGTAGCGGATGCCCGCCGTGACCTCGAACTTGTCCGTCAGCTTGAACGTGCCGTCGGCATAGACGTCGTAGGCGGTGTTCTCGCCGTAGTTGGCGAATTCCTCGCGATGGACGGGCTTCAGGTTCGAGACGATGCCCGGCGCGATCGAGGCCGGAATGCCGAAGCCCAGCTGCAGCACCGTGGCCAGGTAGGTCGGGTTGGTCAGCACGGCCAGCGGCTGGGGGTTCGGACGGCTGATGCCCAGCGGCGTGTTGCCCGCCAGCAGGGCCAGGACCAGGCGCTCGTCGAACTGGCCGGGAATGCGCCACGAGCCGGTCTCGTGGAAATAGTTGGCCCCGACGAAGCCCGAGAAGCGGCCGCCGGCGTCATAGCGCAGGCGCAGTTCCTGGCTCTGCTGGCGGCCCTGGGCGTCCTCGGCGAAGGTCAGGATCGGCAGGCTCGTGCCGTCCGGATCGAAGACTTCGTTGGAGTGGAAGGCGCGGGTGGCGGTGATCGACGACAGGGTCAGGCTGTCGCTGATCTCGTACTCGGCCAGGGCCGTCAGACCGTAGACCTTGCGGTCCAGGCCCAGGGGCTTGCCGCCCTCGAAGCCGGCGCCCGCCGACAGGGTGGCGGCCGAGGCGACGTCGGTATTGCCCAGCACCGCGCCGGTCAGCGGGTTGGTCGGGTTGAAGGTGTGGCTCTTGAACGAGGTGCCGCTGGTGTCGTCGACCTGGTAGTTGCCTATCACGTCCAGCTTCAGCTTGCCCGGCTCCAGGTGGTAGGCCAGCCGCACGGCCTGGGTGTCGGTCGAGTTGTAGGCGTCGCCGCCGGCCGCGTCCTTGACGTAGCCGTCGTTCTGGCGCGTGCGGGCGGCGATGCGCAGGGCGCTGCCGTTCTCGAACGCGAAATTGACCATCGCCTCGCCGACCAGATAGCCGCCCGTGCCGCCCTCGGCCTTGGCCGCCCAGTCGAAGCTTGCGGGGTTGGCCTTGTTCTGCACCAGGTTCACCGCCCCGATCAGGGCGCCGCGCCCGAACAGGGTCGACTGCGGCCCCTTGGCCACCTCGACCCGCTCCATGTCGAACAGCTCGACATACGAGCCGCGCGAGCGCGAGATCGGCACGCCGTCCTGATAGATCGACACTCGCGTCTCGTCGGTGGCCGAGCCGCTGTCGGAGGTGATGCCGCGCATCACGAAGCCGGAGTTGTTGTTCGACTGGTTCTGCACCAGGAAGCCGGGGGTGAAGGCCGACAGCTCGTCGAACGCCTTGACGCCGATGGCCTCCAGGAACTTGCCGGAATAGGCGGTGACGGCGATCGGCACCTCGACCGGATCCTGGGCGCGCTTCTGGGCGGTGATGACCACCTCGCCCAGGCTGGTGTTCTGCTCGTTGTTGTCCGCTGGCGTCGCGTCCGCCGCGAACGCCGGCGCGGCGGCGGCCAGGGCCAGAAGGCTGGCGGTCAACAGCGTGGTGGTGCGAAAGGCGCGCATCGACTATCCCCCGAATACGAAACTCGACCCCGGCCCTAGGCAAGGCCGATGTCGGCGACGCGACGAGCGTATGACGGAGTTATGAAACCCCGGTGGATGGCGTGGACGAAACTCTGGATGACGACATCCTCGACGCCGGCGCCGCCGAACCGGGCGACGGCGAAGGCGAAATCCTGACCGCCGACCTGCCCGAAGCCCTGTCCGGCCAGCGGCTGGACAAGGTGCTGGCCCCGCTGTTCCCCGACCTGTCCCGCGCCCGCCTGCAGGCCCTGATCGGCGAAGGCCGCCTGACGCTGGACGGCCAGCCGGTCGCCGACGCGTCCCGCAAGGCCAGGGCCGGGACCTACAGCCTGCTGATCCCGCCGCCGGCCCCCGCCGATCCCGAGCCCCAGGCGATCCCGCTGGCCATCCTCTACGAGGACGAACACCTGATCGTGGTCGACAAGGCCGCCGGCATGGCCGTTCACCCGGCCCCCGGCACGCCGAACGGCACCCTGGTCAACGCCCTGCTGCACCATTGCGGCGCCAGCCTGTCGGGCGTGGGCGGCGTGGCCCGGCCGGGCATCGTCCATCGCCTGGACAAGGACACCTCGGGCGTCATGGTCGCGGCCAAGAGCGACTCCGCCCACAAGGGTCTCTCCAAGTTGTTCTCGACCCACGACATCGACCGGCTGTACGTCGCCCTGACGCGCGGCGCGCCCTCGCCGCCCGCCGGCACGATCGAGACCCAGATCGGCCGCTCGCCCGGCGATCGCAAGAAGATGGCGGTGCTGCGCTCGGGCGGCCGGACGGCGATCACCCACTACCGGGTCGAGGCCGCCTTTGGTCCTGCCGACAAGCCGCTGGCCGCGCGGGTCGCCTGTCGACTGGAGACCGGTCGCACCCACCAGATCCGCGTCCACCTGACCAGCAAGGGCGCGCCTTGCCTGGGCGATCCCGTCTACGGCGCCGGCCAGCCGGCGACGGCGGTGCGCGAGGCGATCGCGGCGGCGGGCCTCCAGCGCCAGGCCCTGCACGCGGCCGTGCTGGGCTTCGTCCATCCGGTGACGGGCGAAAGCCTGCGTTTCGAGACCCCCCTGCCCCCGGACATGGCGTCTCTCCAGAGGGACCTGGAAACCCTCTGAACACGGCCCATATCTTCGAAACGGGCCAAGCTTGCCAGGCGGCAACAAAAGCGCCCTAATTGCGCTGGCTTGGCGCTCTAGAGTTCCGGGCCTGTCATCGTGGAGCGTACCATGCGGCCCCATCTCGCGATCATCGCTTTCGGCGCCGCCCTGCTCGCTGGCCCCGCGTTCGCGGCCACGCCCGACGACGAGGTCATCGCCACCGCCCAGGCCAAACCCAGCGCCGAGGCCCTAGCCGCCCAGGCGCCGCCGGCCCCGGCGGCGACGGCCGCCACGCCGCCGTTGACCACCCAGCAGCAGATCGACTCCTTCATCTATTCTTCGCCGCCGATGGACCAGGACCATCGCGGCCTGCTGCCCGCCGACCGGCTGGATGATCGGGACGCGGACGGCAAGCGCAAGATCCACGGCTCGATGGGCGTGTCGGTCGGCACCGGCGGCTATCGCAGCGCCTATGCCAGCGCCCTGATCCCGGTCGGGGAAAACACCACCGTGGGCGTCGCCGTCTCGCAGACCGATTTCGGCAAGCGCGGCGGCTACTACGCCGACCCCTACTATGGGGGCGGCTATTACGGCGGTTACGGCTATGGCTACGGCCCGGGTTATGGCCGGACGCGCGGCGGCTCGCAGCAGTCGGTCGCCCTGTCGGTGATGGCCGGCGCCGGCGGCCGGGGCGACTCCACGCCCGAGGGTTGCGCGCCGGGCTTCCGCGACGGCGGCCGCTATGTCGAGCCGCTGTGGGTCGAGGGGCTTCGCGACGGCGCTCATCCCTGTTCGGCCGCTGCCGGACACTGATCGTCGCGAATTCGTCGAAAGTCTCGCCGCTGTTCGCGGATGTTTAACGGCTTGACCTTCATGGTGCCTGCCTCGGGCGTCTGAGGCAGATTGATGCAGCCGGAAATCATCGCATACCGCCATCCCACGACGGGGACGGTGACCTATCTGATCGTCGACCCCGCCACCTATCTCTGCGCCATCGTCGATCCCGTCCTGGACTTCGATCCCGCCACCGAGACCGTGGACACCAGCTTCATCAACCGGATCATCGCCGAGATCCGCGCCCGCGACCTGGGTCCGACCTGGATCCTGGAGACCGGCCTTCATACCGGTCACCTGTCGGCCGCCGGCCATGTGAAATACGAGACCGGCGCGTCGGTCTGCATCGGCGCCGGCGTCGTCGAGAGCCTCAAGCGCCTGGCCCCCAAGCTGGGCGAGACCATGGTCGACCTGGACGGCTGGGACTTCGACAAGCTGGCCCAGGACGGCGAGGCCCTGCCCATGGGCGGGCTGGAGATCACCGCCATCGCCCTGACCGGCCGCCTGCCCGGCGCCGTGGCCTACAAGCTGGGCGACGCCCTGTTCACCGGCGACCTGATGCTGGCTCCGGCCGAAGGCGCCGGCCGCTGCGACGTCCCCGGCGCCGACGCCGGCAAGGCCTGGGACGACGCCCGCAAGTTCCTCAAGCTGCCGCCGCGGACCCGAGTCCTGCCCGGCGTCAGCGCGACCGAGACCTTCGAGTCGACGATCGCCGAGGAGAAGGCCGCCAATATTCAGCTGAACGACAAGATCGACCGGCTGGACTTCATCGCCCTGCGCACCGCCGCCGACGCCTTCCTGCCCGATCCGGTGCTGGCCGGAGCCGCCCTGCGGGTGGCCATCCGCGCCGGCAAGCTGCCCTCGGAGCCCGAGAGCGGCCCCCGCTTCCCGCCGGTGGACCTCACCAAACTCTAAAGTCCGTTCTTTTCGGAAACGGACTTGCGCCCCCACGGGCTCGCCGCATACATTTCGCATGCGAAACGTATGGAGAGATGACCCGTGGCCGAGGATTTCAGCGCCGCCCTGACCGCCGGCCAAGCCGGCTCCCTGCCCGACCTCCTCGGCCTGCAATGGCTGGAAGCCAAGCCGGGCCTGGTGAGGGGACGTTTCGACGTCGACAAGCGGCACATGGCCCCCAACGGCTACCTGCACGCGGCCAGCGTCATCGCCCTGGCCGACTCCGCCGCCGGCTACGGCTGCGTCATCTCCCTGCCCGAGGGCGGGACCGGGTTCACCACCATCGAACTGAAGTCGAACTTCTTGGGCACGGTCCGCGAGGGCGGCGTGGCGGTCGAGGCCAAACTGGCGCACGGCGGCCGCACCACCCAGGTCTGGGACGCCGTTGTGACCGACGAGGCGACCGGAAAGACCATCGCGCTTTTCCGCTGCACCCAGATGATTCTGCGACCAAAAGTCTGAGCTGAAAAAAGCGCGAAGAAAGCGTCCCTGGGGGGGTTGCGTCCCGGCGGCGACGCCGCTAGGTATCGCGCCCTCGACCTCGGGAGGCTCAAAAGCCTCCTGGAACGGCGGCCTGGAGAGGTGGCAGAGTGGTCGAATGTACCGCACTCGAAATGCGGCGTGCCTGGAAGGGCACCGTGGGTTCGAATCCCACCCTCTCCGCCACCATCCCATCCCATTCAGTCCCAAGATGCTCCAGAGCGTCCGGTAAATCCCCGGATTATAAGGGATAATCGCGAAGACGTGTTTCGACACGTCCGACGCGATCCCACAAGATCCGAGTCTCATTTGTGGGACAAAGTGTGGGATAAAATGGCCCGACTTTGGGAACGGCTCACGGCCCTACAGGTCAAGAGGACTACGCGACCAGGAATGCACCCGGACGGCGGTGGCCTCTATTTGATGGTCCAGAAGGGCGGCGGTAAGTCCTGGGTCTATCGCTACATGCTCCAAGGGCGCGCCCGCGAGATGGGGCTAGGCCCAGCCCACACGATCAGCCTCTCAGAAGCACGAGCGATGGCGCGCGATGCACGCCGCCTGAAGTTCGACGGCATCGACCCGATCGAGCAACGTCAACGCGCCCGAGCACGCACCACGTTGGAAGCCGCCAAGGGTTTCACGTTCAAACAGGCGGCCTCAGCCTATATCCGCGCCAACAAGGCCGGCTGGCGCAATGAAAAGCATTCCAAGCAATGGGAAAGCACGCTGACGACATACGCTGATCCGATCTTCGAGAATTGCGGCGTTTCGGACATCGACACCGGGCTAGTCCTAGCCGTCCTGGAACCGATCTGGTCCACCAAGCCCGAGACCGCCAGCCGGGTGCGAGGGCGCGTTGAGGCGGTGCTCGACTGGGCGACCGCCAGGGGACTGCGCGAAGGTGAGAACCCAGCACGCTGGAAGGGTCACCTTGAGAAACTGCTGCCGGCAAAGTCTCGCGTCCATAAGGTACGGCATCACGCCGCCCTGCCCTACGCCGACTTAGGCGCGTTCATGGCCACCCTGAAGGAGCAACCAGGCGCAGCAGCTCGCGCTCTGGAGTTCACAATCCTCACCGCCGCCCGGACCGGAGAGGTCATCGGCGCCGAATGGAACGAGATTGATCTGGCCAACCAAGTTTGGACCGTTCCTGCCGCGAGAATGAAGGGGCGAAGGGAACACCGCGTTCCACTCACGGCGCCCTTGGTAGAGATCCTTGAAGGGCGGAAGGCCGACTACTGCGCCGTAGTCCGGCGTGTTCTTGAGTCCAAAAGGCAGCCCATTCCAGATGATCTAGCGCCCGTAGGCCCCCTCTTCTGGGGCACATTGTTCGGAAAGAAGCTAAGCAACATGGCGATGTTGGCGGTGCTGAAGCGAATGAAGTGCGAGGATCTCACTGCCCATGGCTTTCGCAGCACCTTCCGCGATTGGGCGGCCGAGACCACCGAGTATCGAAGCGAGATTGTCGAGATGGCGCTCGCCCACACGATCGGAAACAAGGTCGAGGCCGCGTATCGGCGCGGCGATCTATTTGAAAAACGCAAGCGCCTTATGGAGGACTGGGCCGTCGCCGCCGGCCGCGCACGGCGGAGCTCGACGCCGGGGGCATAAGGCGCGGCTGAAGTGATATAGCTATTCAGCGCGAAACTTGGCGGGATCAGAGATCCAACGATTTATCGCCGACTCCCGCCATCCCGCGCCATGAACGCTAATCGGGATTTGGCGAGGAAAGGTGCCTTCGCTGATCTTCCGATAGAGGGTCGATCGGCTAAGGCCAGTGCGTGCTAGCACGGTCTTGAGGCGGACGATGCGGTCGAGATCGGTCATCATTTAAACTGCACAGATTGGGATCTGAAGGCATTCGATGAACCAGAATTCGATTGCTTACTGCAAGGCCTAGCGGGGCGAGGTCGTACTACGGGAAACAAAGACGGGCTCTAGGCGCCAGCAGCGTATGTTGGCGCGCCCAGCGACGGCGACAGCGTGGGCTGAAGGAGCCCGATGTGGTTTGCCGCAGCCTTGCGAGGACGCCCATGTACTCAGCTTCAGAGGCGCGCCAATCGCTGCCATTGGCGCGCCTCCAGGAACGCGACGTTTAGCACCTCCCTCGCCGCGTTCCACGGCCGGCCTCAATCGGCCATTGCCTGGCCATTCCCTAGGGCGGCCACGCCCTCGTCCAGCGGACCGGCCGATAAATTCGTCGGCGTCCCTTGCGGCACGGTCACTCATGTAACAATTAGTATTACATGAAACGTGATAACCGCCTGTCCGTCGCCTTGCACATGTTGCTGCACATGGCTCAGCGCCCGACCTTGATGACCTCTGCGGAGATGGCGGCCTTCTCTGGGACCAATCCGGTCGTCATCCGGCGCACCTTCGCGGGCCTGCGCGAGGCCGGGATCGTCACCTCGACAAAAGGGCATGGTGGCGGCTGGGGCCTGGGTCGGCCGCTGTCGCAGATTAGCCTTGCGGAAGTTCAGGACGCGCTGGACGAGCCGATCATCGCTCTGGGCAAGGCCGAGGAGGCGCCAGGATGCCTGATTGAACAGGCCGTCAACGCGGCGCTCGACGAAGCGGTCGTGGAAGCGCGCGCCCTGTTGACCAAGCGGTTGGCGACGGTGTCGCTGGCCGACCTGTACGGCCGCGTCGACACCACCAAGATCCCCCTCCCCAAGGACCATCACCATGTTTGACGCTATCGTCGTGGGTGGCAGCTTTGCTGGGCTCTCCGCCGCTATGCAACTGGCCCGCGCGCGTCGCCGAATCCTCCTTGTCGACGCGGGTCTGCCGCGCAACCGCTTCGCCGACGCCTCGCACGGCTTCCTAGGCCAGGACGGCAAAGCGCCCAGGCAGATCGTGCGAGAGGCGACCTGTCAGGTCACCGCCTACCCGACGGTGGATTTTGTCCACGGAGAGGCGCTGAACGTCGAGCCGCTGCACGTTGGCTTCAAACTGGCGTTGGCCGGTGGTCGCGTTGTCGAGGCTCGGCGGCTGGTTCTGGCCACCGGGATCGTCGATGTCTTGCCGGAAGTTGAGGGAATGAAGGAACGCTGGGGCGCCAGCGTGCTGCATTGTCCCTATTGCCATGGCTATGAGCACCGCGATCGACCTTTGGGCGTAATGGCGGGACATCCGATGTCGGCGCATCAGGCCGCGATGATACCCGACTGGGGTCCGACGACGCTGTTCACCCAGGGCATGTTCGAACCGGACCATGAACAGCGCGCGCTGCTGGACGCACGTGGAGTGAGAATCGAGCGGACCCCCGTCGTCGCGCTGCTGGGTAGCGCGCCCGACCTCAACGCCGTGGCCTTGGCCGATGGACGCACGGTCGCGCTGAACGGCCTCTTTGTCGCGCCCGCCCAGCGCATGGCCAGCCCTTTGGCCCAAATGCTCGGTTGTGAATTCGACGAAGGGCCGCTGGGACCGATCATCCGAACCGACGCCTGGAAAGCCACGACCGTGCCCGACGTCTACGCGGCCGGAGACGCCGCACGCCCCATGCAAAACGCTACGCTGGCCTCGGCCGACGGGGTCCTGGCAGGTGTCGGCGTCCACCAGTCGCTGATCCGCGATGCGCTGGCCGCCTAGGGTCCTTTCAGCCTTAAAGAAGCGAGACGCGCCAATAACCGACACTAGCGAGGCCTCAGAAGCCGGACATTGAGGACCTTCGCGTGCGCCTCCAATAGTGATGCTCAACGATGGCGACATGTTTGGCCTGGACGGCTAGGCTCGGCGGCGGAGGCTGAACATGCTGACACGTCGAATGCTCCTGGCCGCTGGCCTAGTCGCCGCCCCACTCTCAAGCTGGGCCGCGCCGACGATCGTCGTGCCGGAGATCGATAGCCTGGCCCTAACCTTGCTGGCCGACAGCACGGTCTCCAGCTTCGCAACGCCCGTCGAGCGGCCCGGCCTGAAGATTCTGCCGCCAGAGCGCGCGGCGTCGTCCTACCGCCTCACCTTGCGCGGCGAGTGGGGCTATTCGGTGCTAGCGGACGCCGCCGGCGCCGGCGCACGCCATCGAGTGCTGATCGACTTCGGCTATACGCCCGAAACCCTAGCCTCGAACATGGCGCTGCTAGGCGTTGATCCGGCTAGCGTCGACGCCATGGTGCTCAGCCACGGCCACTATGATCACTTCGGTGGCCTGGCCGCCGTCGTCGGCCGGGTCAAGCGCGGGACACCGCTCTATATCGGCGGCGAAGAAGCGTTCTGCGCTCGCCTGCGCGGCGTCTCGCCCGACGGCCCTAGCTTCGGACAACTGGAGAAGGCCGACCTCGTCGCGGCGGGGATTGACCTGCGCGTGGCCGCCGCGCCGCGCGAGGTCGCCGGCATCGGCTTCACAACGGGCCGGATTCCGTTCGTCTCGCCCGAAAAGCCCAGGGTGCCGACCTCGATGCTGCCAGGCCAGGGCTGCCGCCGCGCCGACCTGGACGCCGACCGGCGAGACGTCGATTTCTTCGTCGATGACGCCGTCCACGAGCTCGGCACGGCCTTCCACCTGAAGGGCAAGGGCCTCGTCGTGATTGGCTCGTGCAGCCACCGGGGTATCATCAATACCGTGCGCGCCGCTCAGGCCGTCTCTGGCGTCGACAAGATCCACGCCATCATGGGCGGCTTCCACTTGGTGCCGCCCCAGACGCGGGAGCAAGCGCTGCAGACCCTGACGCTGATGCAGGCCCTCAAGCCCGACTATATCCTGCCCGGGCACTGCACGGGCGAGGCTTTCATCGCTCCGGCTATCGCCCAGATGCCGGATCAGGTGTTCCGCACCGTTGTGGGCAGCCGCGTCATCTTCGGATAGGCGCCAGCAGTGGACATTCCACTAAGCTCAAGGAAGGCGACGCTCCGTTCTGAAAGGCTGCGCAGCTTGCGAATGAGAGCCCGCTGCCGTCATTTGCCAAAAACCTGTGGAAAGGTCGTCCCTGAAAACCAGCCGGAAACCATCCTGCGCGAAAAGGCGGCCCATTGGATTAAGCCGAGAGGTTTGGTCATGGATTTCCAGGAACAAGCACACCAACACGCCCAGATTCGCGAAGCGCTCATCGCGGCGATCGCCAAGCGCCATCCGTTCGACTCCGCCGCCCTGCCCTCTGATCGACTTTGCCCTACAGGCTGTTGGTTGCATGGCGAGGGCGCCAGGCGTTGGGCGGGCAACCACGCTTTCCTGGGCTTGCTCGAGGCCCATCGCTCATTCCACCAGCATGCTAGCCTGGTCGCAGACCTGATCAGCCGCGGGCAATGGGCCGAAGCACAAAGGGCGTTTCGCACCGGATCGCCCTTCACCCTGGCGCACGCTGATCTGAACGCGGCGCTACGCCGGATGCGGGCGGCGGCCGCGACCCTCGCCGCATAGACCAGGCTAGGCGCGCTGCGTTAGGGGGCGTCCGGCCGGCCCGCGTAGGGTGGGAAGAGGAACCGTCCGGCGCGCGCGCCGTTGCGCAGGCGTATTTCCAGGACGACCGGCTCGCCCGCCTCGGCCAAGCGGTGAGCAAGGTCACGCGCGGCCTGTTCGGCGCGGGCCCCCGTCGTAAAGTCCAGAGGACTGTCGCTGAAGTCGCCACGAACGATCCAGCCGTCGCCAGACGGCTCGACAAAGACAAAGCAAGGCATGGTCATCAACTTCGAACTAAGCACGGAGCGATGGCGGCCGGCTCTCCGCTGGCCGGCCACCTGCCCAACTCAAGAGAACGTGTCGCGGTCCAGGCGCCTCAGCGCGGAAAGAACCTCGCTGAGCGGCACCGGCGCTGGCGTCCCCAAGAGCCATCTCTGACTGGGCCGGTGCTCTACCGCACTGGCGTCCGAGGCCCAGGCGGCCAGGATCTCACGCTTTTCGGCAAGGTCGAGATCCTGATCCTTGATAACTTCCAAGGGATGGAGGAAGCCGACGGCCGGCCGCACGGGCCATGGGCGCGCCCGATCGGCTGAAGAGGAGTCCGTGCGCATGGCGAACCTCCCTTAGGCAGCTTTGCGGACCTTGGCGCGCTCAAGCTCCAGCGCTTGCTGGGTCGCGCCCAAGCTAATTGGAATTTGCCTTGGCTTCAAAGCCTCCGGCACCTCGCGCGCGAGATCGATCGCCAGGACGCCATGGGCATGGCGGGCTTCCTTGACGACGACATAGTCGGCCAGCTCGAACCGACGTTCGAAGGCGCGCTGGGCCAGACCCTGGTGCAGGAACGTTCGAGCGCCCTGCCCTTCGTTCGCCACTCTGCGCCCTGTGATCACCAAGAGGTTGGGCTCGACGACAATCTCCAGGTCCGTCGGCGCGAAACCGGCGACCGCCAGCGAGATGCGGTAGGCGTCCTCGCCAGTCTTTTCGATATCGTAGGGCGGATAGCCGGCGCTTGCTTCGGTGCGCAGCGCCGTTTCGACAAGGTCGACCATGCGATCGACGCCGATCATCGAACTATAGAGCGGGGTGAAATCAAACGCGGTGCTCATTTCCATCTCCTCGCAAGCAAGTTGGATATGAGGGGCGCTGAGACGAGCGCTAGGCGCCCCACCGCCAGACCCTGTCGGCGCCTGGCAAGCACGGGATGAGTTAGGACATCGCCGAAAGGCGTCAAGACGTCCGCGGGCAAAAAATCTGCTCGTCCGTGGGCTCGCCGCCCCAGCCTTGGACGCGTGCCTCGTAGCAGGCCCGCAAATGGATTCACCGCGCCCAGCTCGCCGCCGAGCTGACGCTCGTTCCTGGCGCCGGCTGCCGAGCGGAGAGCGCGCGCCGCAAGCGCTGGCGGCAGAGGAATGAAAACGGCATCCGACCATCGCGACAAGGGTTGCCAGGCCCAAGACCCGGCGAAGTCTGCGCTCGGCGCCAGGATGCGCGACGTCATTGTTCGAATGGCCGAGACCTGGGATGACCTTGCTGCGGAGCATGAGCGCCAGGTTCTCGAACAAGAGGCAGGTTCGCTTGGCTAATGAACGTCAACAGCTGTCGCTCGTTCGCCCGCAGAAAGGCGACGTCTTGGGCGACACCCTCGCCGGGGCGAGCCCATCGGACGGATCGGCTCTTCGCCTTGCATCCAGACAGCTCGATCCGATTGACAGGGAACGACTTCGAAGGCCCCTTCCCGTGCCGAGCCAGGGAAGCGTTCCAGACATGATCAAGCGACTCGCCACTCTTCTGGCCCTCGCCATCGCCGTTCCAGCCGCCGCCGAAGATCGTCGCATCGTCGTCGAGACTGGCGTGGCCGTGGCTAGCGACGGCTCGGCCATGCCCTACGAGATCGGTACGCTCTACGTTCCCGAGAATCGCGCCAAGCCCGGCAGCCGGCGGATCGGCGTGGGCTTCGCGCGCGTGAAGGCCGCTCATCCAAGCGGAGCGCCGCCGATCGTGCTCCTAGCCGGCGGTCCGGGGGTGACAATGCTCGACATCGTCCTGGACCACGACGAGGCGGCCAGCCGCCGGGTCAAGGTCTGGCAGGACTACGCCAAGAACGCGGACCTGATCGTCATCGAACAGCGCGGCTACACGCTTCGCGGCGACATGATGGTGCTGAAGACTCGCGCCTTGCCGCTGGATCGGCCCAATTCGACCGCCGCGGACACCGCCCTCGTCCGCGACATGGCCCGGCGCGCCCAGGCCGCCTATCCCTTCGCTGATCTCTCAGGCTACAGCATCGGCCAGATCGCGGACGACGTCGCCGATCTGGCCGATGCGCTGGGCTATCCGAAGGTCAGCTTGCTGGCCGCCAGCTTCGGCTCGCAATGGGCGTTCGCGGTGATGAAAGGCCATCCGGGCCTCGTGGCGCGGGCGGTGATCAGCTCCGCCGAGCCGTTGGATTACGGCTATGACCTGCCCTCGCAGGTTTATTCGGTCTATCAGCGGATCGCCTGGGAGGCCGACCACGACGCGGCGCTCGGGCCCTGGCTGCCGCCTGGCGGCCTTCTCGCGGCGATCGAGGCGACACGCGCGCGGCTCGCCAAAGGTCCCGTATCCGTAAATGCAATCGACGAGGCGGGGATCAGCCGTCAGGTCGTGGTCGGCCTCGAGGACTACCAGGCGGCCCTGCTAGACGCGGCCCAGCGCGCGGCGACTTTCCCCCGTTTCGTGCTCGATACCTATCATGGCGGCTACGGCGCCTTGGGACAGTACGCGTTGGCCGACCGCGCCGCCGGCGAACGGTCCCTGATCAATCCCCTGATCAATATCGGCCTGGACATAAGCGCCGAGCGAAAGGCGTTGTTGCGCAGCGATCCCGCCCTGCCTGTCATCGGGGGCTGGAACTTCGAATCCTACCTTCAGACCAAGGGCGAGTGGCCCACGCCCGACGCCGGCGACGCCTTCCGTCGGCCGGTGCGCGATTTGACGCCGATCCTTTTCGTCCAAGGCGACTGGGATCCGTCCACGCCCCTGGAGAACACCCTGGCCATGCTGCCCTGGTTTCCCAACGCCCGGATGATGATCTTGCACCGGGCGCAGCACGGCGGCGCCTTCCAGTGGCTGCGCACCCGCCCGGACCTGGCCGAAAAGGTTCATGACTTCCTGCGAACCGGCGCCGTCGACGATCTACCTACCCAGGCCGAACTCGCGCCGGTGGTTTTCGCCAGCCCCCTGGTTGCGCCGGTGGACGTCGCAGACCGTCCCTGACGCGGCTCAAGCACTACGGATTAGAGCCCATCGCTGAAGGAGCCGTGGGTGTTCTATGTCGCGCCAATAGCAGGCGTCGGCATGCCGCCAGGAATTGGATGTTCAGCACTCATGCTGAGAAGGTGCACACCCACTCGACGGACTAGGTCGTTCGCTCGATGCAAATTCCGTCGCATTCGCCCGCAATGGTTAAGCCGGCAGCAGGCCCGCCACGCGATAGCCGTCGATGAGGGCGGCGTTTTACGAAAGCGGCAGTTTGTCGCCGGGGACGCTTTCTCAATGGCCGACATTACGGTCATCGGCGGCCTGATCTTCGCAGAACTCGTAGAGTTGCCCGTGCCCAGTGACTGCGAGGCGCTGCTAGCCTGGCATCAAAGGATGCAAGAGCGGCCCAGCGTGCGAAACCGGGTCACAATGTCCGATCCAGCGCATGTCTCCGCATGAAGAAGCGCCGTCACGCAACACCCTAGAATGGGAGGAGAGGCTCGGCGCGAACTGAGCCTCGCTTCTCGGTCTTTGCCAGAGCTCCAAGTCATTCGCGAGCGGTAAACGCGCCAGGAGCGGAAGTCACCTGGGTTCCAGAAACCAGACTTCCAGCGTGGCGCCGTGGCGCGACCGAAGATAATTGAACGACACGACCAGCGCTCGATGCCTCATCCGCCGCCAGTTTCGCTGGCGACCTGCAGCGTTTCAGTCGCCCGATGCGGACAGCCCCATGAGCAGCGGTGCATAGCCGGCGAGCTTGAGGGACACGAAGTCGATGAACAGCCGCACACGCTTGGTCTTCCGCGTCTCGCCCTGGGTGAGGACCCAGATCGCGCCGTTCAGGCGCGGCTCGACGCCCGGCGCCCGCGCCAGCAAGCGGTCGGCGTCGCCGACGAAGCACGGCAGCCTTGTCATCCCGATGCCCTGCCGTGCGGCGGCGACCTGCGCCTCGGCGTCCGGAGCCCTGAATGGCGCCCCGGTCGCGCGGATTTCGCCAGCGCTGGCCCAGTCGGGAACGCCGCGGTCGTTGATGACGATAGGCCGGACGATCCCTTCTGCACCCGAACGCCACCGGCTGAGCAGATCACGCGAGAGGTAGACGCCGCCAGCCACCTGAGGCCCGGCCATACCATGGAGATTCAGCGGCAAGGTCTTGCGATCGACGACGAAACGGATCGCCACGTCGGCCTCACGATTGGTCAGGTTCGCGACGTCGCCGGTCGAGAGGATCTCGATCTCGATGTCTGGATGCAGCCGGGCGAATTCAGTCAGGTCCGGCATGAGAAGGTGGGTCGCCAGGAAGGGCGGCAGCGTGACCCGCAAGAGCCCGCGCGCGCTCTGGTCTCGGCCTAGGACACGCGTCTCCAACTGGTGAGACGATGCTTCCATCTGCTCGGCGAACTCGAGCACCTCCTCGCCCGCCGTGGTGAGGCGATAGCCTGTTGGACGCTTCTCGAAGATCTCCACCCCAAGGCGTTGCTCCAGCTGAGCAATGCGCCTGAGCACGGTCGCATGGTTCACGCCCAGGCGCTCGGCCGCGGCCCTGACCGATCCGCCACGGCCGACGGCCAGGAAGTATCGAATATCATCCCAGCCCAACGCGCTCATGGTGCGATTCTGCACCTACTGCTCAAAATCTCCAAGGCACTCTGGAATCGGCCCGAAAAGAAGCGCGGCCTCATGGATCGTTTTCGCACCACTGATATGCATCGTTCGGTACTGAACGCCAAATGCCGGGAGGCCTACTTCGGGGCTGTTGGATCGTCCCAAGACGATCAACCACAGCCTGAAGGAACAAGGTCATGGGTAAGCTTGAAGGTAAGGTCGCGGTCGTCACCGGTGGAACGAGCGGCATGGCGTTGGCCAGCGCCAAGCGCTTCGTCGAGGAAGGGGCCTATGTGTTCGTCACCGGCCGGCGGCAGGCGGCGCTGGACGAGGCGGTGAAAGCGATCGGCCGGAACGTCACGGGCGTGCGTGGCGACGCGGCCAATCTCGACGACCTCGACCGCCTGTTCGCAACGGTCAAGCGCGAGAAGGGCAAGATCGACGTCCTCTACGCAAGCGCCGGCATGGGCGAAGCTGTCGCGCTGGGCGAGATCACCGAGCAGCACTTCGACACGACCTTCGGCCTGAATACGCGCGGGACCCTGTTCACGGTGCAGAAGGCCTTGCCGCTCTTCAACGACGGCGGGTCGATCTTCATGACCGGGTCGGTGGCCTCGATCAAAGGCTTCCCCGGCTACAGCGTCTACGCAGCCAGCAAGGCGGCCCTGCACGCCTTCGCGCGCGGGTGGCTCAACGAGCTGAAGGGCCGCAACATCCGGGTGAACGTACTGCATCCAGGCCCGATCGCCACGCCGATGCAAGACCAGGTTCTTACCCCCGAGGCCAAGCAGATGTTTGAGTCGCTGATCCCGCGGGGAACGATGGGCCGTCCCGAGGAGATCGCGGCCGCCGCGCTGTTCCTGGCCTCGGACGACTCGAGCTTCGTGAACGGCGTGGAACTGGCGGTCGACGGCGGCTTCTCGGCCATCTGAATGCGCGCCGGATTGCTCCGAGCGGCTGCCCCCAAATTACAGGAGAAACATCATGCGCTATGCGATTATAGGCTTTGGCAAGATCGGCCAGGCCCTTGCCCACGCCTTCGCGCGCCGGAACATGGAGGTGGCCGTCGCCAGCCGCCACACGCCCGACGCCCTGGCGCCTCAGGCCAGGGCGATCGGCCCGACCATCCTCGCCAAGTCCCTGCAAGAGGCGCTCGAAGCCGACACCATCTTCCTGGCCGTCCGCTCCGAGTCCCACCCCGAACTCGCCAAGGTCCTGCCGAGCTGGGAAGGTAAGACTCTCGTCGACGTGACTAACTCGCAGGCGCCCCTCGACGAGATGGACGGCCTGCTGTCGTCGGCGTTCGTCGCCAAGCTCTATGCTGGCGCCAAGGTCGTGAAAGGGTTCAACCACCTGGGCGCCACCGCCCTGGCGACGGATCCCGCCGTCCCGGGCGGTCACCGCGTGGTCTTCCTGGCGAGCGACGACGAGGACGCCGTCGCGCCCGTAGCGGCCCTGGCCAAGCAGCTCGGCTTCGCTCCCATCAATCTGGGGCGGTTCGACGAAGGCGGCGCGCTGGTCCACGCCCGAGGGCCTGCCTGGGGTCCGCTTATCTTCCAGAACGTGTTCAAGAAAGACCAGTAGCGGAAATTGCAGGAGGGTGTCTCCGACGCCCTCCTGCCATCCCCTTTTCGGTCCGCAGTTTAGCGAAAGTGTATGCCAGACCGTCCACGCCCAGTACGCGCCACAAGCGAACATTGGCGTGCCTCCAGCAAGGCGACATCCAGCCCGCTAGGCACAAGGATAAGATCGCCCCGACAAACAACCATTATGTCTGCTACAGGACCGGCGGCCGCCCTCCGATCTCGCCGTCGGCCGCTGGCGTTATCGGACCGCAAGATCAAAATAGCTCCCCAACCGCCAGCGGATTTCGATGGGCCTGCCCGCATCGGCGATGGACTCGTCGCTGACCGCTCGTCCCGTGCCGTAGTTGATCTGGGTGTCTGGGCGTTTGGGAATTGCGATGACCGCCAAGATGCGGCTTCCCGGTGCCAGCAGACGGGCCGTGACGGTCTGGCTCGTAAAGGCGAGCATTTGCTGTTGCCCAGGACGAAGAAGCTGGCGGCGGCTTCGGTCCGCCATGTAGCTCGCTCGACCGAGATAGGACGCCAGCGGCAGCATGGTCCCGTCCGCCCGTCGCTCGTAAAAATCGACGGACAAATCAAAGTCGCGCTTGTTCGTCACGATCCGAAACCGCGCTTTAAACAAGCCGTCGACCTCGGTCGGCTTGGTGAGCGGCGCGGTCGCGAACACCAGCGCGTTGTTCCTGTCCACGCCGTCCGCCGACGGAGCGGCGTCGACATCGCTACGGTCCGCAAGATCGACGTGCAGTTCTGGCTCTGGCCCGGAGACCGGAGCGGTCTTGCTGAAAAGCAGGCGCGCGCCCTCCCGTTGGCCCGTCAGGTAGAGGCGTAACGGCTTGTTGGCCATCGAGGCCAAGCTGGACGCGTGCCGCCATCGATTGGCGCCCATCACCTGGAAATTGATCCGATCGCGCAGAACGTCGGGCATTGGCGCGCCGTGGAAAACATGATCGAACCACTTCAGGCGGACGTCCTGCAGATCAATCTTTGCGGCTTGGTCGACCTCATAACCACGCACCGTGGGAAGCACGCCAGTCTGCATCGCGGTGTGATGATACGGGCCGACCAGCAGGCGATGCTCCGCCGAAGGGCGGTAGCGATAGTGCTGCTCCAGATAATACAGCGCCCCGACCATGCCGCCGTCATAGTACCCGGTCTGCACGAAGACAGGGATGTCGACCTTCGCGAACTCCTCCCCGAACGGGATCAGGCTCTGCCAGTAGGCGTCATAGTCTGGATGTTCCAGCCACCGGTCGAAGATCGGGTTCGGCGCCCCGTCGATCCGGTCGAGATCGCGATAAGGCCGGCCGCGCACATACCAGTTGCGTTCGAGCGCCGCCCAGCGCGCGCTGTCGCCATAAGTTTTGTCGTCCAGGCCCTTGGTGTTGGTCGTGTAGAACGGCCAAGGATACATGAACGTCTGGAACACATTGCCTTGCATCGGCGCGTCGATGCCTGGCGCGTTGCTGGCGTTGGTCGCGATCGCCTTCAGGGCGGCCGGACGGTGTTTGACGGCCGCCCATTGGGTTGAGGCGTTGTAGCTGCCACTGAACATTCCGACACGCCCGTCGCTCCAAGGCTGGCGCGCCAGCCATTCGATCACCGTCGCCGCATCGGCGCCGTCGTGCTCGTAGGGCACGGCGGGCCCCGGGCTGGCGCCCTTGCCACGCGTATAGGCCACGACGCCGGCATAACCGTGGGCGGCCATCTTGACTGCGTCGGCAAAGCTCCAGTCGTCCCTGGCGTAGATGGTGAAGTTCAGCAGCGCGACCCGCTTGGCGGTCGCGGGTTCGCGCGGTCGAACGATCATCGCCGCGATCCGCGCGCCGTCTGGCGTCTGGACCAGAACGCGGTCGTCGACGACGAAGCGCCGCTCCGCGTCGGCGCGGATCAGCGGGGCGGAGGCAGGCCAAAGAGCGGTCCAGGCAAGGACCGCTTGACGGGCCGCGATCACATCCGCCGCCGACGCGCAGTCACGCAAGACAGTATCAGCGCAAGCCTTCGCCGCGACAGCATACTGATCGCGCACCCGTTCCAAGTCGCCGCGATAGTCTGGAAGCACCTCGGCCATCTGCGTGTCTGACAAAGCGCCGAAGATTTCGCCGAAACCTGTTTTCAACGCCGCGTCGGCCCCCATGCCACGCGCCTCATGACGTTTTGCACGGACATAGATGCGCCAAGGGACGAGCCCGCTCGCCTGTCGGGGTTGATCGGGCCGGTAAATCGCCTGCAACCGGTCGATGCTGCTCTCGGCGGCTTCGTAAAGGCCGGCGGCGATCTGCAGCCGATAGAGGCGCTTCATGTCGTCCGGCGTGGTCGCCGCGCTGTAGCGCGCGAGAAGCGCTTCGGCGACCGACGCTTCAGCCTCAACCTTGGTGTCGACAGGGGCGGTCGAAGCGCTGGCGGCCGGTAGAGTGGCGGCAAGAGACAGCGCCGCGCACAACACCGCAGCCTGGCGAAGAGAGCGTATGTTCAAAGTGATTTTCCCCGTTCGCCTACAGGCTAGCGAAACGGAAAACCGGCCGACCAGAAATCGGCCAACTGACACCAGAGGCGGCCGAACGGTCTCTGAAGGCCGCTAAATAACCCGCGCGCGCAGGAGCCGCGCCCCAGCTCGGCTCGACTGGATAGCCTGGCCATTGGCCATATGCAGCAGCATCCGGCCGCCGCCGGCGGGTTCCGCACGCTCGATCAGATCGACATTGACGATCGAGGAGCGATGCACGCGCACGAATACAGCGGCGTCGAGAGACTTTTCAAATTCGGCCAGAGTCATGCGAACGAGATGGTTGCGATCGAGCGTTGCGACATCAGAATAGTCGTCGGCGCCAGTGATGCAGACCACGCGGCTCACGTCCACCGGGAGGATGTCCTCGCCGCTACGGATGAAATGACGTGACGCCCGAGGTCTGCGTGGGCGTTCCAGATCCGGAAGACCTGCGGGGAGTGTGACCTCCCCTTCACCGGCTGCAGACTTGGCGTTCGCAACAGGCCGCCAGGCCTGAAGATAGGACAAGGCGGCGATGGCGGCATAGGTCGTCGCGTTCTCCAGCAACTGCCAGGCGCTTCCCTTCCCAAAGGGCTTCACTTCGAAGGTGAAGGGGGAGGCCCCGCTCGTCATGCCCAGCAGGATGATGAGAACCCAGAAGGACAAAACCGAAAACGCCATGCACAGAACGGCATGGCCTAGGGTTTGGCGGATCGCGCTGCGACCGACGAGCTTCTCGATGATGAAGCGCCGCACCAAGCCGCCAAAGAGGATGACGGGGACGGTGTTGGCGATGCCACCCACAATCGCGGCGCCGAGATCGGTATCGTCACGCGCGACGAAGATTGTCGCCGTATAGGCGCAGCCGATGACAGCGACCGCGAGCATGTCGAAGGCGCGTGTTCCCAACGCTAACCCAGAACGCGCGGAGGGCGAGCTTGGCGCATCCACAATGACAGTCCCCTCACGATACTCTTCGGGACGGAATAGGTAGCCGAAATCCGTGTGCGCTTTCTATGCGCCCGACCGTCGCCAGCGCCCTTGTTGGACATCATTGCTGCCGGTCTCTCGGTTCTCGCGCCGCGAGCCACTCAGCCGACACACGACAGGCCTGCGACACAAAGCCTCTGATATGGCGATGTCCGCTGGTCGCCCGGGAGCCGAAGGCGTGCCTTGCGCCCTCGCGGCTGTGCCGAGGACAGCTTCCCCGGCGGCGCTGCGCCGTGAACCGACGTTGGCGCACCTCCAGGAACCGGACATTGGTCGCGGGCCGGAGCCGCAGACGTCGGCCCAGCAGGACCGTGCCGATCACTAAAGAATTTGACAGCAGATTCGCTCGTCCGCGCCGATGATCTCCCCCGCGCCGTCACCAAGGAGCTGTCGAAATGACGAAGAGCAATTTGCTGCGAATGGACAACGTCGGCATCGTGGTTGAATCCCTCGACGACGCCGTTGCGTTCTTCACGGAGCTCGGCCTGACGCTTGAGGGGCGTGGGAATATCGAAGGCGAGTGGGCCGGACGCGTCACTGGCCTTGGTGATCAGAGCGTCGAGGTCGCCATGATGGTCACGCCAGACGGCCATAGCCGCCTCGAGCTATCGCGCTTTCTCCGGCCGTCGGTCGTCGCCGACCACCGAAACGCCCCGGTTAACGCCCTCGGCTATCTGCGGGCCATGTTCGCGGTGAGCGACATCGACGAAACCCTCGGCCGCCTCCGCAAGCACGGGGCACAGGTCGTCGACGAAGTCGTTCAGTACGAGAACGCTTACCGGCTCTGCTACATCCGCGGCCCCGAGGGCATTCTTATCGGACTCGCCGAACCTCTCGGTCGCGGCGGCCAATAACGCTCAGGCAGGGGCGCGCCAGAAGTAACCACATCCTTTTAGACTCTTTCAAAAATCTCGCCCACTCATAATGCAACCCTAGGAAGCGCCACTGCCATGGCGCAACAGCCTGCTAACGCCGCGCGATAGTCGCTTTCACTCATTCGGTTCAGTAACGAGTCTTGTCGTGGTCAAAAGTTCATCCGGTGATCTGGAGCGCCAACGCCAGCTCCTCTCGACGATCGTAAAGACGATCCGCAGCCAGCGGCGCCTCAGCGCTCACGACGTCGCCGCCGGCATGGGCATGAAGGCGCGCAGCTACTACGGCTTCGAAGCGGGCGAGGGTCCGCTCAGCATCGCCAGGATCTGGCGCTTCGCAGCGACGACCGATAGCGATCCGGTCGGCATCATGGACGGCCTGATGCTCGGCTCACCTGAGTATGCGCTGCGGGCGATGGACAACAAAGTCTCCTCGATCCTGCTGGGCTCGTATCGACGGTTCAACGCGCGGGTCGGCGACCGCCTCACCACGATCGGCCAGCCGATCCTGATCGAGGCTTTCCAGCGCCAGTTCGACGCCTTGGAAGACCATCTGGAAAGGCGGGACAACAGCGCAGAGCGATGGCTCGCGGAAAACCTGCCCAGGGTTCTCCCGCAAGAGGACTAGAGCGGCCACGCCCTATGGCCCATCCGCCTCGGCGATAGACAAACGCCAGACGCTCGCATCGACCTCGGTCTGATCAGGATCGACCGCAACAGCTAGCCCCCAATGCTCGCCGATCATGTCGGCTTCGCCAGCCCTAACCCGGGCATAGTCAGCGCGATAGGCCGGGTTGCGCCGCAGAAACTCCCAGGCCAGGCGTGTTGCGCCGCTGCGATCAGATCCAAGTTCCAACCGAAGAGCACGGCGGAACGAAGACAATATCGGATCAGCTACGCGGGACTTCACCATGGCGCTATTGAGCGCCAGGTCATCCCATGGACGTACTCTATATTTTTCGCGCAATGGACGTCTTTTGAAAAAGTCGCGCGCCTCCTTCACCTGCGCAGACATTCCGCACACACCAACGGCTTTTCCGCAGGGCTGTCATGCAAGGGCGGATAAAATCTGCGGGAAAGTCGAACATTGCCAAGCTAGGGCGAGAAAAATCCCGCTCCGCATCGTGGTGCCTACACCCCGACGCCAAGTCACCGAACGCCAGATCTCAGCAATCGGCGCGACCCGATAATCAGGCGCGGCGGACAGGCCTAGCAAGCCGCCATAGCTTCTCGATAGATGATCAGCCGTGCGCAGCAGACGCAGGACCCGCATGCGCATGTAGTCGGAGGAGCCATTCCAATCCTTCCGCACCCGTTCGTCGCCGAAAAGCAGCATGGCGATGTCACGCTGACTGGCGCCAGACCGCCGTGCGTCATGAGCCGCAGGCTTTCGAGCCATCGCAAGGCCTTGGCCGATCGTCGTGTCGCAGGCGACGGCAGACGCCCAACCTCACTCAGGGCGAGCAGAGACCGAAGCCCTTCCAGAGCAGCCGCGACCGGGTGTGGCGGAAGACGCCAACGAAGCCTCACCGCTCCAGCAAGCACGTCGCCATCAGCCACGATCAACCGCAGACGCTTCGCGCCATCACAGATCAAGACGTGCTGCTGGCCGTCCGCGGTTCGCACGACTATGGCCGGTAGCGACAGGCCCTGGAGATCGAATAGGCCTGGCTCACCAGCTTGGGCCGCCATGGCGTCTACGAGGAGAGCGGACGGGTCTTCGCGCCACAGGACGGCGGGCAGATCGTCGCCCGCGGGTCCCGCGCCGACGAAACACAGTCCCGGCAAGTCCTGCGCCCGCGCGCGCGCAGGCGCCTCCGACGCCATCGGTCCGCGGCGACCAAACTCCCAGGCCCAGATCGCCGCGTCGGCCTGCAACAGCGGTCGATAGGATTCAGCCCGCCTCCAATCGAGCGCAGGCCCTAGCTCATCGCTCATGGCGGCTCTCGCCGCCCCCTCAGCGGCAAAACTGTCCACCAATCGCAGGACCCTGTCGACTCGACCAAGTCGCGCGACCAACCTCGTCAGACGCCCTCCCCAGGGTCTAAGGTCGGTCGAGCCACCGGCCTCGCCGGCGCTCAAGCCGACGCACTGAGGACGTCTTGCAAACTGAACTTGAACCAGAAGTGGCGGATGAAGTCCCGGCGAGCGACAAGCTCACCGACTACGACATTGGCCACATGACGACCTATCTGCGGCTTCTCGACGCCGAGCAGGACAATGCCGACTGGCGCGAAGCCACGCGCCTGGTCCTGGGGCGAGATCCCGGTGAGGACGAAGCCGGGGCGCGCCGGTGCTGGGAGAGTCACATGCAGCGCGCGCGCTGGATGACCGAGATGGGCTATAGACTCTTGCTTGAGGCCAGGGATGGCCTGAAGCGCGACCGCTAGCCGACGCTCAGTGGGTCAGCACCGCTGCGAGAACCGGTCGTAGGCGTCGATACGCCGAGCCAGCAGATCGATGTCTCCGCCATAGATCTCCTGACGCAAGAAGGTGAGCTCGGCGTCCTTGTCGGCGTCGGCGACATCGACATACCAGCAGCGCGACGGCAAGACGTCGTCGCCATTCCAGCGATATCCACGCGCCTTCAACCGGTCCTTCATGGCGAAGGGTGAGTTCTCGGCCCAGATCCGCCAGGTCGGAATTCTCGCCCGCTCCAGCAATGCGGCCAGCGCGGGTCCGCCGCGCCGGGGCAGATCGGCGGCCAAGAGTTCGATCGCCGCTGCGCAATCATTCACCGCCCGATGGCGGTCGTAGAAGAAGCCGGCTCCGGCCGCGAGCCAGGCGAGCTTGACCCCCTCGTGTCCCTCTGCCGCCCAATCGATCTGGCTCATCGAGCACGCCCAAGGCTTGGTGCGGAAGACTTCGCAGAAGCGCTCGAGGAAGCGCCGATCGAAAGCGGCGTTGTGCGCGATGACGAGCGCCGCCGGCATGGCGACGGCGGCGACGGCGGCCACGTCGATCGTCTTGCCCGCGACCATGGCGTCGTCGATGCCCGTGAGCGCGGTGATCTCCGCCGAGATGGGTCCGGCGGGCTGACGCAAGCCTTGGAAGGCCTCGCCGACCTCATAGATCCGCCCGTCCGTCCCGTAGCGGAACGGGATCATCGCCAACTCGATAATCTCGTCTGAGCGCCAGTCGAGACCGGTCGTCTCGACATCGACGAAGAGGCCGATGCGGGTGACGACCCCATCTGGAATGGGAACAGGCGGTCGCGGCGCGAGGCGGCGCAGCACACGGTATTGACCGCTCGCCTGTAGCGCCGCCGCCATCGCCTCGAGATCCACAGAGTCCTCAGCCATGGACCTGGGCATACCACTCTCGGCGATTCCGCTCTCGTCTTGGTCGCTCAGGACAGGAATGCCTCTCGAACCTGGCGGAAGGGCGGTTCAGGAGCGTGTTTGCGCCCAGCCGCGCAAGGACGTTCCCGGCCTATTCTGGGGGGACTCTGGGGGGAAGGCTTCTCAAAGCGCACGAAACGGCGCCGCGCGGATGCCATAGAACGCTTTGATATTAAAGGAAAAATAGGGATGGTGGACGCGACAGGGATTGAACCTGTGACCCCTACGATGTCAACGTAGTGCTCTCCCGCTGAGCTACGCGTCCGCCGAAGCGATCCGGGGCGTCTTCGTGAAGACGTCCCGGCCGGGAAGGTGTGGGGGTATAGCGGCGGCTTTTCCGGTAGGCAAGCCGCCCGACAAAGTTTTTTAGGCGGCCATCATCTTTTCCACCTCGGCGACCAGGTCGCGCAGGTGGACGGGCTTGGACAGCACCTTAGCGCCGGCCGGGGCGCGGTCCTGGGCCGAGAGAGCGACGGCGGCGAAGCCGGTGATGAACATGATGCGCAGGGACGGATCGCGGGCGGCGGCCTGGCGGGCCACCTCGATGCCGTCCATGCCGGGCATGACGATGTCGGTCAGCAGCAGGTCCCAGGGGTGATCCAGGTGCTGGACGGCTTCCTCGCCATCGGCGCAGGCCTGGACTTCGAAGCCGGCGCGTTCCAGGGCGCGGGCCAGGAAGCCGCGGAGGGAATCATCGTCTTCGGCGAGGAGGATGCGGGCCATGAGGTCACGTGTCCGGAAGCAAATAAGGCGTCGATCGAAGGGCCACCTTAGCGCGTCGTCCGTAAATCGGGGATGAACCTAAGTGTCGCGCCCCCCCATCGGGCTGTGGGCGGCCGCGCGGGACTGTGGACGGATTGGCCGGAAAGTCGCCGACGATGCTTTGGGATTTGACCCTGGGCGGCCCGCCTTCGATGATGCGAGGCATGAGCGCTTGGCGGCCCCTGCAGACCGAAGCCACGGCGACCGAGGCGCTGGAGACGTTCGGCGGCCCGGCGTTCGAGGTGTCGCGCGCCGCGCCGGCCGGAGCGCCGCCGCCGACGGCCCTGGTCTTCGCCTCGCCCCATTCCGGCGACGTCTATCCCGAGGACATGACCTCGGCCGCCCGCCTGCCGGTCGCCACCCTGCGGGCCTCCGAGGACGCCTTCGTCGACCGCATCGTCGCCGGGACGCCGGCCCTGGGCGCGGCGCTGATCCGCGCCCGCTTCGCCCGCGCCTATGTCGACCTGAACCGCGAGCCGTGGGAGCTGGACCCGGCGATGTTCGAGGGCGACCTGCCGGAATACGCGCGCGGCCGCACGGCCCGGGTGGCGGCCGGGCTGGGCACGATCCCGCGCATCGCCGGCGAGGGCCGGCCGATCTACGCCCGCAAGCTGACCTTCCCCGAGGCCCAGGCCCGGGTGGAGCTGGCCCACCGCCCCTATCACGACGCCCTGGACCGTCAGCTGGCGGCGGCGCGGGCCGCGCACGGGGCGGCGATCCTGATCGACTGGCACTCGATGCCGGCGGCGGCGGCGCGCGGCCAGCGGGCCAAGGGCGGCGGCCCCTGCGACATCGTGCTGGGCGACCGCTTCGGCGCGGCCTGCTCGCCCAAGCTGACCGCCCTGGTCGAGCGGACGCTGGAGGCCCTGGACTACCGCGTCGTCCGCAACGCCCCCTATGCCGGCGGCTACACCACCGAACACTATGGCCGCCCCGCCAAGCGCACCCACGCCCTGCAGATCGAGATCAACCGCGCGCTCTATATGAACGAGACCACGCGCGAGCCGACCGAAGGCCTGGCGCGGCTGACGGCCGACGCCGAGGCGCTGACCCGGGCGCTGGCTGGGCTGGACCTGGCGGAGCTGCGGTAGCCCCGTCCTTCCCTACCCCTCGGCCGCGAACCGGGCCGACAGGGGCGCGCCGCACAGCGTTTCACCGTCGACCTTGTCGCGGAGTTCAGTCAGCAGCTGGGCGGCGAACTTGGCGCTGGCTCCGCCGTGCGGATTGCCGGCCACCGGGCCATCATCTCACGGGCGGCCTCGTACTCCTTGGCCTGGATGAACAACCGCGCGGCGGTCATGCGGATCAGCGACGCCTGGGGCGCGATCGTCGCGACGCTCACTCGACGCAAGTTCACGTTCTAAGTCCCCACCCGCAATTTAACGTTGAACCTGCCGCAGCCCGGAGCATACGACAAGGGGATGCCGATGGGAGCCCGAAGACCTAACCTGGCGTTGAGGAGTCCTCCGTCACCGGGAGTCGTCCATGTCGCCCCTGCTGCTAGCCGCCGCCCTGGCCCTGGCTTCACCGCCGTCGACCGCCGCCTGGGACGGGGTCTACGCCTACACCTATGACGGCGGCCGCACGGCCGGCGGTTCGCCGATCCTGGTCACCTGGCGACTGACCCTGAAGGACGGCGCCTGCCTGTTCCATGCCGAGGGCTTCCAGACTCTGGAGACCTTCGACTGCACGGCCACGCCGTCGGCCGAGGGCCTCGATGTCCGCTTCCTGCGCTATCCGCCGCCGGCCGCCGGGACGCGGTTCGGCGTCCAGGGCTACAAGCCCGGCGCGGCGCTGTTCACGCTTTCGCGCTCGAACGGTCGCTTGCTGACCCGCTGGACCGGCTTCGTCCCCGACGAGGGCGCGACGCGAACGCCCGCCCCGTTCTTCGAGAAGGTCCGCTGATGCGCGCGTCCAGGCTGGTCCTGGCGGTGCTGGTCGTAGCCGGCGTGATCGCCGCCGGCGTCTTCGCCTACGAGGTCGCCCGGCCACGGGTGCATCCGATCAAGCAGGCCGACGAACGCAAGTACGCACTGGGGGCGCAGCCGCCCGCCGACCCGTCCGATCCCCGCGCCGACCTGTTCGGCCCGGCCAAGGCGGTCGACGGCGACACCCTGCTGGTCCAGGGCGTCGAGGCCGACCTCTGGACGATCGACGCGCCGGAGCTGGGCCAGACCTGCGAGGACGCGGACGGCCGTCCCTGGGCCTGCGGCGAGGCCGCCCGCGCCCATCTGCAGACGCTGATCGGCGACCACCGCGTGGCCTGCCGTCCCGAAGGCCCGCCGACGGCGGACGGCCGCTGGCTGGGCCTGTGCTACGTCGCCGAGGCCCCCTGCCAGGGCGACACGGGTCCGTGCGAGTCGGACCTGGCCTCGCTGAACCTGGCGATGGTCGAGAATGGCTGGGCCGTCGACCAGGAAGGCCAGTACGCGGACTCCGAGGACAGCGCCCAGGCGCGCAAGGCGGGTCTGTGGGCCGGCCGCTTCCAGCGCCCCTAGCCGGCCATGGCCCGCTCGCGCGCGATGAGATCGACGAAGGCGCGCAGAGGCGCGGGCACGAAGCGATTGGGATAGTAGAGCCACGGCCCTTCGAACCGCGTCCACCAATCGGGCAGGACGGGCGCGAGGTCTCCCGTCTCGAAATGCGGCGCGAGCCAGTTTTCGAAACAGCCGATGATCCCATGTCCCTGGCGCGCGAAGTCGATCGCGGCCGGGACGGCGTCGACACCGACGATCAGGCGCCCCGGAGGCGCGACCGTGATCGCCTCGTCGCCGCGCTCGAAGTCCCAGGGCACGAGCGCGCCGCTCGAGAATCGCAGACGAATGCAATCGTGGGCGAGCAGATCGCTCGGATGGGCGGGGACGGGGCGCGTCTCGAAATAGCGCGGCGCGGCGCCGAGGGCGAAGCTCTGGACACGCGGTCCGATCGGCACGGCGATCATGTCCTGCGCCAGATGTTCGCCATACCGGACCCCCGCGTCGCAACCGGCGGCGACGATGTCGACCAGCTGGTCTTCGACCACGATCTCCACCCGGGCCTGGGGGTGGACCCGCAGGAAGCGGTCGATGATCGGGGGCAGGATGTCCACCATGACGGCGCCCGTCACGTTCAGCCGCAGCAGGCCGCGCACCTCGCGCTGGGAACTGGCCGCGTCCTGCACCGCGGCGCGGGTCTCGTTGAACAGCGGGCGGAGCCGGTCGGCCAGGGCGCGGCCGGCTTCCGTCGGCATCAGGCTGCGCGTCGTGCGCACCAGCAGCGGCGCCCCCAGGCGCGCTTCCAGCTGGGTGATCTTTTCGCTGACCGTCGAGGGGGACAGCCCCAGCCGCGTGGCGGCGGCGCGGAAACCGTTGGCCTCGATGACCGCCACGAAAAGCGCGAGATCGTCGAGCGACGGCTGACCATCATTGTTCGGCATGGCGATCAGTATGGTCGGATTTGAGGCCGTTATCAAAGGCGCCAGCGCGACGTTCAATGCGCCCTATCCTCAATGAAGGCTTCGAACATGACGGGCAAAACGGTTCTGATCACCGGCGGGAACAAGAGCATCGGCTTTGAGACGGCGCGGCAATTGGGTCGGTCGGGCTATCGCATCTGGCTGGGTTGCCGCGACGCCGCCCGAGGCCAGGCCGCGGTCTCGCAACTGCTCGCGGAGGGCCTGGACGTGCGGCTGCTCGAGATCGACGTCACGCGCGACGACAGCGTCCGCGCCGCCGCCGAGACGGTTCGCGCGGCGGACGGCAAGCTGGACGTGCTGATCAACAACGCCGGCGTCCTCGGCGCGACGCCCGAGGCGGCGCATGAGCAGTCCGTCGACGACATTCGCGCCATCTACGAGACCAATGTCCTGGGCCCCATCCGCGTCACCCAAGCCTTCCGGCCGCTGCTCAAGGCGGCGGGTCGATCCAATGTCGTGATGGTCAGCAGCGGGCTGGGATCGCTGGGGTGGCTGTCCGACCCGCACAATCAGTTCTATGGCGTCAACGCCCTAGGCTACAACAGCTCCAAGTCGGCCCTGAACGCCGTCACCGTCTCGATGGCCAAGTCGCTGGCCGCCGACGGCATCGCGGTCAACGCCGCCGATCCGGGCTACACCGCCACCGACTTCAACGGCCACACGGGCTATCGCACGGTGGAACAGGCGGCGGCCGGCGTCGCCTGGCTGGCCAGCCAGGACGCGTCCGGCCCGACCGGCGGGTTCTACTTCGAGCAGGAAACGGTTCCCTGGTGATCGCTGCGGCCAGGTCCTGGATGGCCCTGGCCACCCCGCCAGTCCGTGGTCGGAACCCCCGAAGGCTCGCTGACGTTGCTTCCCGACCGCTTGGGCCAAAAAAAAGCCCGGCGAAACCGCCGGGCCAGTTCATTAGGGAGGAAACGCCCAGGAAGGGCAGAAGCGGCAGCGCCGCCTCACAGGATTGTTTATAGGGTGCGGCGCAAAATTAGGCAAGCAAAAAAGTGGACGGCAATGTCGATTTTTTCGAGGGGAATTGATGCAACCCGTTGCCCCACAAGGGTTACGTAACGACGCTATTTGAAATAGCCTATATTTTAGGCATGCTGCACTGCACAATTTGTTGCGTTTGAAACCGTCTCTTTCGAGAACACCGCGCAAAGCCTGTTCCGGCAAGGCTTTCTGAATGACACCGGTTTCCTGCGACAAGGGTTTCATAGGGGTGGGGGTGGATAAATCCAGCGCAGTCGCGTAAAAGCCGCGCGCCTGACGCTTGACTCGTCATCTCCTATTCCTCCCGAAAGTCCGTCCGTTCCCATGTCCATGCGAAATATCGCCATCATCGCGCACGTCGATCATGGCAAGACCACCCTCGTCGATCAGCTGCTGGCCCAGTCCGGCGTGTTCCGCGCCAACGAAGCCACGACCGAACGGGCGATGGACTCCAACGACCAGGAGCGTGAGCGCGGCATCACCATCCTGGCCAAGTGCACCAGCGTGCTGTGGAACGGTGAAGCGGGCGAGACCCGCATCAACATCATCGACACCCCCGGCCACGCCGACTTCGGCGGCGAGGTCGAGCGGATCCTGGGCATGGTGGACGGCTGCGTCCTGCTGATCGACGCCGAGGAAGGCGTCATGCCGCAGACCAAGTTCGTGCTGACCAAGGCGCTGAAGATGGGCCTGCGCCCGATCCTCTGCATCAACAAGGTCGACCGCGCCCACGCCGATCCGGACCGCGTCCACAACGCCGCCTTCGACCTGTTCGCCGCCATCGGCGCCACGGACGAGCAGCTGGACTTCCCGCACATCTACGCCTCGGGCCGTTCGGGCTGGGCCACGCTGGACATGAACGTGCCCAGCGACAACCTCGGCCCGTTGTTCGACCTGATCGTCCGCCACGTGCCGGAACCCAAGCAGATCGCCAAGAAGGATGAGCCGTTCCAGATGCTGAACGTGCTGATCGAAAGCGATCCGTTCCTGGGCCGCCTGCTGACCGGCCGCATCGAGAGCGGCAAGGCCGTCCCCGGCATGGCCATCCACGCCCTGGACCGTGACGGCAAGGAAATCGAGCGCGGCCGCATCACCAAGGTGCTGGCCTTCCGCGGCCTGAAGCGCCAGCCGATCGACGAGGGCGCCGAGGCCGGCGACATCGTCGCCATCGCGGGCATGTCCAAGGCGACCGTGGCCGACACCCTGTGCGCCATGGACGTCACCACCGCCCTGCCGGCCCAGCCGATCGACCCGCCGACCATCTCGATGACCGTCTCGGTCAACGACAGCCCGCTGGCCGGCCGCGAAGGCGACAAGGTCCAGTCGCGCGTCATCCGCGACCGCCTGCTGAAGGAAGCCGAGAGCAACGTCGCCATCAAGGTGACCGAGAGCAAGGAAGGCGACGCCTACGAAGTCTCGGGCCGTGGCGAACTGCAGCTGGGCGTGCTGATCGAGAACATGCGCCGCGAAGGCTTCGAGGTCTCGATCTCGCGTCCGCGCGTCGTGTTCCAGGCCGATCCGGAAACCGGCAAGCGCCTGGAGCCGATGGAAGACGTCATGATCGACGTCGACGACGAGTTCTCGGGCATCGTCATCGAGAAGCTCTCGCTGCGTAAGGCCGAGCTGCGGGACATGGGTCCGTCGGGCGCGGGCAAGACCCGCATCCAGCTGACCGCCCCGTCGCGCTCGCTGATCGGCTATCAGGGCGAGTTCCTGACCGACACGCGCGGTTCGGGCGTGCTGAACCGCGTGTTCAGCCACTACGAAGCCTACAAGGGCGCCATCGACCAGCAGCGCAAGGGCGTGCTGATCAGCAACTCGGACGGTGAGACCGCGGCCTACGCGCTGTGGAACCTGGAAGAGCGCGGCGTGATGTTCGTCGGCGCCGGCGAGAAGACGTACCAGGGCATGATCATCGGCGAGAACAGCCGCCAGGATGACATGGACGTCAATCCGATGAAGGCCAAGCAGCTGACCAACGTCCGCGCCTCGGGCAAGGACGAGTCGATCCGCCTGACCCCGCCGCGCAAGATGACCCTGGAACAGGCCATCGCCTACATCGAGGAAGACGAACTGGTCGAGGTCACCCCGAAGAACATCCGCCTGCGCAAGCAGACCCTGAACCCCTCGTTCCGCAAGAAGCGCGTGAAGGAAGACTAGTCTTCCGGGTTCATCCCGAGATGGGGCCGCCGTTCGCAAGAACGGCGGCCTTTTTCGTGGGGGCCCTTGGAAATCCCTCTCTCTAAGAGAGAGGGTTTCGGAATGTCCGCAGTGGGTCGGGAGCGGACGTCAGACTTCGCGCTAGAAGCGGCCAGAGAGCTGGTTGGGAAGGCCGCATTTCAGACTTAGACCTACAGGCGGTCTTCTGCGCGCCCACAATCCTACGCTTCGGATCAGCTGCCTTATGCCCCTGTCGAGAAGACGTTGATGGGATTGCCGTCGGGATCGCAAAGCAGCATCGAACGATTGCCCCACGGCATGTCCTTGGGCTCCTGAAGCCACTGGCGGACGAACGGATCCAGACGCGCGCGCTCGGCATCCACGTCGTCGACGACGAATTCGAGTATGGCCGATCGGTTGGCGCCGCCCGGCCACACCCCGCCATGCATCGCCTCGGCCGCTCGGTTGCTGACGAGGGCCAGGATGGCGCCTCCGGGGCGGAACTCGACGTAGTCGCCCTCGCCCACCGGCTCAGCCCGGAGCAATTGCCGATAGAATGCGGAGAGCTTGGCTACCTCGGTGGTCACGAGCCGGGTATAGGCGAACTTCATGGTGCTAAGCTCCATATGCGCTCGAACGCCTCGCGCGCTATTTAGAAACGATACCGTATCGTAGCGTAATGTTGTGCGCCGCGTCAACGAAGGTGATGTGACAGTGCCCGCCAAGAACGCCGACAAGAGGGTCGAACGGTCGAAAGCAAAGGTGATGGCCGAAACCTACCGACAGCTCTCACGGGCTGGCGTTGGAGGCGTAAGCATTGACGAAATCGCCCGCAATTCGGGGGTCGCCAAAACCACCATCTATCGCCACTGGCCGTCGCGTTCCGCGTTGGTGATCGATGCCTGCTCTAGTTTGGGGAGCAATGTTGAAGCGCCCGACACCGGGGATATTCGCGCCGACCTGATTTCATTGCTCGTGAACCTCGCCGAGCAACTGCAGAACGCGAGCTGGAGTTCGGTCTATCCCTCGATCATTGACGCCGCTGAGCGGGATGCCGAGATCGCAACGATGCAACGTGCGCTGCACGCCGCCTTCATGGCCCCCATCGAGACGGTGGTTGAGCGGGGCAAAGCCAAAGGACAACCCGGACCGGAGCGATCGACAAGCAGTTTGGTAGCGAGCTTGGTAGGGCCGCTGTTTTACCGGCGTTGGTTTTCGAAGGAAAAGATCGACGAACGCTTTGTGGCCGATGTCGTGGACGGAACGATCCCGCTTCGTCCTAAGGTCTGATCGGTTAGGACGTGCGACCGAGGCGCCGGGGCCGCTAGGCCACTACTAAAGGGTCCCTCACAACGTCCGACCAGGGTCGGAAGCCGCCCCACGAGCACCGCCCCTCCGGAACGCCGGCGCCCGCGTACTCATTTCCGGCTCAACGCCCCCTCCGGCCAATACTCCAGCTTAACCACGGGTTTACCCGGGCGGACCAAGGTCCCGGCGGGGGATTTCTCCTGAGTTTGGACCAGAGGGCCCGCGTCGTGCGCAAAGTCGCCAGCACGCTCATTCATCGCGGCCTGTCCGCCCTGTACGCCCGCCTGGTTCCGCACGTGCCCGAGGCCATGGCCGGCCGGGTGCGGATGGAGCAGGTGCAGAGCATCCTGCGCATGACGCCCGTGATGATGGGCGCCAACATCGTCATCGCCGTGCTGGTCGGGGCCGCCGGCCTGGCCAGCCCGCACACGATCGTCCTGACGGTCTGGGCCGCCCTGGTCATCAGCTACGCCTTGCTGGGCCTGCGCGGCTGGTTCGCCGCGCGCCGCCGCAAGGGCGGCAAGAGCACCGTCTCGCAGCACGGGGTCAACCGCGTGGTTCTGCAGGCCGGCCTGCTGGGCTGCCTGTGGGCCATCCTGCCGATCCTGACCATGCCCAGGGAGCAGGGCTTCGCCGGCGCCATGCCGATGCTGGTCGCCTGCGTGATCGCCGGCATGATCGGCTGCGGCGGCTTCGCCCTCCTGACCCTGCCCGCCGCCGCCATCGCCTATTCGACCCCCATGGCCCTGGGCGCCCTTTGGGTGCTGGCCACCAGCGGCGACCCCGTGCTCTACGCCCTGGGAGGCCTGCTGATCTTCTGCCACCTGGTGGTCAGCGTCTCGTGCCTGGCCCACGCCAAGATCTTCGCCGACCGCCTGGTCGCCGCCGAGGAGCTGGAAAAGCAGAAGCAAGTCGTCTCCCTGCTGCTCAGCGACTTCGAGGAAGGCGCCAGCGACTGGCTGTGGGAGGTCGACGCCGCCGGCGCCCTGACCTACGTCTCCGACCGCATGGCCGCCGCGGCCGGCGTCGACAAGGCCGGACTGATCGGCCAGCCGATGTCGGAGCTGTGCGGCGCGGCCGAGACCCCGACGGGGCCGGTCGCTGCCCTCTCGGCCCTGTTCGCCGAGCAGAAGGCCTTCCGCGACGTGACCGTGTCGATCGCGGTGGGCCCGGACGGCGAGACCCGGCAGACCCACTGGTGGTCGCTGTCCGCCAAGCCGGTCCACGACCTGAACGGCGTCTTCACCGGCTTCCGGGGCGTCGGCGCCGACATCACCCAGGCCCGCGAGGACCAGGCCCGCATCTCGCGCCTGGCCCATTACGACGTGCTGACCCAGCTGCCCAATCGCCTGTCGTTCCTGCAGGCGCTCAGCAAGGCCTGGACCGACCACGGCAAGCCCCGGAGTAAGGGCGGGACCGGCGCAGGCTGCGCGGTGCTGTGCCTGGACCTCGACCATTTCAAGGGCGTCAACGACAGCCTGGGCCATCCGATCGGCGACGACCTGCTGATCCAGGCCTCGGCCCGTCTGCGCGACCGCGTCGACGACCTGGTGGGCGACGACGGCCTGGTCTCGCGCCTGGGCGGCGACGAGTTCGCCGTCGTCGTCGCGCCCTCGCCCGGCCACGCAGCCCTCGGCGAGCTGGCCCGCGCCATCGTCTCGGACCTGTCGCTGCCCTACGCGGTGCGCGGCCACCACGTGCTGATCGGCGCCAGCGTCGGCATCGCCGTGGCCCCGTTCGACGCCGACGACCCCGACGGCCTGCTGAAGAACGCCGACCTGGCCCTCTACCGCGCCAAGGGCGACGGCCGGGGCGCCTATCGCTTCTTCGAGACCGCCATGGACATCTGGGCCCAGGAGCGCCGCGCCCTGGAGCTGGACCTGCGCGACGCCCTGGCCAAGGACGAGCTGAAGCTGTTCTTCCAGCCGCTGATCGGCAGCGGCGAGCACGAGGTCACCGGCTTCGAGGCCCTGCTGCGCTGGCAGCACCCGACCCGGGGGCTGGTGGCGCCGGCCGACTTCATCGAATGCGCCGAGCAGTGGGGCCTGATCGGGGCGATCGGCGAATGGGTGCTGTTCGAGGCCTGCCGCACGGCCGCGACCTGGCCCTCGCACCTGTCGGTCGCCGTCAACCTGTCGCCCAACCAGTTCGCCACCGGCGACCTCGTGTCCCAGGTGCGCAAGGCCCTGAAGGTCTCGGGCCTGGCGCCCGAGCGCCTGGAGCTGGAGATCACCGAGGGCCTCCTGCTGCACGACAGCGCCAAGACCCTGAAGCAGCTGGCGGCCCTGAAGGTCCTGGGCGTCAAGATCGCCATGGACGACTTCGGCACGGGCTATTCCAGCCTGGCCTATCTGTGGCGGTTCCCGTTCGACAAGATCAAGATCGACCGCTCGTTCGTGGCCGAGATGCAGGACAACACGGCCATCGCCGACATCCTGCGCACCGTCGCCCTGCTGGGCCAGACCCTGAACCTCAAGGTCACGGCCGAGGGCGTCGAGACCCCGGCCCAGGCCCGCCTGCTGGCCGACATGCGCTGCGACACCTTCCAGGGCTTCCTGTACGGCCGCCCGATGCCGGTCGGCGACATCCCCAGCTTCCTGCTGTCCAACATGGCCCAGCAGATGCGGCGGGGGGATGAGGGGCATGAGGGCGAAGAGGCGGCGGTCGCGGGCTAGGACGCCCCCTCCGTCTCGTCGCGTATCCGCGCCGATCCACCTCCCCCGCACGCGGGGGAGGATGGGACGCTCTTCTCCTCACCCGTGAAACGGTGGAGGTGGCGCGATGCGGAAACGCATCGTGACGGAGGGGGCGCTAAACCGCCGACCATGCTACGCCTCCCCCATGGTCCATCCCGTCTTCGACAACCTGCCGACCACGATCTTCGAGCGCATGAGCGGCCTCGCCCGCCAGCATGGCGCGATCAATCTGGGCCAGGGATTTCCCGACGACCAGGGGCCCCTGCCCGTGCGCGAGGCCGCCGCGCGGGCGCTGATCGAGGGCTCCAACCAGTATCCGCCGATGCGCGGCCCGCCCGAGCTGCGCGCCGCAGTCGCCGGTCACTATGGCCGGACGCAGGATCTGCAGCTGGATCCGGACACCGAGGTCACCGTCACCTCCGGCGCGACCGAGGCCCTGGCGGCGGCGTTCCTGTCGCTGATCGCGCCGGGCGACGAGGTGGTGCTGTTCCAGCCGCTGTACGACGCCTACCTGCCGCTGGTGCGTCGAGCGGGCGGGGTTCCCAAGCTGGTCCGCCTCTCGCCGCCGCACTGGCGTTTCACGCGCGCCATGCTGGAGGCCGCCTTCAGCGACAAGACCCGGATGGTGGTGCTGAACAGCCCGCTCAATCCCGCCGCCGTCGTCGCGCCCGAAGAAGACCTGGCCCTGCTGGCCGAGTTCTGCGTCCGGCACGACGTCATCGCCGTCTGCGACGAGGTCTGGGAGGCCGTGGTGTTCGACGGCGCCCGCCACCGGCCGCTGATCGGCTTTCCCGGCATGCGCGAGCGGACGGTCAAGATCGGCTCGGCCGGCAAGCTGTTCGGCATGACCGGCTGGAAGGTCGGTTTCCTGATCGCCGCGCCACGCCTGACCCGCGCCCTGGCCGCCGCCCACCAGTTCCTGACCTTCACCACCCCGCCCAACCTGCAGGCCGGCGTGGCCTGGGGCCTGGAGCACCACCGCGCCTGGTTCGACGACATGCCGGCCAGCCTGCAACGCTCGCGCGACCGCCTGACGGCCGGCCTGCGCGCGGCCGGCTATGTCGTGCTGGACAGCCAGGGGACCTATTTCCTGAACGTCGACCTGGCGGCTTCGGGGATCGCGGTGGACGACGTCACCTTCTGCGAGCGCTGCGTGGCGGAGTTCGAGGTGGCGGCGATCCCGGTCTCGGCCTTCTTCGCCGAGGATCCGGTGCGCAACGTGGTGCGGCTGTGCTTCGCCAAGAGCGACGCGACGCTGGACGAGGCGGTGGGCCGGCTGGGGGCGGCGCGGACGGCTTTGGCTTAGCGCCCCTACAGCGCCCCCAGCGCCGCCGCGAGCTCGCGCGCCGTGGTCCGGGCCAGGCAGCGGTCCATGGCCGACAGCAGATTCCGCAGGTCGATCGGCTTGGCCACGTGGGCGTCGCAGCCGGCGTCCAGGCAGGTCTTGATCTGGGCCGACATCACGTCGGCGGTCAGGGCCACCACGGGCAGGCGCGCAAAGCGCGGGTCCAGGCGCAGGCGGCGGGTGGCCTCCAGCCCGTCCATCACCGGCATGTTGACGTCCATCAGCACGATGTCGATCGGCTGGGCGTCCAGGATGTCCAGGGCCTGCTGGCCGTTCTCGGCCTCGACCAGGTCGCACTCGAACGGCGCGAGAAACAGGCGGATGACCCGGCGGTTGACCGGATGATCGTCGACGACCAGCACCCGGCGACCCTGCAGGGCGACGAAGCCCGTCTCCTCCTCGCCCGCCTCGACCTCGCGCACCGGCAGCTCGGACGGCTCGGCGGCGTCGACCAGCATCTCGATGGTGAAGACCGAGCCCAGCCCCTCCTCGCTCTCGACGCGGATCTCGCCGCGCATCATCTCGACCAGGCGGCGGGTGATGTTGAGGCCCAGGCCCGTGCCGCCGAAGTTGCGGGTGGTCGAGGCGTCGGCCTGGGTGAAGGGCCGGAACAGCTTGGCGACCGTGACGGCGTTCATGCCGATGCCGGTGTCGGCGACGCGCAGGCGCACCCGCACCCGGCCATCATCCTCGGGATAGCAGGCCAGCCCCACCTCGACCTTGCCGTGGGTGGTGAACTTCAGGGCGTTGGAGACCAGGTTGGTCAGGCACTGGCGCACCCGCACCCCGTCGAACATCAGCGGCCCCGGAGCCTGGCTCTCCAGCTTGAAGGTCAGGCCCACGCCCTTCTCCAGGGCGGTGGGCTGGTAGCCGCCGACCAGCCGGGCGCAGGTCTGGACGATGTCGCCGACCGTCGGGGCGATCTCCAGCTTGCCGGCTTCGATCTTGGACAGGTCCAGGATGTCGTTCAGCAGAACCAGCAGGGTGTCGCCGCTGTCCATGAACAGGTCGACCTGTTCTCGCTGTTCGGCGGTCAGCTCGCCACCGCGCAGGGCCTGGCCCACGCCCAGCATGCCGTTCAGCGGCGTGCGCAGCTCGTGGCTCATCACCGCCAGGAAGGCCGACTTGGCCTTGTTGGCGGCCTCGGCGTGCTCCTGGGCGTCCTTGAAACGGCCTGAGGCGCGGCGCTGGTGCACGGCCCAGGCCACCCCGCCGGCGACCAGCGCGGCCAGCAGCAGGGCGATGACCGCCGAGGCCCGCGCCAGGCTGCGGCTCAGCCGCACCTCCTCGGTCAGGCGGCGGCTCTCGTCGCGCTTGGCCCGCAGCTCGCTGTCCAGGGCCGAGGACATCTCGGTGACGCTGCGCGAATGGGCGCGGTCCTCCTCGACGCCGTCGATGCGCCGCCAGGCGTCCAGCTTGCGGAACGCGTCCTGGCCGCGCCCCTCGGCCTGGTCGATATAGGCGTCGATCAGGGCCTCGGCGTGCGGGTCGCGCGGGGCCAGGGCCAGCGGGGCGGCGCGCAGCCGCAGCAGGTCCTCGCGGGCTTCGGCGGCGCGGCCCAATTGGGCCTTGGCCAGGGCGCGCTGGCCCAGCATCAGCACCTGCAGGCGGCGATCGGGATGGGCCAGGTCGGCGGCGGCGGGCTCCAGGCAGGCCAGCACCCGGGCGGGGGCCTCGCGGCGCGCCGCGATCCGGGCGCACAGGAAGCGGTCCCAGGTCAGCAGGTTCCGGTCGCCATACGCCGCCACCATCCTGTGATGCAGGGCGGCGAAGCGCTCGGCCGCGTCGAGCTCGCCCAGGGCGGCGGCGGTGTAGGCGATGTCGTAGATCCGTTCGATCTTGCGCACCTGGAAGGCGTCTCGCTCGTCCAGCCGCGCGGCCTGGGCCATGTGCTCCAGGGCCCCCTCGCGGTCGCCGATGTCCGACAGCGTGTAGCTGTGCACCTGGTGCAGCTCGGCCAGCAGCGGCTGGGCCACGCGGCCGCGCCGCTCCAGGTCGCCGGTCAGGTCGGCGGCCAGGCGCGCGGCCTGGGCCCAGCGCCCCATCTGCCCCAGGTGCCGCACCCGCTCGATCCCCGCCATTACCCGGATGTCCGGTCCCGACCGGGTCAGGAACCGCACCCAGTCGGCGTCGGTGAACGCCCGATAGCCGCGCGTCTCGTGGCGATAGGCGATGGTCTCCAGCTCGACCAGCGTGGCCAGGGCCGTGTCATGGTCGCGCCGCGCCACGGCGCCGGCCTCGCGCGCCCAGGCGTCGAAGCGGTCGGGGATCTGGTTGCTCTTGTAGGCGTACAGCACCCGCCACAGGCCAAACAGCCGCGCCTGGCCGTGCTCGTGCAAGGCCTGGCGGCCGGCCCGCTCGATGTCGGCGTTGTCGCGCGGCGGATTGGCCGCCTCGTGCGCGCCGATCTCCTCGCTCAGCTGCTCCAGCCGCTGCCCGAGGGGAGAGGCGGCGGCCTGGGAGGATTTGGCGAGTGATGCGCCCGTCTGCCCCCAGGCGGCGCCGGCCGCCAGGGTTCCGATCATCAGGATGGAAGTCAGAAGGCGGCGCAAATGGGCATCCCGGATACTCGCGGCGCAGCCTTCGTGAGGATTGATGTAGGACCAGTTAAGCTTACCGCCTATCGATGCGCGGTTCGGGTATGTATGGGCGGCTGGATGACCTGGCCGCCCCGCTCATCGCCGCGAAGGCGGGGCGCCGGGCGAGGCCGATGCCGAAGGGCGCTCTCGACCGATACTTGCCCCCTCCGCGCCTGCGGCGCTCCTCTCCCGGAGGGGGAAGAAGGACCGCGCGCAGCTTCCGCCCCCCTCTGGGGGCGGACGAACCGCGAAGCGGTCAGGTGGGGGCCTGCGGCGCTGGTCGTACGGACTGCGTCAGCCCTCAGCCATCCAGCTGGTAGCGCTTGATCCGGGCGGCGACGTCGGGATTGATCGCCAGGGCCTTGGCCTTGTCCGCGTCGGCCTCCGCGACCTTGCCCAGGCGGCGCTCGACGAGGCCGCGGGCGTAGAGCGACCAGGCTTCACGGGGCGATCCCTTCACGGCGGCGTCGTAATCGACCAACGCCTTCTCCAATTCGCCACGGCGGAAACGGACCAGGGCGCGGCTGTCCAGGAAGGCCGGATCGCCGGGATGCAGGCGCAGCGCCGCGTCGCAGTCGCTCATCGCCTTGTCCAGCTCCCGGTTCAGCAGCGCCCGCGCCCAACAGCGGCCGTTCAGCGCCTCGGCGCGCCCCACGTCCTCCGGATGACTTTTCAGCCACAGATCGTAGTTGGTCAGGGCCTGCTCGGGCGCGTCGAGGGCCGAATACAGGCGAGCCAGGCGCAGCCGGGGCTGGGCGGACGGCGCCAGGTTCTCGTCCGCCGCCTTGAGATCGTCCAGCGCCCCGGCCGGATCGCGCGAGCCGCGGCGCAACTGGGCGCGGGTCAGACGCGCCTCCGCGTCCTTCGGATCCAGCGCGACGGACTTGTCCAGGTCGGCCGCGCCGAGCAGCAATTGACGGTTGGACAGGTGCGCCCGGGCGCGCTGCAGCAAGTAGTCCGCATCGTTTGGCGCCAGGGCGACGGCCTTGTCGAAATCGGCGATGGCGGCGTCGAACTTGCCGTTAGAGGCCAGCACCGCGCCCCGCCGGGCATAGCCCGGCGCATCGGTCGGCTCGGCCGTCTTGTCGGTCAGGTCCACCGTCTTGCCGGCCTTGTCGACCGCGCCCTTGGGGCTGATCCCGAACAAGGGCCCGCCTTCGTAGGTGAAGAACATCCGGTGGTTCTGGTTGTCGACGAAGACCCGGTGGCTGAGGAAAAAGTCGACGCCGATCAGCATGTCGGCGTCCCCCAGCGCCCCGTCGAAAATCTGCAGCCAGGGCTTGCTGATCACCTCGCCGCCGATATCGATCTTGTCGAAACGCGCCTTCCAGGTCCGCACGCGCTTCTGGCCAACGCCCCAGCTGAAGCCCTCCAGCGGCAGGCCGTCCTTGTCCGGATTGACGCCCAGGCGTTTGGCCGCGTCCAGCGAAAGGACCGAACTCGAGGCGCCGGTGTCGAACATCGCCTTGAGCTTGACGCCATTGACCTCGACCGTCGCCAGGGTGTGCCGGTCGCCATTCTCCATGGGCTCGATGCGCATGAGGGTGAACGGCTTGTCCCCGGCCCAGTAGGTCAGGCTGACGTCGCCACAGTCCTTGGTCTTCATGATCCGGACCGCGCCGTGACCAAGATCGTATTCCACGCCCGCGATGCCCAGGATGTTCTGGCCCAGGAGACCGGCATAGCGCGTGGAGCTGCCGCCGACGGCGAACTCGACGCGTGGGAGCTTCTGCCCGGCGATGACGAACTCTTTGGCCGTCGTGACGCCCAGCGAGGTTTCGCCGCCCACGCCCTTCAGGCGCGCGTTCACGCCCAGGCTGCCGACCGACAGGCCCAGCTCCTGGGCGGCGCCGGCCGACATGGTGCTGTGGAACGCGCCGCTATCGACGATGAAGCGCGCTTCGCGCCCATTGATCTGGCCCGTCGTGACCGGCGACAGGCCTTCCATGGTGACGGGAAGCTCGGCCAGCTTCATGACCTGGCACTTCGACGCCGCCAGGGTCTGGGAGGACAGGAAGGCAAGCGCCAAGGCGAGGCCCGACACGCGCAACGCGGAAAACATGAACAGCCCCTCGCCCTTAGCGACAGCAAAGTCGCTTCACTCGTAGAGCGATCTTCCTACGCCGGTTTGCGCTCGGCAAGCGCTTCGCCGTTCCGGGCGGGAATGACGGGCGTCTTCGGGTTCTAGATCGTCGCGCCGCCGTCCACGATCAGGGCCTGGCCAGTCATGAAGCTGCCGGCCTGGCTGGCCAGGTAGACGGCCGCGCCGGCGATCTCGTCGGGCTCGCCGATGCGGCGCAGCGGCACGCCCTTGGTCGCGCGCTCCAGGGTGGCCGGGTCGTCCCACAGGGCCTTGGCGAAGTCCGTCTTGATCAGGCCCGGCGCGATGCAGTTGACCCGCACGTTGTCGGGCCCGAACTCGTGCGCCAGGTTGCGCGCCAGCTGGAAGTCGGCGGCCTTGCTGATGTTGTAGGCTCCGATGATGGCGTTGCCGCGCAGGCCGCCGATCGAGCTGACGATGACGATCGCCCCGTCCTTTCGCGCGCGCATCTCCGGCGCGACCATGCCGATCAGCCAGTGATTGCTGATGATGTTGTTGTCCAGGACCTTGCGGAACTGCTCGTCGCTGATCCCGGCCAGCGGGCCGTAATAGGGATTGCTGGCGGCGTTGCAGACGCAGATGTCGACCTGGCCGAACGCCTTCCGGGTCTCGTCGACCAGGTTCTGCAGCTCGTCCTTCGACGCGATATTGGCCGGGACCGCTATGGCCGTCCCCGCGCCGTGCTTTTCGTTCAGGGCCGCGGCGACCTCTTCGCACGGCCCGGCCTTGCGCGACGAGATCACCACCTTGGCCCCGTGCTCGGCCATCCGCTCGGCGATCGCCTTGCCGATCCCGCGCGAGGATCCGGTGATGATCGCCACCTTGCCCGTGAGGTCGAAGAGGTTCATGTCGCGCGCCCTAAACGCTTGTTTGAATTGCGAGCACAGTGAGACGAGGCGCGCGGCGGGTCAAGGTTCCCGAACATCCTCCCCCCAAGGGGGAGGTGTCGGCTCGAAGAGACGACGGAGGGGGAAGCGGCAGGCTCGGCAGTGCTTACCCCTCCGGTCCTTCGGACCACCTCCCCCGCTGGGGGGAGGATGGAAAAATTCCGCACTCGCTGTCGGGACGGGTGGATCGCCGCCGTCCTTGAGGCGAGAGTTCATGCCAACAAGGAGACGCCTCATGCCGCTGGACACCGCCGACTTCCCCGCTGACCGCGAACTGGTGCTGGAGCGCATCATCGATGTCCCGGCCGAGAAGCTGTACCAGTGCTGGACCACGCCGGAGCTGATGCCGCAGTGGTTCTGCCCCAAGCCCTGGACCGTCTCGAACGTGCGCATGGACGTGCGCACCGGCGGCAACACCTACCTCGAGATGAACGGCCCCAACGGCGAGGTGATGCCGCAGCCGGGCGTCTATCTGGAGGTGGTCCCGAACAGGAAGATCGTCTTCACCGACGCCTTCACCGAGACCTGGAAGCCGTCCGCCAAGCCGTTCATGGTCGCCATCGTCACCTTCGAGGACCTGGGCGACGGCACGACCCGCTACCGCGCGGCGGCCCGCCACTGGAGCGCCGAGGACAAGGCCGCCCACGAGCAGATGGGCTTCCACGAGGGCTGGGGGATCGTCGCCGACCAGCTGGCGGCGCTGGCGCGGACGCTCTAGGGGCGATCGAGCGCCCCCGGGCCGGGCCCGGGCGGGCGTTCGGTCTTTCGATATTTGGATCGAATGATGCGCGCTGTGATGTGGCGCGCGCCGAGGTCATGGCTTTCTGTCGCCTCCAGTCGGATGTCGGGAAATCTTCAGGACCCATGCCTCGCCCTCGTAAGGTCGTCGTCACCCAGCGCTTCTTCGACGACCGGACCCAAGCCTATCTGCGCGCCCAGGGCGTGGAGGTCGTCCTGCCGCCCCTGCCGCCCGGCAAGGCCGACGGAGACCTCGACCACGACACTCTGGTGGAGATGCTGACGGGGGCGTCCGGCTGGATCGTCGGCCATGCGCGGGTGACGCGGGCGCTGCTGGAGGCGCTGCCGGACCTGCAGGTCGTCTCGCGGCGCGGGGTGGGCTACGAGCGGGTCGATCTGGAGGCCGCGCGTGACCTGGGCCGGGTCGTCGCCATCGCGGCGGGCGGCAACGACGCCTCGGTCGCCGACCACGTCATCGGCCTGATGCTGGCCGTGGGCCGACGCTTCCGCGAGTCGCAGCAGCGCATGCTGGACGGCGACTGGTCGATCCTGATGGGCTCGGACCTCTGCGAGAAGACCGTCGGCGTCGTGGGCCTGGGCCGGATCGGCAAGAGCGTGGTCAAGCGGCTGTCGGGCTTCGACTGCCGGGTGCTGGTCCACACGACGCGGCCGGACCCCGCCTATGCCGAGGCCACGGGCGTGGCCTTCGTCGCGCTGGCCGAGCTGCTGGCGCGCTGCGACTACGTCACCCTGCACGCGCCGCTGACGCCCGCGACCCGGTTCATGATCGACGCCAGCGCGATCCAGGCGATGAAGCCGGGGGCCATACTGATCAACACCGCGCGCGGCGGGCTGGTCGAGGACGCGCACCTGCTGGACGCCCTGCGCGCGGGGCGGCTGGGCGGGGCCGGCCTGGACGTCTTCGTCAGCGAGAGCGATCCGGCCTACAAGCCGATCTCCCAGGCCCTGCTGGCCCTGCCCAACGTGGTGGGCGCGCCGCACGCGGGGGCTTCCTCGCGCGAGGGGCTGGAGCGCACCAACCTGGTCGCGGCCCGGTCGGTGGTGGCCGTCCTTGACGGCGTCGATCCCGCGCCGGAATGTGTGGTCGCCGACGGCCGTCCCGGCCGCTGATCCGCGCCGCCCCCGCTTCCGCACGCCGAAGGAAAAGCCCGCGTTCCATGGAGCTGGATTGGCTGGAAGACTTCCTGGCGCTGGTCGACCATCAGCATTTCGGGCGCGCGGCCGAGGCGCGCAATCTCTCGCAGCCCGCGTTCAGTCGCCGGATCCGGCTGCTGGAGGCCTGGCTGGGCGCGCCGCTCTTCAACCGTGACACCCACCGCGTCGCCCTGACGCCGGCCGGCGAGCAGTGGAAGCCGACCGCCGAGGACCTGCTGCGGCGACTGACCCTGGGACGGGAACAGACCCGGGCGATGGCCGAGGGCTTCGTCTCGACCCTGCGCTTCGCCTCGACCCACGCCCTGTCGATCACCTTCTTTCCGCAATGGCTGGAGGCGATCGAGACCCAGACCCCGCTGAGCTCGTCGGTCAGCCTGGTGACCGACAACATGGCCGGCTGCGAGCGGATCATGCAGCAGGGCCACGCCCACTTCCTGCTGTGCCACCACCATCCCTCGACCCCCGTGTCGCTGCGGCCGAACTATTTCATCTCGATCGATGTCGGCCACGACGTCCTGATCCCGGTCAGCGCCCCGGCGGCGGACGATCCGGCGCGGCCGCGCTTCGCCCTGCCCGGCAAGCTCGGCGCGCCGACGCCCTATCTGGCCTTCGGCGAGGTGTCTGGCATGGGCCGGATCCTGGCCTCGGCCCATGCGCTGGACGGCCCGTCGATGTGGCTGGAGCCCCGCTTCACCGCCCATGTGGCGACGGTGCTAGCGGCCATGGCCCGGGCGGGACGCGGCATGGCGTGGCTGCCGCTGAGCCTGATCGCCCGCGACCTGGCCGAGGGCGACCTGGTGCGGGCGGGCGACCAGACCTGGGACGTGCCGATCGACATCCGGCTGTTCCGCCCCCGCGCCCGCCAGACCGCCGCCGCCGAGGCCTTCTGGACACGCCTGAAGGCCCGGGCGGAGGCCGATGCTCCGTCGCCTTCCGTCTAGTCGCGGAAGCCGGACCTAAGCGGCTGGCGGCCGGGTCCAGCGCGCCACCCGGCTAGCCGCCCAAGGGCCGACCATCAGCACCAGGATGATCCGCGTGACCTGGGCCGCCAGGATGAACGGCAGGTCGACCGGCGTCGAGGCGGCGATGATCAGGATCGAGTCGACGCCGCCGGGGCGCGCAGCGCCGCGAGCGCCGCGTCGGCCAGGGCGGTGGTGAGGGCCAGCAGCGCCCACTGGACCCCGGGCCGCCCCAGGGCCTGGCGCGCTCGCCGCGTCAGAAGCGTCAAACCGGATCAGTCCAGCCGGACGTCCAGCAGCCGCACGAACTGCTGGCCGCAGTGCATGTCGCGCTCGACCACCCCGCCCTGCGGGCTGGTGCGGGCGTACGAGATCTTGACCACGTTGAGGTCGGCGACCGGATAGTGGCGCACCAGCGCCGGATCGGCCCCGAACAGGCGCTGGAACAGCTGGGGGCCCAGCGCCGGATTGGCGTGATGCTTCTCGAAGCTCTCGGGCCCGTCGAAGAACAGGTCGAACGTCACCCAGTAGGGGCCGGCGTTCTTGGAGCGCACGTGGCGGCAGACATCCTTGACCGTCGTCATCACGCCGCTTCCTTCTTCGTCAGGTCGATCCAGGTGGTGCGCGCCAGGGCCATCGGGTCGTCGATCGCGATCACGTGGTTCAGCTTGAACTCGTAGACCGCCCCGCGCTCGATGTCGGCGGGGGTGAAGGCGAAGCCGTAGCTGGGCAGTTCGTCGTCCTCGACGATCGGGAAGTGGAAGAACCAGGCGTTGCAGGCCTTGGCGATCTGGGTGGCCATCTCCTGGGTCGCGGCGGTGGCGACGAACATCACCCCCACCTCGCGCGGGGCCGGCGTACCCTCGGGCGGGCGATCGCCCGAGACCGCGTTCCAGCCGTAGAGCCGCAGCGAGATATTGTAGTCGCCGGCGGCCTCGCCGATCGTCGTCTGGACCCGGTGGTTCAGGGCCGCCAGCATCTTGTCGTGAAACTCGTCGAGCCGCGACAGGACCTCCGGATCCTGGATGCCGATCAGCATGAGGGTCTGGAAGCCGCCCGATCCCGCGCCTTCCAGCTTCAGGGTGTAGGGCTTCTCGTCCCAGACCGAGCCGGTCACCCGCACGCGGCGGTCGTCCAGGGCGGCATAGCGTGCGGCGGTGACGTCCAGCACGCCGCCGGGCTCGGTCAGCAGGAACGGATTGGCGTTCTCGTACAGCATGTGGGCCGAGACGCTGTGTGGATCGCAGCGGTTCTCCAGGCTCAGCGGCTCCACCTCGAAGCCCTCGGCGTCGATGCTGATCAGCACGCCCGCGCCCTTGGTCCGGTAGACCGCGCACTGGCTGCCGCACTCGGCGATCTTGGCCGCGTGCCAGGCCGGTCCCCACGGCGCGCCTTTCAGCAGGGCGAAGCTGGACAGCACGGCGGTGTCGGTGGTGCGACCGCCTAGGATCAGGTCCGCGCCGGCTTCGAGGGCGGCGACATAGGGCTCGGCCCCCAGCACGGCGACGATGTGGTCGCAGGCGTCGATGGTGGCGTCGTCCAGCGGGCCCAGCGGCGCCAGCGGCCGGATCGCGCCGGCGGCGTTGCGAGCCTTCAGCGCGGCCTTGTCCTGTTCGGAATACAGCAGCGCGATCTTGGGTTTCAGGCCCAGCTCGCCGGCGATCTCCAGGGCGATGTCGCGCGTCCAGTCGACGTTCTTGTCGCCGCCGGCCTGACCGCTGGTGCCGACGATGACGGGGATGCCCGCCTCGGCCCCGGCCTTCATCAGGATGGCCAGGTCGCGCTTGACCGAGGCGCGGTTGTTCTTGGAGACGCCCAGCGCCAGATAGGCCGCGCCGCTGTCGGTGGAGCCGGCGTCCGTGGCGATGGCGTGGGCGCCCATCTCCAGCCCGCGCCGGACCTCGTCCTCGTGGACGCCCGCGCCGAGGGATCCGCACGGCACGATGATCTTGATCGGACCTTCCAACATTCGCTTCCACCACGCCAGGGCGCGGCCCTGCCGGCCGCTTCAAGATCGTGTCTAGCGCCATCGGATCCAGTACGTCAATAAATTGGATCCAATTTATCATTCAGTGCGACATCGCGTCAGGCGCGCAGGGGGAAGGCGCCCATGGCCAGGGCCGCGACCAGCACCACCAGGCAGATCGCCACCGCCCATTTCAGGCTGAAGCGCTGGGCGTCGGCGACATCCACGCCCAGGAGACCACAGGCCAGGTAGATCGGCGCCAGCAGCGGGCTCAGCGAGTGGACCGGCTGGCCGATCAGGGCGGCGCGGGCGATCTCCACCGGCTCGACGCCGAAGCTGGCGGCGGTCTGGGCCACTACGGGCACGACCCCGAAGTAATAGGCGTCGTTGGACATCACGAAGGTCAGGGGCATGCTGACCAGGGCGGTGATCGGCGCCAGATAGGGTCCGACGCTGGGCGGGATCACCGACAGGGCCGCCTTGGCCATGCCGTCGGCCATGCCGGCCCCGTTGAGGATGCCGGTGAAGGCGCCGGCCGCAAACAGCAGCACCACGATGTTGACGACATTGTCGGCGTGGGCGGCGATCCTCGCCTTCTGGTCCTTCAGCACCGGGTAGTTGACGGTGATGGCGATCGCGAAGGCGCTCATCATCAGCACCGGCAGCGGCGCCAGCCCCGAGACCATGCCCAGGATCAGCACCAGGGTCAGAACCAGGTTGAACCAGAACAGCCTGGGCCGGCGGATGTCGCGCTCGACCTCGATCGCCTTCGCGGCGGCCAGGACGGCCACGGGCGTGACGTCGTCGGCCGCCGGCGCGGTCCGGTCGGCCAGGCGGCGGCGCTCGGCGCGTCCGAAATGCCAGGCCAGGCCGAAGACGGCCAGCAACCCTACCCCGGCGGCCGGCAGCATCGGTCCGACCACCTGGGCCAGGTCGACATGGACAGCCGCCGCCGCCCGCGCCGCCGGCCCGCCCCACGGCACGTAGTTCATCAGGGCGTTGCTCAGGCCCAGCAGCGTCGCCAGGATCAGCGGGTTCATGCCCACGCGCCGATAGACCGGCAGGAAGGCGGTGATGACGATCAGCGCCGTGGTCGTGCCGTCGCCGTCCAGCGACACCACGGTGGCCAGGATCGCCGTGCCCAGACTGATCCGCAGCGGGTCCTCGCCGACGATCGACAGCACCTTGCGCACCAGGGGCTCGAACAGGCCCGCGTCCATCATCACCGCGAAGTACAGCACCGCGAACGACAGCATCAGCGTCGTCGGCGCCACCTGCAGCACGCCCTTGACCATCATCTCGCCCAGGCCTGCGCCCGCGCCGGCCAGCAGGCCGAAGACGACGGGCACGATCAGCAGGGCGGCGACGGCCGACATCCGCTTGGTCATGATCAGCGTCATGAAGGTCACGACCATCAGCAGGCCAAGGACGGCGGGCTGGCGCAGAACGTCGATCACGAAGCGGTCTCCTGCTGGGAGGCGGCCGGAAGGCTGGAATGCATCCAGTTTCGGCGGTTGTTGTCGAGGGTGACTTGCGCGGCCGCGGGCGGACCGGTGTAGAGAAAGGACGGCGCGCCGCGACGCGCGGCGGCGGGCGTATCGATCAGAGGGCGGACATGACGGCGGTTGCAGCGGATCAGGAGGCGGGCGTGACGGACCACCCGCCGCACACCGAGCCGGCCACCCACACGGTGCTGACGCGCCTGCGCGAGCGGATCGTGACCGGCGAGATTCCGCCCGACGCCCGCCTGCGGGCCGAGGGCCTGGCCGCCGAGATGAACGTCTCGCGCACGCCGATCCGCAGCGCTCTGGCGGTGCTGTCGGCCGAGGGGCTGGTCAGCTACAGCGTCAATCGCGGCTACACCGTCCGCGCCATGTCGCTGGGCGACATCTTCGATTCCATCGAGGCCCGCGCCGCGCTGGAGAGCCTGGCCGCCCGGGCCTCGGTCGACCTGGGCTGGGCGCCCGAGGCGCTGGAGCATCTGGCGTCCCTGGCCCGCGCCGGCCGCGCCATCGTCGACAAGGGCCAATGGTCCGAGGTGATCGAACACGCCTGGTACACGATCAATCGGCAGTTCCACGCCCAGATCCTGCACGCCGCTCAGAACACCGTGCTGCGCAACGCCCTGCGCATGACCCTGATCTATCCGCTGTTCGGCGACGCCGCGCGCCTGTGTCCGACCGTCTCGGCCTGCGTGCCGCCGCGCCTGCGCCAGGTGCCGGCCACGCCGCCCGACCACATCCGCCAGTCCCAGGACGATCACGAGAAGATCCTGGCGGCGATCCAGGCCGAGGACAGCATGGAGGCTGGGCGTCTCATGTCGGACCACGTTCTCGCTACACGGACCCGCCTGCACGCCATCGCTCTTCGACGATGAACCGGCGGTCCTCCCTGGCCTCGTCATAGACACATCCAAACGTCATAGCAATTGCATCCAGTTTATTGACCGATGTGATCCAACTCCCCTAAGGTTCCCCGACGGCGGGGCGCGACCCATGCCGCAAGAACAACAATTGGGGAGTTGAACATGGCGGCCAGCCGCAAAGCCTTGACCTATGCACCCGCGCTTCTGGCGCTGCTCGGCGCCCCGGCGGCGCTGGCCCGGACCCCGTCGGCCGCGCCCGCCCAGGAGGTGAGCCAGATCGAGGAGGTGGTGGTCACCGCCCAGCGCCGCAGCGAAAGCCTGCAGGACGTGCCCGTCACCGTGACGGCCTTTGGATCCGATCAGGTCCAGCAGGCCCGCATCCGTCAGATCGACGACGTCGCCGGCCTGACCCCCGGCCTGCAGTTCGACGCCTTCCCGGCCTCGCAGCCGCGCATCTCGATCCGCGGCATCGGCTCGTCCGACCGCGGCGCGGCCGGCGATCCCAGTTCGGCGGTGTTCCTCGACGAGATCTATCTGGGCCGTCCCGCCGCCGTGGCCTTCGACGCCTTCGACGTCGAGCGCATCGAGGTGTTGAAGGGCCCGCAAGGCACGCTCTACGGCCGCAACGTCGTGGGCGGGGCGATCAATATCGTCTCCCACAAGCCCGAGCTGGGCGGCTTCGACGCCGCCGCCGAGGCGACGGCCGGCAACTACAGCCGCCTGGAAGGCGCCGGCGTGATCAACGCGCCGTTCGCCGACGGCAAGGCCGCCCTCCGGGCCAGCGCCGCCTGGCGCACCCACGACGGCTATGTGAAGAACACCTTCACCGGCGACGACGTCGAGGACCAGGACACCCGCAGCGGCCGCCTGTCCCTGCGCTTCGAGCCCCAGGAGAACCTGCGCCTGCTGGCGACGATCGACGGGACCCGCGACCGCGCGACCGGCCCCGCCCAGCACGTCCTGGACCTGGACGCCAGCGATCCCCGATCGGCCCTCTGGACGGTCAACCGCGACCGCAAGCATACCGCCGGCTCCGATGACGGCTACCAGAACCGCGACACCTGGGGCGTGCGCTTCCAGGCCGACTGGGACCTGTCGTTCGCCACCCTCACCTATCTGGGCTCGTACCGCGACCTCGACTATCACGTCGCCTACGACTTCGACGGCGGCAATCCCACCTTCAACCGCGCCGGCATCTCGGGCGCCAACGACGAGGCCAGCGACTTCTCCAGCCACGAACTGCGCCTGTCCTCGCTTCCCGGCGAGGGCGTGCAGTGGGTGGCCGGCCTCTACACGTTCAACAGCGACACCGACCGCAAGGACACGCTGGGCATCAACCTGGGACGCCCCGGGACCGAGATCTACACCCAGTCGGCCAAGCTCAAGAGCTATGCCGCCTTCGGCGACGTCACCGTACCGCTCAGCGACCGCCTCTCATTGATCGGCGGCCTGCGCTATTCGAAGGACGACAAGGACTATCGCGTCGACAACCTGGCCGGAAACACGCTGTTCCGGGCCGACGAACGGTTCGATGTCGCGGTCTCGGACAGCTACAAGGCCTGGACGTGGCGGGCCGGCGTCAACTTCAAGCCGGTCGAGCATCATCTGCTCTATGCGATGGCCTCGCGCGGCTTCAAGAGCGGCGGCTTCCAGGACACCCCGGGCAGCGCCGCCGACGCCCGCGACGGCTTCGAGCCCGAGTTCGCCACCCAGTACGAGGTCGGCCAGAAGAGCACCTTCCTGGGCGGGGCGCTGGTCTGGAACAACACGATCTACGTGATGAAGTACACCGACCTGCAGACGCGGCGCACCCTGCCCAACCTTTCGGTCGTCACCGACAACGCCGGCGAGGCGACCATCAAGGGCTACGAGACCTATCTGGCCTGGCGTCCGTTCTCGGGCGCGCGCCTGGTGGCCAGCTACGGCTACACCGACGCCAAGTTCGACGTGTTCAGCCCCGAGCCGGGCGTCGACTACGCCGGCAACCGCATCTCGCGCACGCCCAAGCACAAGCTGGTGCTGTCGCCGTCCTACGACCTGGCGCTAGCCGGCGGCGGCGATGTCCGCTTCGCCGTCGACTATCACTACGAGAGCCTGATCTTCGACGACAATTCCAACGACGGCCCCGAGCGCCGCCCCGCGACCAACTTCTATGACGGACGGATCGTCTACACCACGCCGGGCGACCACTGGTCGGTGTCGCTGTGGGGCAAGAACCTGTCCAACGAGGTGACGCGCACCTTCCAGGCGGTGTTCCTGGGCGCCAACTTCGGGGCCTACAACCCGCCCCGCACCTTCGGCGTCACCCTGAACTGGAAGCATTGAGGGCCCCGGACGCACGAGAAAGGCCGCTGGCTCACCGAGAGCCAGCGGCCTTAATTCGAGCGGCCCTCAGCATCACCGAGCGGCCATGACCGCCTCGGCGATCGCCCGGCCGCAGGCCTCCGTGCCCAGGGGGCCGCCCAGGTCGCGCGTGCGCAGCTCGGGCCTGGCCAGCACCGCCTCGATCGCCGCCAGCACCGCCGCCGCCGCCGCATGCTCGCCCAGGTGATCCAGCATCAGCGCCGCCGACCAGATCTGGCCGACGGGATTGGCGATCCCCTGCCCCGCGATGTCCGGGGCCGAGCCGTGCACGGGTTCGAACAGCGACGGAAATATCCGCTCGGGATTGATGTTGCCCGCCGGCGCGATGCCGATCGTGCCGGTGCAGGCCGGACCCAGGTCCGACAGGATGTCGCCAAACAGGTTCGAGGCGACCACCACGTCGAACCAGTCGGGGTGCTGCACGAAGTGCGCGGTCAGGATGTCGATGTGGTACTTGTCCCAGCGCACGTCGGGATAGGCCGGCGCCATGGCTTCGACCCGTTCGTCCCAGTAGGGCATGGTGATCGAGATGCCGTTGGACTTGGTGGCCGAGGTCAGGTGCTTCTTCTCGCGCCGCTGGGCCAGGTCGAAGGCGTACTTCAGGATCCGGTCGACGCCGATGCGGGTCATCACCGTCTCCTGCACCACCACCTCGCGCGGGGTGTTCGGGAAGATGCGGCCGCCGATCGAGGAATATTCGCCCTCGGTGTTCTCGCGCACGACGTAGAAGTCGATGTCGCCCGGCTGGCGCCCGGCCAGCGGGCTGGGCACGCCCGGCATCAGCTTGACCGGGCGCAGGTTGACGTACTGGTCGAACTCGCGCCGGAACTGGATCAGCGAGCCCCATAGCGAGACGTGGTCGGGCACGCTGGCCGGCCAGCCCACCGCGCCGAAGAAGATGGCGTCGTGACCGCCGATCCTGGCCTTCCAGTCGTCCGGCATCATCTTGCCGTGCGCCAGATAGTAGTCGCACGAGGCGAAGTCGAAAGGGTCGAACGCGAAGCGGCAGCCGAAGCGCGCCGAGACCGCCTCCAGCACCCGCAGCCCCTCGGGAACCACCTCCTTGCCGATCCCGTCGCCGGGGATGACGGCGATGCGATAGGAACGCGTCTGGCTCATGGGACATCCTCCGAGGATGGGGCGTCGATTAGGATCGCCCGGAAGTCGTTGACGTTGGTGCGGGTCGGCCCGGTGATCAGGAGGTCGCCCAGGGTGGCGAAGAAGCCATAGCCGTCGTTGTCGGCCAGCCGCTCGACGGCGTTCAGGCCCAGGGCCGCGGCGCGCGTCAGGCTGTCGGGGAACAGCCACGCGCCGGCGTTGTCCTCCGATCCGTCGATCCCGTCGGTGTCGGCCGACAGGGCGTGGATCCCCGGCCGGCCGTCCAGCGCCGCCGCCAGGGCCAGCAGATATTCGGCGTTGCGCCCGCCGCGCCCCTGGCCGACGACCGTGACCGTGGTCTCGCCGCCCGACAGCAGCACGCAGGGCCGCGCCCCTCCCCGCGTCCGTCGGCGATCTTCAGGGCCATGCGGGCGTGGGCGGCGGCGACCGTGCGGGCCTCGCCCTCGATCGCATCGCCCAGCACGATGGGCGTCAGCCCTCGGGCCGAGGCCTCGCGCGCCGCGACGTTCAGCGCATCGCGCGGCCGGGCGATCAGCACGGCCTCCGCGCCGGGGATCCGCTTGGGCGTCTCGCTCCGCGGATCGTTCAGCCAGGCCCGCACGGACTCGGGAACGGCGATCCGCCAGCGTTCCAGAATCGCCAGCGCGTCGTGGCGGGTCGTGGGGTCGGGCGTGGTCGGACCCGAGGCGATGGTCGAGATCTCGTCGCCCGGAACGTCGGAAATGGCCAGGGTCACCACCCGGGCCGGCGCGGCCAGCAAAGCCAGCCGTCCGCCCTTCACCGCCGACAGGTGCTTGCGGACGCAGTTGATCTGGTCGATCGACGCACCGCTGCGCAACAGCGCCCGGGTGATAGCCTGCTTGTCGGCCAGGGTCAGGCCGGGCGCCGGCGCCGCCAGCAGCGCCGAGCCGCCGCCCGACAGCAGGCACAGCACCAGGTCGTCGGCGGTGAGCCCGCGCAGTTGCTCGATCATGGCGGCGGTCCCGGCCACACCCGCGGCGTCGGCGACCGGGTGGCCCGCCTCGACCACGACGATCCGCTCGCACGCCGCGCCATGGCCGTAGCGCGTCAGCACCACTCCCTCCAGCGGCCCGCGCCAGTGCGCCTCGACCGCCGCGGCCATGGCGGCGGCGGCCTTGCCCGCCCCGACGACGACGGTCCGGCCCTTGGGCGGCGGCGGCAGGTGCTGCGGCGTGCGAAGCGCTGGCGACGCCGCGCCGACGGCGGCCTCGAACAGCGCCTCCAGGGTCTCCCGAGCCTTGTCGTTGGTCACGTCGCCTGCGCCTTTCGTTCCCGCCCTGTTAGGCTGGCGACGACGCCGACGGCCAATGCGCAAAACGCATCAAATCATCGGCCGGCGCGCATCCGCCGATCGACAACGGGCTTGGCGCGGCCGGCGAAAGCGGTCATGTGCGCGGGATGAACGCCGCCGCTCCCTCCCGCCTCGTCGACAAGGCCCTGGCGCCGCGCTTCGCCCTGCTGTGCCTGGGCGTCTGGCTGAACGCCGCCGACACCCTGGTGACGGCCACCATCATGCCCAGCGTCGCCCGCGAGATCGGCGGCTATCAGTATTTCGGCTGGTCGGTGGCGGCCTATCTGACCGGCTCGATCGTCGCCGGGGCCTGTTCGGGCAAGCTGTCGACGGGTCTGGGCCTGCGCGCGGCCACCGCCCTGACCGGCCTGATCTACGCCGTGGGTTGCGCGATGAGCGCGCTCGCGCCCGAATTCGTCACCTTCATCCTGGGCCGGCTGATCCAGGGCCTGGGCGCGGGGGCCGTCGTCGCCCTGTGCTACGTGGCCATCACCGCCCTGTTCCCCGAGCGCCTGTGGCCGCGCGTCTACGGCGCGGTGGCCGGGGTGTGGGGCGCGGCGACCCTGCTGGGCCCGCTGCTGGGCGGCCTGTTCGCCGCCGCCGGCTTCTGGCGCGGGGCCTTCTGGCTGTTCGTGGTCCAGGCGGTGATCTTCGTCGGCGCGGTGCTGGTCATGTTGCCGGCCGACAAGGGCGACACCGGCCGGGGCCGGATCCCCACCCTGCAGCTGGCCTTGCTGGTGGTCGGCGTCAGCCTGATCGGCGGCGCGGGCGTCGTCGCCTCGCCGGGCCTGGCCGCGACCCTGGCGGTCGGCGGCATGGTCGGCATGGCCGCCATGCTGGCCGTCAACGCCCGCACCCACGACCGCCTGCTGCCCCGCAACGCCGCCGACCTTCGTACGGCCACGGGCCTGGGCCTGCTGACCATCTTCGCCACCGAGGCGGCGGTGATCGGCTTCACGGTCTATGGCCCCGCCTTCATCCAGGTCCGGCATCACGCCTCGCCGCTGACCGCCGGCTATGTCGTCGGGGCCATCGCCGCCGGCTGGACCCTGTGCGCCATGGTCTTCGGCCACACCCCGGCCCAGAAGGACGGCCGCCTGGTGCGGCTGGGCGCGGGGGTGATCCTGGTCGGGGCGGCGCTGTCGGCCTGGGCCACGGCGCGCGGGACCCTGATCGAGACCGCCGCCGCCTTCGCCGTCCTCGGCGCCGGCTTCGGCCTGGCCCACGCCTTCGTCGCCCGCCGCGCCATCGGCGCCGCCCCGGCCGACGAACAGGCCATGGCCTCCTCGGCCGTGCCCACATCCCAGCTGATCGGCGGCGCGGCGGGGGCGGCTGGCGCGGGGGCCCTGGCCAACGTCCTGGGCTTCAGCCACGGCGTCGACCCGACCCTGGCGGCGAGCCACGGCCTGGTGCTGTTCGGCGCCTTCCTGCCCCTGGCCGTGGTGGGGTTCGCGGCGGCTTGGCGGTTGGGGCGTTAGGGCTTCCACGTACCGCTCATCCCCGCGAAAGCGGGGACCCAAGCGGCTTGGGTCACCGAGCAAACGTTACTTTATTTTCTCGTCATTCCCGCCCTTGTGGCGGGAACCCCTGGTTCAGCTGACACGTGAAGAGCAAGCGGACTGCTCAGCAGTCCGCCTCGCCCGCACCTGCGGCGGACAGAGGGGTTCCCGCCACAAGGGCGAGAATGACGGGGTCATGGCGTGATCATAGCACGAAACACCGCCTTCAGCCGTAGGTCGTGACCTTGACGGTGTCCGGTACGTCGGTGGCGCCGTGGATGGGCAGGACGACGCCGTTCGTGGTCCAAAGCTCGATCCGCAGATCCGGCCGAAGGGCGCGCAAGGCGGCCAGGGCCTCACCCGGATAGAGGCCGGTGGGCGCCAAGGGCAGAACCCGCAAGCCGTCGTGCTTCGTCATCAGACGCAACTCGCGCGCGCCCTGGGACCGAATGGCGAAGTCGATGGCGCTCCAGGCGACCGGCGCCGACCAGGCTGGCGCGAAGACTCCGTCCCGGTCGATCCTCAGTTCCACCCGCGCGCGCCAGGCCTTGGCGACGAGCAGGACGGTCATCGCCAGCCCGACGAGACTCGCCACGATGGCGCCCGCCAGCCGGAGCACGTCGCCGCCAAGCCAGTGCGCCCAAGCGATCCGCGCCAGCACGACCAGCAGCGGAACCATGAACAGCGCGAACACCAGTCGCTTCAGGCGTTCCGGCCGCGCCGTCAGCCAGACGCCGGGCTCGGCGACGTTCAGCCGGCCGATGATCCGCTCCGCGCTCTCGTGCGACAGCAGCGCGCGGAGCGCCCAGATCGCGACGATGGCGAGGGCGAAGAAGGTGCGGGGCGCGTTTTCGAGGGGCTGCTCCAGCCAGCGCTGGAACACGGTCGCGCCGATGAGCAGGGCCAAGAAGCCGGCCCAGGTGAGGACGGTTCTGTAGGGCGCCAGGCGATGCTGGAGCGCGCGAAGCATGAATTCAATCTAGGCGCGAACGCCTTGACTGTCACGCCTGCTCCAGCGCCGTCGCTTCCACGAGCTTGACCACGTCGCCCATGATCTCGGTGATCCGGAAGTCCTTGGGCGTGTAGATCCGCGCCACGCCCATCTGCTTCAGGATCAGGGCGTCGGCCTCGGGGATAATGCCGCCGGCGACGACGGGGATGTGGCCCAGGCCCTCGGCGCGCATCACGCGGATGACCTCCTGCACCAGGTCGAGGTGCGAGCCCGACAGGATCGACAGGCCGACGACGTGAGCGCGGCTCTCCTTGGCGCGGCGGACGATCTCTTCCGGCGTCGAGCGGATGCCGTCATAGACCACCTCCATGCCGCAGGCGCGGGCGCGGGTGGCGATCTGCTCGGCGCCGTTGGAGTGGCCGTCCAGGCCCGGCTTGCCGACCAGATAGGTCAGGGTGCGGCCCAGCACGCGCGAGACCCGCTCGACCTCGCGCTTCACCGCCTCGACGTCCTCGGCCTCGCCCGTGGAGACGACCACCGCCACGCCGGTCGGGCCGCGATATTCGCCGAACACCGCGCGCAGGGCGCCGGCCCATTCGCCGGTGGTGACCCCGGCCTTGGCGGCGGAAATCGAGGGCTCCATGATGTTGGCGCCAGAGGCGGCGGCGGCCTTCAGCGCGGCCAGGGCGGCCTCGACGGCGGCGGGGTCGCGGGCCTCGCGCCAGGCCTTGATGCGGGCGACGACGTCGGCCTCCAGGCGCGGGTCGACGGTCTCGATCGAGCTCTCGCCAGCAGACAAGGGCGAGGCCTCGCTGTCGGTCCAGCGATTGACGCCGACCACGGTCATGTCGCCGGTCTCGACCGAGCGCACCCGGCGGGCGTTCGAGGCCACCAGCTCGGCCTTCATGTAGTCGATGGCGTTGGACGCCCCACCCATCTCGTCGATCAAGGCCAGCTGCGCCAGCGCGCCCTTGGAGAGTTCGGCGACCTTGGCCTCGACCACGTGGCTGCCGTCGAACAGGTCCTCGTATTCCAGCAGGTCGGTCTCGTAGGCGAGCACCTGCTGCAGCCGCAGCGACCACTGCTGGTCCCACGGGCGCGGCAGGCCCAGGGCCTCGTTCCAGGCCGGCAGCTGCAGGGCCCGGCAACGGGCGTCCTTGCTGAGCGTAACGGCCAGAGCCTCGATCAGGATGCGGTAGACGTTGTTCTCGGGCTGCGGCTCGGTCAGGCCCAGGCTGTTGACCTGCACCCCGTAGCGGAAGCGGCGGGCCTTCTTGTCCTGGACGCCGTAGCGCTCCAGCAGGATCTGGTCCCAGAGCTTTGTGAACGACCGCATCTTGCACAGCTCGGTCACGAACCGCACCCCGGCGTTGACGAAGAAGCTGATCCGCGAGGCGACGATCTCGAAGTCCTCGTCGGGGACCTGGCCGCCGGCCTTGACCGTGTCGAGCACGCTGATCGCCGTGGCCAGGGCGAAGGCCAGCTCCTGCTCCGGCGTCGCCCCGGCCTCCTGCAGGTGGTAGCTGCAGACGTTCATCGGGTTCCACTTGGGCACCTCGCGATAGCACCAGGCGATCATGTCGCCGATCAGCCGCAAGCTGGGCCCCGGCGGAAAGATGTAGGTGCCCCGGCTCAGATACTCCTTGATCAGGTCGTTCTGGGTGGTGCCCTGCAGCAGGGCCCGGTCCGCCCCCTGCTCGTCGGCCAGGGCCACATACATCGCCAGCAGCCAGGCGGCCGGGGCGTTGATGGTCATGGAGGTGTTCATCTTCTCCAGCGGGATCTCGCTGAAGAGGGCGCGCATGTCGCCCAGATGGCTGATCGGCACCCCAACCTTGCCGACCTCGCCGCGCGCCAGGATGTGGTCCGGATCGTAGCCGGTCTGGGTGGGCAGGTCGAAGGCCACCGACAGGCCTGTCTGCCCCCTGGCCAGATTGGCCCGATAGAGCGCGTTCGACTTCTCCGCCGTCGAGTGGCCGGCATAGGTGCGGAAGATCCACGGCGGATCGGGCGCGTGCTGGTACGGCGTGGTGGTCATGGTCGCTCCCGGGGCGGCTCTAGTGGCCTGGCTTATCGGCGATCATGATCCCGGATTTGCTGCGATGCAATATGGATTTCGCGGGTGCGGGAGCGCCTGCAGGCCACCCGAACTGACGGCGAGAATCCAAATCAAAGCGCCGCTTCAATAAATTGAATTCAGCCGAATGATTAGAAAAATAAAATATTAGTTCGCGTCACATTGATATCTGTGCCAGTATCTCGATATCGAATATCGCCTTGGCTACGGTCGCTCTCCAGGTTTCAATCTCAGGATTGAGCTTCCGGGTCTGTCTCCGATCCTTCTCGAATTTGACGTCGCGCCTCGATCGAGGCGCGAGAACATTTGCGCCTGAAAGGTGTTTCCCATGACGACCGGTACCGTGAAGTGGTTCAACTCGACCAAGGGCTTCGGCTTCATTCAACCTGACAACGGCGGCCCGGACGTTTTCGTCCACGCTACGGCCGTCGAGCGCTCAAGCCTCGGCGCGCTGCACGAAGGCCAGAAGATTGGCTACGAGCTGGAGCAAGACCAGCGCAGCGGCAAGACCTCGGCCGGCCAGCTTCAGGCGGCCTAAGCCCTCAGGCCCCCGCTCCTCCGGGTTCGGGGGCCAATGCTTTCTCCTTCAGTCAGAAAGACTTCGTGCAGAACACATTCAACGACGGCTTCGCCGATCGCCTCAAGACCGCCGCAGCCGCTCGCCAGGCCCTGCTTTCGCGCTTCAAGCCTCAAGAGGCTCGCCCCGCGCCGGAACGCATCGACCGGGCCAACGAGCGCAAGGTGATGCTCGCCCAGGTTCGCGCCGACCGCTCCCTGGCCAAGACCGCCAGGCAGGACGCCGCCGCGGCGACCGTCGCCGCCGAAGCCCAGGCCGTGGCCGATGCCGAGGCGGCCGCACTCAACGCCAAGCGCGGCGAACGCAAGGAGCGTAAGGCCTTGTCCGCGATCGAAGCGAAGGCCAAACGCGACGCGCGCTATGCCGCTCGCCAGGCGCGTCGCTAGCTCCCCTCAAACACGGCCAGGCGCTTGGCGATGAACGCCGCCCGCGCCTCGGCGTGATCGGCGCTCGAGGCCAGCGCCGGGATCTCGGCCTGGGTGGTCGACACCCCTGACGCCACGCGCTTGGTGGCCGCGACGGCCAGAGGCGCGCGGGAGGCGATCACGCGGGCCATCCCCAGCGCCGCGTCCAGCAGCCCGTCGGCCGGATGAACCTCGGCCACCACCCCGTCCGCCAGCGCTCGCGCCGCGTCGAACGGGGCGCCGGTCAGCAGGTGGGGCTTGGCGCGGCTCTCGCCGATCAGCCGGGTCAGCCGGCCGGCCGAAGCGGTCAGGCCCATCCGCACCGCCGAGCAGGCGAAGCTGGCCCGGGCGCTGGCCAGGCGGATGTCGCAGGCCAGGGCCAGCTCCAGCCCGCCGCCGATGCACCAGCCGTCGACAGCCGCGATCACCGGCGCGCGGCAGGCGGCGACCGTGTCGCACATGTCGAGGAAATGCAGGATCGCCGCCGTCTGCGTCTCGACGTCCCGCGACAGCGACTCGGCCAGGTCGTCGCCGGTGCAGAACGCCCCGTTGCGGCCGGTCAGGATCACCGCCCGCACGGCCAGGTCGGCCTCGATCGCCGCGAAGGCGTCCAGCAGCCGGGCCCGCTCGGCCATGGCCAGGACGTTGGCCGGGGCGGCGTCCAGTTCGACGAGGACGATCGAAGGTTCGGGATGCGACAGGTGGATCATGGCGGCGCCAAACTGGCCCGCGCCAGGGCGGTCCGCAACCTTACGTCACGGCGCCACGATCAATCATGTTGCGACGCACAAGATTCCGCTTGCCAGTTTCAAACATCTATCTCAGCGTAAGGGTCTTCCGGGTCGATTTTTGCGCCCAGAAGCCAAAAAACGAACCCCAGGGAGGCGATTTTCACCGCCTCACCTCAGGGACGGCGCAGCCGAGATTAACCTTTGAGCGTTGTTGCAGCGCAGAAGGAACGGGGAGTGAGATGACGACGCAGACGCTGGCGAAGACCGAGCTGAAGGACCTGTACGAGATCGGCGAGATCCCGCCGGCCTTTCACGTGCCGAAAAACATGTACGCCTGGAGCATCCGCAAGGAGCGCCACGGCACGCCGTCCACGGCCATGCAGGTCGAGGTGGTCCCGACCTGGGAGATCGGCGAGGACGAGGTGCTGGTCCTGGTGATGGCCGCCGGGGTCAATTACAATGGCGTCTGGGCCGCCCTGGGCGAGCCGATCAGCCCGCTGGACGGCCACAAGCAGCCCTACCACATCGCCGGCTCCGACGCCTCGGGCATCGTCTGGGCGGTCGGCTCCAAGGTGAAGCGCTGGAAGCTGGGCGACGAGGTCGTCATCCACTGCAATCAGGACGACGGCGACGACGAGGAGTGCAACGGCGGCGACCCGATGTTCTCGTCCAGCCAGCGCATCTGGGGCTACGAGACGCCGGACGGCAGCTTCGCCCAGTTCTGCCGGGTGCAATCCCGACAATTGCTGCCGCGCCCCAAGCACCTGACCTGGGAAGAGGCCGCCTGCTACACCCTGACCCTGGCGACGGCCTACCGCATGCTGTTCGGCCACAAGCCGCATGAGCTGAAGCCCGGCCAGAACGTGCTGGTCTGGGGCGCCTCGGGCGGCCTGGGCGTCTTCGCCGTGCAGCTGGCCGCCGTGGCCGGCGCCAACGCCATCGGCGTGGTCAGCGACGACGACAAGCGCGAGTTCGTGCTGTCGATGGGCGCCAAGGCCGTGCTGAACCGCAAGGAGTTCAACTGCTGGGGCCAGCTGCCCAAGGTCAACGGCCCCGAGTTCAACGACTACATGAAGGAAAGCCGCAAGTTCGGTAAGGCGATCTGGCAGATCACCGGCAATCGCGACGTCGACCTGGTGTTCGAGCACCCGGGCGAGCAGACCTTCCCGGTCTCGGTGTTCGTCGTGAAGCGCGGCGGCATGGTGACCATCTGCGCCGGCACCTCGGGCTTCAACCTGACCATGGACGCCCGCTTCCTGTGGATGCGCCAGAAGCGCGTGCAGGGCAGCCACTTCGCCAACCTGATGCAGGCCAGCGCCGCCAACCAGCTGGTCGTCGACCGCCGCGTCGACCCCTGCCTGTCGGAGGTCTTCCCCTGGAAGGACATCCCGGCCGCCCACGAGAAGATGCTGGCCAACCAGCACCTGCCCGGCAACATGGCGGTCCTGGTCTGCGCCCAGCGTCCGGGTTTGCGGACGTTCGAGGAAGTGCAGGAGCTGAGCGGGGGGTAATCTTCCTTCTCCCCTTGCGGGAGAAGGTGTCGGCGAAGCCGACGGATGAGGGGTCGATAGGCCTGTCCGGTTAGCGGAGCGCGACCCCTCACCCGACCGCCTCCGGCGGCCACCCTCTCCCGCAAGGGGAGAGGGGAGACTAGCGGCTCATCAGCGCCAGCAGCCGCTCGGCCAGCGCCGGCCGCGCCGCGTCGGTGGCGCAGGCGACCACGGGGGCCAGGACGCCGATCTGGGCGGTCTCCAGGAAGCCGGCGTCGGTGGAGTCGCCGCAGGCCCAGTCGTAGATCGCGCCCAGATAGTTGGAATAGATCACCCGCCCCAGCCGGTCGGCGTCGACCCTAGGCGCGATCTCGCCGGCCGCCTGGGCCTGGACCATGGCCCGCACGGCCGGATCGGCGGCGTCGCGGCCGATATGGGTGCCGTCGAACAGCACGCGCGGGATCCGCACCAACACCTGCCGATAGAGCGCCGCGTCGTCGATATAGAGCTGGGCCGAGACCCGCGCCGCCTCCAGCGCCAGGGCGACGCCGGTCGCCCGGGTGTCGGCCAGCGCCGCCTCGACCCGGTCCATCGCCACGTTGATGACCGCCAGCCCGACCGCGTCCAGTCCGCCGATCAGGTTGTAGATGGTCTGGGGGGCGACCTGGGCCGCGGCGGCGATCTGGCTGAGCGCGACGTTCTCGAACCCCTGCGCGCGCCACAGGCCCGAGGCCGCGGCCACGATCTCGGCGTAGCGCCGCGCCTTGCCGCGCTCGCGAAGCGATCCGGCCAAAGATGGATTCAATTCCAATTTCATTGCTTGATCTATTTTTAGACTCTATTCCAAATAAAAGCCTGGCGGTAGCCGTCATGCCCTCTTAGCGCAATTCGAGGAAAGCACGCCCTTGGGTCTGTTCAGTTCGCACGCCGCCCTGGCGGCTCGCTACGACGCCGCCCGCGCCTCGGGCCGGATGCCCACCGGCGTGGTCATGGACCGGCTGCTGTCGGCCAGCGAGGCGATCATCGACGGCCGCCGCACCGTCACCGCCGGCACCCACAACTATCTGGGCCTGGCCTTCGACGAGACCTGCATCGAGGCGGCCGTCGCGGCGGTGCGGCGCGAGGGCACCGGCACCTGCGGCTCGCGGATCGCCAACGGCTCGTTCGCCGACCACGTGGCCCTGGAGGCCGAGCTGGCCGCCTTCCACGGCCTGCGCCACGCCATGACCTTCTCGACCGGCTATCAGGCCAACCTCGGGGTAATCTCGTCCCTGGTCGGAGCCGGCGACTTCCTGCTGCTGGACGCCGACAGCCACGCCTCGATCTACGACGCCTGCAAGCAGACTCAGGCCAGCGCCATCCGCTTCAAGCACAACGACCCGGCCAACCTGGACGCCCGCCTGCGGCGGCTCACCGGCGAACCGGGCGACAAGCTGGTGGTGGTCGAGGGGATCTACTCGATGCTGGGCGACATGGCCCCGCTGAAGGCCATCGTCGAGGTCTGCCGCCGCCACGGCGCCTATCTCCTGGTCGACGAGGCCCATTCGATGGGCGTGCTGGGCGCGCGCGGCGCGGGCCTGGCCGAGCACGAGGGCGTGCTGGATCAGGTCGACTTCGTGGTCGGCACCTTCTCCAAGAGCCTGGGCGCGGTCGGCGGCTACTGCGTCTCCAACCACGACCGGTTCGACCTGCTGCGCCTGGCCTGCCGGCCCTACATGTTCACCGCCTCCCTGCCCCCGGCGACGGCGGCCTCGGTGCGCGCGGCCCTGAAGGCGGTGGCCGAGCGGCCGGAGCTGCGCGAGCGACTGTGGCGCAACGTCCATCGCCTGTACGCCGCCCTCGACGACGCCGGCTTCGCGCTGGGTCCGACGCCCAGCCCGATCATCGCGGTCCGCCTCGACTCCGAAGCCACGACGCTGGCGATGTGGCGAGCCCTGCTGGACGCCGGCTACTACGTCAATGTCGGCCTGCCGCCGGCCACGCCCTCGGGCGAGAGCCTGCTGCGCTGCGCGATCTCAGCGGCCCATTCCGACGCCCAGATCGACGGCCTGGCCGAGCAGCTGATCCGCCTGGGCCAGGATTTCGGCGCGCTGGCCGCGCCGCGACAGGCGGTGACGGGGCGGTAGAGCGCTCCTGATCCGCTCATCCCCGAAAGCGGGGACGAGCGGTATGGGGTGCATGGTCCAACACCCCCTCGCCTCACAATCGCCCGCGCCCTCCGCCCTTGAGGCGGTCCAGCTTGCGGGGCGGCCGCTCTTCCGCCGCCACCTCCGGCTCGAAATCCAGCGGCGCCAAACCCGCCGGTGACCGGGACGGCTTTGGTCTTGGCGTCATGGCGGCGACCTTGCGGGCCATGGCGGCCAGGTCGCCGCAGGCCTTGGCCTTGTCGCGGGCCTTGCGGATGACGGCGGGATCGTCGGTGGCGGCGATGGTCTCCCAGACCGCGTCGAGGGCCGCCATCAGCTGGCGCTGCAGGCGTTCACACCAGGTTTGCGTAGAGGATTGGGTCATGCCCCCGAGTGTGCGGCCGCGCCGGACACCGAGGATAAGAAACGTGCGTTTTCCTGCAAGCTTCTGAATTCCTTGGCGCCGACCTCGAAAAGCACGGGGATTGAGCCCTTCCCCGCGATGCGGGGGAGCCTCTTCCGCCCCGCGTCCTGTGGATAACTTTCGCGTCCCCGGCGGGATTGCCAGCGCTCCCGCCCCAAAGCACAGTCGCTTCCAACAAGTGTTTGGGGAGACGGACATGGGTGTCGGGGGAAAGGTCGCGCTGACGGCCGTGGGGCTGGTGCTGGCCGTGGCGGCGGTGGTCGCCGCCAAGACCGCGATGTTCGTGCCGCCGGCCCAGGTCGATCCGGCCTCGGTCAAGCTGGCCCCGGCCCGGCCGTTCGACGTGGCCAGGGCCGCCGACCACCTGGCCCAGGCGGTCCGCTTCCAGACCGTCAGCCACCAGGACCGGGCCGAGGACCAGCCGGCCGAGTGGGACAAGCTGCACGCCTGGCTGCAGGCGACCTACCCCGAAGCCCACAAGGTCATGACCCGCGAGGTCATCGCCGAGCACACCCTGGTCTATACCTGGCCCGGCTCGAACCCGGCCCTGCCGCCGATCGTGCTGATGGCCCACCAGGACGTGGTGCCGGTGACGCCGGGCAGCGAGGGCCAGTGGACCCATCCCCCCTTCGACGGCGTCGTGGCCGACGGCGCGGTCTGGGGCCGGGGCTCGATCGACGACAAGGGCTCGCTGGTCACGCTGTTCGAGGCCCTGGACGCGGTGGCCGCCAGCGGCTTCAAGCCCCTCCGCACCGTCATCGTGGTCAGCGGCCACGACGAGGAGGTGCGCGGCGTCGGGGCCCGCGCCGCCGCCGCCCTCTTGAAGTCCCGGAATATCAAGGCCCAGTTCGTGCTGGACGAGGGCATGGCCGTGGTCGCCGACCATCCCGTGACCGGCAAGCCCGCCGCCATCATCGGCACCGCCGAGAAGGGCTATGCGACGATGAAGGTCGTCGCCCCGGCGGTCGGCGGCCACTCGTCGGCCCCGCCCAAGGACGGCGGCGGCGTGGTCGCCCTGTCGCGCGCCGTGGTGGCGATCAACGACCACGCCTTCCCGATGCGCTTCCAGGGCCCCGGCGCCGACATGCTGAAGGCCATCGCCCCGCACGCCTCGCCGGTGGTCAAGATCTTCGCGGCCAACACCTGGCTGTTCTCGCCGCTGCTGGTGAAGGTGACCGCCAAGTCGCCGGCCGGGGCGGCCATGCTGCACACCACCATCGCCCCGACCATGCTGAAGGGATCTCCCAAGGAGAACGTCCTGCCGCAGGACGCCACGGCCTGGATCAACTACCGCATCGCGCCCGGCGACACCTCGGCCACGGTGATGGCCCGCGCCAAGGACGCGGTCGGCGCCCTGCCGGTCCAGCTGTCATGGGCCAAGACGCCGGACGAGCCCTCGGCCGTGTCCTCGACCAATTCGGACGCCTGGAAGACCCTGGCCGGTCTGGCCGCCGACGAGAGCAAGGCCCCGGTCGTGCCGGGCCTGGTCACGGCGGGCACCGACAGCCGCTACATGGGCGGGGTGGCCAGCGACGTCTATCGCTTCCAGCCGCTGGTGCTGAAGGTCGACGAAACCAAGATCATCCACGGCACCGACGAGCACATCAGCCTGGACAATGTCGGTAGAATGGTGCGCTTCTATCAGCGTCTGGTGGAGACCGCCGCGTCGCGGTGACGTCTTCTTCCGGATAGGGGCGTGTTCGGGGGAACACGGTCGGGGGACTTGGCGGGGGCAATCCGCCCACAACTTTGGCTGTCGCCTTCCTTGGCCTGAGCACGGCTGTCGCATTCGGCCTGTACGAGCGCACTCTGCGCGTTCGGGGCCCGTGCGACATCGCGCCTCAAGTTACAGCGTTCACCCAAGCCCGCTAGAAGCGACCCCATGCCCGCCGACGACGCTCCGCTGCTGAACGCCAAGGCGACCGCCAAGCCCGCGGCCGCCAAGCCCGTGACCGCCAAGCCCGTGATTGGCGCCCCCTTGGGCGAGAAGTTCGGCGAAGGCTTCGTCTGGGACGCCTGGTACGTCGCCTGCGTGTCGCCCGAGATCAAGCCGGGCAAGGCCGAGAAGCGCGAATATCTGGGCGAGCCGGTCCTGCTGGGCCGCACCCGCGCGGGCCAGGCCTACGCCATCCGCGACATCTGCCCCCACCGCGCCGCCGCCCTGTCGGCCGGCCGCGTCCACCGCGAGGCCGACGGGACTGACAGCGTCGAGTGCCCCTATCACGGCTGGCGCTTCGGCCCCGACGGGGCGTGCAAGTCGATCCCGTCCCTGACCGGCGACAGCGACTTCGACATCTCCAAGGTCCGCGTCCGCCGCTATCCGACGGTGGAACAACAGGGCCTGGTGTGGATCTGGATGAGCTCGAACCCGCGCTTCGACGGCGAGCCGCCGGAGCCGCCGCCGGAAATCCCGGGCGTCGCGGGCGGCGCGCCCAAGCTGGTCGACCACCTGGACTACGACATCCATATCGACCACGCCGTGCTGGGCCTGATCGACCCGGCCCATGGCCCCTACGTCCACCAGCAATGGTGGTGGCGGACCAAGGCCAGCCAGCACGAGAAGAAGAAGCGCTTCTGTGCGTCGGAAGCCGGCTTCACCATGGTGCGGCACGAGCCCTCGAAGAACTCCAAGGCCTACGCCATCCTGGGCGGCGAGCCGCTGACCGAGATCACCTTCCGCCTGCCCGGCCTGCGCTGGGAGCACGTGACGGTGGGCGAGCGGCAGGTGCTGGCCCTGTCGGCGATGACGCCGATCAACGCGCACAAGACCCGGATGAACCAGATCATGTGGTCGGATCACTGGGCCTTCACGGCCTTCTACCCGCTGATCCGCGTGGCCGCCCGGGCCTTCCTGCGCCAGGACGGCAAGATCGTCGACTGCCAGACCCCCGGCCTGCAGTGCAATCCGCCCCTGATGTGGGTCGGCGACGCCGACCAGCAGGCCCGCTGGTACCACCAGTGCAAGCGCGAATGGAACGCCAGCCGGCGGGAGGGCCGCGCCTTCGCCAACCCGGTGCGGGACCAAACGCTGCGCTGGCGGACTTAAGGGTTCCGCAAGAGCGTTCCCAGGACCCGCTTCCCCGGCGAAAGCCGGGGCCCAGATCGAACCCACCGACTTCACCGAACTTGGCGTGGCATCTAGGCGCGAACACCCAAACCTCTCAGGATGAATCTGGGCCCCGGCTTTCGCCGGGGAAGCGGAGTTGGGGATGGCGGCGAGCTTCAAGGTCTATCAAGCAAGCCTCCTCGCCAGCCTGCGCACCCTGCCCTCGCCGCGCGGCTGGGGGTTCTGCCTCGCCGTCGCCGCCGTCACCCTGGCGATCATGGCCGCGATCGGGTTCGCGACGGGGCTCTACCGCCTGACGCCGACCCAACCGGGCCTGCCCTTGCGGCTGCTGACCGTCCTGGTCATCCCCGCCCTGGGCGAGGAGATCCCGTTCCGGGGCCTGCTGACGCCGGGGCCGGGCGAGAGCCGGCGGCCCTGGCTGGCGGTCGCCCTCTCCACGACGCTGTACACCCTCTGGCACGTGGTCGAGGGGCTGACGTTCCTGAAATCCGCCGCCCCCGTCTTCCTGCGCCCCGACTTCCTGCTGTGCTGCGCGGTGCTGGGTCTGGGCTGCGCGATCACCCGGCTGAAGACCGGCTCGCTATGGCCGGCGGTGCTGTTGCACGGGGCGCTGGTGGTGGTCTGGCAGACCTGGCTGGGCGGGGTCAGCGCCCTCTCGTGATCCCATGAAAAAGCCCGCCCGGTGCGAACACCGGACGGGCTCTCCTCACGGCGCGGCCAGAGGGACGGAGCGGCCACGCCCCGAAGTCTGGACGCCCTTAGGCGCGGTAGACGTAGGCGCTGGAGACGTAGCCGACGCCGACGCCGTCCTGGCCGACCAGGATCCACTTGCCGTCACCGGTGCGGCCCAGGGCCTGGAAGGTGGCGCCCGAAGGCAGCCCCCACGCGGTCGGCGCGGGTCGAGGCGGCGGAGCGCACGTTCAGGGTCGAGCGGGCCACGTACTTGCGGTTCACCTTGACCAGCGGCTCGGCCTCGACGGTCTGGGCGTAGCGATAACCGCCCGACTTGTAGATGCCGCCGACCTCCTTGGCCGCCTCGCTCTTCTGCATGTTGCAGCCCACCGCCGAGCCGGCGCCCGCGCCGAGCACCGCGCCGATGGCCGTGCCCGTGCCGCGATCGCCCTTGCCGGCGATCTTGTTGCCGGCCAGGCCGCCCAGCAGGCCGCCCAGGACGGCGCCGACTTCCTGCTTGCCGCCCGAGGCCTTGCAGCCGACGACGCCGGCGTTGGCTTGCGGCGCGGCGGCCATGCTCAGAGCGGCCGCGGCCGCGCCCAGGGTCAGGGTGATCGTCTTGATCTTGGTCGTGATGGTCATGGTCGTATTCCTTCGTCCCAGTGATGTGTCCGAGGCCGTCTCGACCTCGTGAGACGCACCATGGCAGGGCGAAGCTGAACGGTGTCGGCGACCCGACTGACAGAGTTCGTTCATGTTGGAAAAAAGTTTGGCCGGAGCCTCGCAACGTCCATGATGGGGCCGGGTTCGACGCCTTTTATGTGTGTTGGGGGACGCTCTTGGGCTTGGTGAAGGACATGTGGCGCGTGGGCCTGGTGCGCGCGCCGCTGGAGGCGCTGCTGGCGCCGGGGGCCCTGGCCCGCCATGAGGTCCAATGGATCCCCGATCCGGGTCCGTTGCGCTTCCTGGCCGACCCGATCGGCGTCTGGCGCGACGGCCGCCTCTACGTGTTCGCCGAGATCTACGACTATCGCGACCGGGTCGGGGCGATCGAGGTGCTGACCTTCGACGCCGACCTGACCCTGCTGAACCGCCGGCCGGCCCTGAAGGAGGCCTGGCACCTGTCCTACCCGTTCATCATCGAGACCGATGGCGAGACGTACATGCTGCCCGAGGCCCACAAGTCGGGCCGGCTGACCCTGTATCGGGCCGAGGCCTTTCCGACCCGCTGGGTCCCGGCGGCGGTGCTGGACCTGGACCAGGTGGCGATCGACGCCACGCCGATCTTCCACGAGGGCCGCTGGTGGCTGTTCTATACCCCGGCCACGACCAAGGCCGACAAGGTCAGCGCCCTGCACGTGGCCTGGGCCGACCGGCTGACCGGGCCGTGGACGCCGCACGCCGGCAATCCGGTCCGCTACGACCCGTCCAGTTCGCGGCCAGGGGGACGCCGATCGTGGTCGACGGCGCGATCGTGCTGCCGGTCCAGGACTGCCGGCGCACCTATGGCGGGGCGATCCGCGCCCTGCGCATCACCACCCTGACGCCCGACCGCTTCGAGGCCCAGGCGGACGAGCCGATCACCGCCCCGCCCAGCTTCGGCCGCCATGTCCAGGGGCTGCACACCCTGGCGGCGGCGGGACCGGTCACGCTGATCGACGCCAAGCGGTTCGAACTGTCGCCGGCGTCGCTGGCGCTGGACGCGCGACGGGCATGGCGAAAACGGGCGCGGCGGGCCTGATCCGCCCGCGGGCGCCGCGCTTGGCCGCCACGGCGTCGAACACCCGCAGATAGGCCTCGGCGATCGGTCCGATCCGGTAGTCGGCGACCAGGGCGGCCAGGGCGGCCGGATCCGGCGCGTGTCGGGCCAGCTCCGCGTCGAGACAGGCGGCCAGGGCGTCGACGTCGCCGATCGGCGCCACCTGGCCGGCCAGGCGCGAGCCCAGCAGCTCGCCGGCCGCCGGCGTGCAGTCGGTGCTGACCACCGGACGCCCCGCGCCCAGGGCCTCGACGATCACCGCCGCGTAGCCTTCGTAATAGGAGCTGAGCAGGAAGGCCCGCGCCGTCTCCAGCCAGGGCCGGATGTCGCGGGCGTAGCCGGGGAAGCTGACCCGGTCGGCCACGCCCAGGTCGCGGGCCAGGGCCTCCAGGGCCGCGCGGCGCTCGCCCTCGCCGACGATCACCAGCCGGGCCTCCGGATCCTTGACGCGGGCGAAGGCGCGCAGGGCGACCTCGAAGCCCTTCTCCTTGACCAGCCGGCCGGCGGCCAGGATCACCTTGCCCTCGGCGGGGCGGGCGAAGGCCTGGTCGGCGTCGTCCAGGGCCGGCAGCGGCAGGCGCTGGGTGACGCGTCGGCCCAGCACCCGGTCGGCGTCGTGGGTCATGCTGTCCGACAGCGAGATGGCGCGGTCGACGCGACGCAGTTGGCGCCAGGTGCGCAGGTTGTAGGGGATCTGGGCCAGGCGGCCGCGCCCGTGGCGATACAGCGGCGTGCCGATCTGGGCGACCACGCCGGGCCGCTGGTCGGCCGGCAGGGCGTCGATCGCCGGCAGGATCGGCCAATGATAGTTGCCGGGCACGAACAGGATGTCGGGACGGTGGGCGGCGACATAGTCGGCGGTCGCCTTGCCCAGGCGGCGGCGCGAGCCCCGGCCGCGCGGGATCGGCGGATCGCACGCCACCACCTCGACCCCCGGGTCGATCAGCGCGGCCAGCGGGCCGTCGCGCGTCCCGCAGAACAGCGTCACCCGCCGGCCCGCCGCCGCCCAGCGGTTGGCCAGCCGCACCGCGATCCGCTCGGAGCCTCCCAAAGGCAGGTCATGCAGCACGATCGCGATTGTCTTGGCCATGTCATCCATCCGCGCCCCCCGGCCGGACGCTTCTGGACACGGACGAACCGCGGCTCCTCGAGCGCCACTCTGATGAGACGACGCCGCTGGCGGGGAACCGCAGGCGCTCGACGCTTTTTCACGTCATGCTGCGCTGCGGCATTGCTCGCACATGCGAAATGAGCCACGGTGAAGAAAAACAAATGTTCGCGCAGGGGAGTAAGCGATGACCGATACGCAAGCCAAGGACACCAGCCTGATCCTTCCGGGCCTGACGGGCCTGTTGCGCGAGGCCGCCGACGCGGCGGGGCTGTTCGTGGCCGAGGCCAAGCCCCAGGTGCTGGCCCACATCACCGGCGAGACGGGAAAGGTCGACCGCAAGCTGGCCGACGTCCACCAGCACCGCGTCCACGGCTACGGCTGGTACGCGGCCTATGCCGAGCTGATGAACCAGGTCGCCGGCTGGGCCGAGCGGCTGCAGGATGAAGGCCGCTTCGGCGAGATCGAGGCCCTGCTGGCCCAGCTGCTGTTCTCGGAATACTGCGCCCAGCTGGTCGGCGGCGTGCCGATGAACCAGGGCGAGATCGTCCGTCCGGCGCACCTGGTCGAGGACCGCGCGGTGCTGAACCGCCTCTACTCGAACGGCCTGATGAAGCTGATGGTCGAGGGCGGGACCCAGGCCGTGAAGAGCCGAATCGCCCAGCGCCTGGCCGAGGCGCGCGGCCGCCCGACGCTGGAACATACCGGCCTCGACGAGACGTTCGAGATGATCCGCGACCAGTTCCACGCCTTCGCCGAGGAGAAGGTCACCCCCTTCGCCCACGAATGGCACCTGAAGGACCAGTTGATCCCGATCGAACTGGTCGAGGAGCTGGGCGCCCTGGGCGTCTTCGGCCTGACCATTCCGGAAGAGTTCGGCGGCAGCGGCATGGGCAAGACCGCCATGTGCGTGGTCTCCGAGGAGCTGTCGCGGGCCTGGATCGGCGTCGGCTCGCTGGCCACCCGCTCCGAGATCGCCGGCGAGCTGATCCTGACCGGCGGCACGGAGGATCAGAAGCAGTACTGGCTGCCCAAGATCGCCAGCGCCGAGATCCTGCCGACCGCCGTCTTCACCGAACCGAACACCGGCAGCGACCTGGGCAGCTTGCGCACCCGCGCGGTGCTGGAGGGCGAAAACTACGTGGTGACCGGGAACAAGACCTGGATCACCCACGCCGCCCGCGCCGACGTCATGACCTTGCTGGTCCGCACCGAGGCCGGCACCACTGACTATCGCGGTCTCTCGATGCTGCTGGCCCCCAAGCCGCGCGGCGTCGAGGGGAACGACTTCCCCGCCGACGGCATGAGCGGCGGCGAGATTGGGGTGATCGGCTATCGCGGCATGAAGGAGTACGAGCTGGGCTTCGACGGCTTCACCGTCCCGGCCGAGAACCTTCTGGGCGGCGTCCCCGGCCAGGGCTTCAAGCAGCTGATGGCCACCTTCGAGAGCGCCCGCATCCAGACCGCCGCCCGCGCCGTCGGCGTCGCCCAGGCGGCGCTGGAAACCGGCCTCGGCTACGCCCTGGACCGCCAGCAGTTCGGCCAGGCGATCTTCGAGTTCCCCCGGGTGGCCAACAAGCTGGCCATGATGGCCGCCGAGATCATGGGCGTGCGCCAGCTGACCTATTACGCCGCCCGCCAGAAGGACGAGGGCAAGCGCTGCGATCTCGAGGCCGGCATGGCCAAGCTGATCGCCGCCCGCGTGGCCTGGGCCTGCGCCGACAACGCCCTGCAGATCCACGGCGGCAACGGCTTCGCCATGGAGTACGCCGCCAGCCGCCTGCTGGCCGACGCCCGCATCCTCAACATCTTCGAGGGCGCCGGCGAGATCCAGGCCCAGGTCATCGCGCGCCGGCTGCTGGACGGGGGGAACTGAGGCTAGACGCCCCCTCCGTCTTGCTGCGTATCCGCAGCAATCCACCTCCCCCGTTACACGGGGGAGGATGAGCACTCTCCTCCCCCGCGCAGCGGGGGGAGGTGGCGCGATGCGCAGCATCGTGACGGAGGGGGCGCTTCCACCCTTGTCCGCCGCCGGAGCCTCGGCATAGCGTGGTCGCGCCATTCCAAGGACGCCCCATGCTGACCACGACCCGCCGCTCCGCCCTCGTCTCGGCCCTGGCGACCACGGGTCTGGCGGCGTTCGGGAACAAGGCCTGGAGCCAGGAGACCGGCTCGGTGGCCGCGGCGGTCGACCAGCTGGCGCAAGACGTCATGGCCGCCTTCCCCGACCAGCCGGGCCTGGGGATCACCGTGGTCGAGAAGGGCAAGGTCACCCTGGCCAAGGGCTATGGCGTCAAGACGCTGGGGACCCAGGATCGCTGCGACGAGAACACCGTCTTCGGCATCGCCTCGAACACCAAGGCCATGACCGCCGCCCTGGTCGCCATGCTGGTCGAGGAGGGCCGGATCGGCTGGGACGATCCGGTCACCCAGCACCTGCCGGCCTTCCAGATGAGCGATCCCGTCATCACCAAGCTGATGACCGTCCGCGACCTGCTGGTCCATCGCAGCGGGCTGACCTTGGGCGCGGGCGACCTGATGATCTGGCCGGCCCCGACCCATACGCGCGCCGACATCGTGGCGGGCCTGAAGTACCTGCCGATCGGCGGCCAGTTCCGGGGCGGCTACGCCTATGACAACGTGCTCTACGTCGCCGCCGGGGCGCTGATCGAGGCGGTGACCGGCCAGAGCTGGGAATCGCTGATCAAGGCCCGGATCTTCGATCCCCTGGGCATGACCAGCACCGTCTCCAGCCCCGCCCTGGTGGACAAGAGCCGCCGGGCCTCGCCGCACGCCCGCCTGGGTCCGCCTGTGCGAGGCCTGGGCCCGCAGACCGTGCTGCCGTTCGACAACAGCTTCGCCGCCGCGGCCCCGGCCGGCGGGGTCAATTCCACGCCCAAGGACATCGCCCAGTGGATGCTGGTCCAGCTGGGCCTGGGCATGCTGCCCAACGCCAAGCGGCTGTGGAGCGAGCCGTCGGCCCGCGAGATGTGGAAGCCGCAGACCATCACCACCTGGTCGGACGGCCCGACCGACGAGAACCCGGTCCGCCCCTCGCTGCAGGCCTATGCCCTGGGCTGGTTCGTCCAGGACCACCGCGGCGAACGCTTCCTGTGGCACACCGGCGGCCTGGCCGGCTTCATCTCGTTCACCGGCCTGCTGCCCGGCCGCAAGTCCGGGATCATGATCATGACCAACGCCGAGGAGACGCCGGTGCTGCGGTCCCTGCGCTTCGGCGGGCCCGACCGCTTGCAGGGGCGCAGCGACTTCGACTGGATCGCCTCCAGCAAGCGGGTCCAGGCCGAGGCCGACGCCAACACGATCAAGGACGCCGCCCGCGCGACCACGACCTCGGCCCCTGGCGGCGCCAAGCCCAGCCTGCCGCTGGCCGCCTATTCCGGCGTCTATCGCGATCCCTGGTACGGCACGGTGACGATCGGCCTGGTCGGGAAAGGCAAGAAGCAGGGCCTGACCGTCTCGTTCGACAAGACCCCGGCCCTGCGCGGCAAGCTGGTCCCGTTCGACGGCGAGATGTTCAAGACCGTGTTCGACGACCGCACCCAGGAAGACGCCTTCTTCAGCTTCGACCTGAAGGACGGCAAGGTGGTCTCGGCCCTGGTCAAGGCGGTGTCGCCCCTGGCCGACTTCAGCTACGACTACCAGGATCTGCGGCTGACCAAGACAAGCTGAGACGCTCCGGCGAAGCTTCAGCACAAAGCTTCGGAACCCCCACTCAACAGCCGCGTTTTCGGAGAGGTTCAGGGGTGGTGGGTCTTTGCTCATCCGGCGTCGATCCGATCGACCCGTCCCCGCCCCGAACGTAACGCACTTTGGGGGTGCAGGGCATGCAAGGCGTTTTGGAACGAGCCGCTGGCGGACGCGAGCTCGACGGTCATCAATTGCTGGCGGCGCTGCGGGCGTTCCGGCGCGGGGACTTCTCTGTCCGCCTGCCCACGGACCTGTCCGGCCTGGACGGCGAGCTGGCCGAGGCCTTCAACGACGCCGTCGACCTGAACGACCGGATCTCCAAGGAGTTCGAGCGCCTGCGCGACGTCGTCGGCCGCCAGGGCAAGATCAACCAGCGGGCCCAGTTGCCCGGCGCGCAGGGCGCTTGGTCCGAGAGCGTCGAGGCCGTCAACAGCCTGATCACCGACATGGTGCACCCGACCGCCGAAATGGCCCGCGTGATCGGCGCCGTGGCCAACGGCGACCTTTCCCAGACCATGGACCTGGAGAACGAGGACCGTCCCCTGCGCGGCGAGTTCCTGCGCATCGGCAAGGTCGTTAACACCATGGTGGGCCAGCTGGGCAGCTTCGCCAGCGAAGTGACCCGCGTGGCCCGTGAAGTCGGCACCGAGGGTAAGCTGGGCGGCCAGGCCCAGGTCAAGGGCGTCACCGGCGCCTGGAAGGACCTGACCGACAACGTCAACCTGATGGCCGCCAACCTGACCGGCCAGGTCCGGAACATCGCCGAGGTCACTACCGCCGTGGCCAACGGCGACTTGTCCAAGAAGATCACCGTCGACGTGAAGGGCGAGATCCTGGAACTGAAGTCGACCATCAACGTCATGGTCGATCAGTTGAACAGCTTCGCCAGCGAAGTGACCCGCGTGGCCCGTGAAGTGGGTACGGAAGGCAAGCTGGGCGGCCAGGCCCAGGTCAAGGGCGTCACCGGCGCCTGGAAGGAACTGACCGACAACGTCAACCTGATGGCCGGCAATCTGACCGGCCAGGTCCGCAACATCGCCGAGGTGACCACCGCCGTGGCCCGCGGCGACCTCTCCAAGAAGATCACCGTCGACGTGCGCGGCGAGATCCTGGAGCTGAAGGACACCATCAACACCATGGTGGACCAGCTGAACGGCTTCGCTTCCGAAGTGACCCGCGTGGCGCGCGAAGTCGGCACCGAGGGCAAGCTGGGCGGCCAGGCGCGCGTGGAAGGCGTGGCCGGCACTTGGAAGGACCTCACCGACAACGTCAACTTCATGGCCGCCAACCTGACCGGCCAGGTCCGCAACATCGCCGAGGTCACCACCGCCGTCGCCAACGGCGACCTCTCCAAGAAGATCACCGTCGACGTGAAGGGCGAGATCCTGGAGCTGAAGTCGACCATCAACGTCATGGTCGATCAGTTGAACGCCTTCGCCAGCGAAGTGACCCGCGTGGCCCGCGAAGTGGGTACGGAAGGCAAGCTGGGCGGTCAGGCCAACGTCACCGGGGTCGGCGGCACCTGGAAGGAGCTGACCGACAACGTCAACCTGATGGCCGGCAACCTGACCGGCCAGGTCCGCAATATCGCCGAGGTCACCACCGCCGTCGCCATGGGCGACTTGTCCAAGAAGATCACCGTCGACGTGAAGGGCGAGATCCTGGAGCTGAAAAACACCATCAACGTCATGGTGGACCAGCTGAACTCGTTCTCGTCGGAAGTGACCCGCGTGGCCCGCGAAGTCGGCACCGAAGGCAAGCTGGGCGGTCAGGCCCAGGTCAAGGGCGTCACCGGCGCCTGGAAGGACCTGACCGACAACGTCAACTTCATGGCCGCCAACCTGACCGGTCAGGTGCGGAACATCGCCGACGTCACCACCGCCGTGGCCAACGGCGACCTTTCCAAGAAGATCACCGTCGACGTGAAGGGTGAAATTCTCGAGCTGAAGAACACCATCAACACCATGGTGGACCAGCTGAACGCCTTCGCCAGCGAAGTGACCCGCGTGGCCCGCGAAGTCGGCACCGAAGGCAAGCTGGGCGGCCAGGCCCAGGTGAAGGGCGTCGCCGGCACCTGGAAGGAGCTGACCGACAACGTCAACCTGATGGCCGGCAACCTGACCGGCCAGGTCCGCAACATCGCCGAGGTGACCACCGCCGTCGCCATGGGCGACCTCTCCAAGAAGATCACCGTCGACGTGAAGGGCGAGATCCTGGAGCTGAAGAACACCATCAACGTCATGGTGGACCAGCTGAACAGCTTCTCGTCGGAAGTGACCCGCGTGGCGCGCGAAGTCGGCACCGAAGGCAAGCTGGGCGGCCAGGCCCAGGTGAAGGGCGTGGCCGGCACCTGGAAGGACCTCACCGACAACGTCAACTTCATGGCCGCCAACCTGACCGGCCAGGTGCGCAACATCGCCGACGTGACGACCGCCGTCGCCAAGGGTGACCTGTCCAAGAAGATCACCGTCGACGTGAAGGGCGAGATCCTCGAACTCAAGTCGACCATCAACGTCATGGTGGACCAGCTGAACGGCTTCGCCTCGGAAGTGACCCGCGTGGCGCGCGAAGTCGGCACCGAGGGCAAGCTGGGCGGCCAGGCCCAGGTGCCCGGCGTGGCCGGCACCTGGAAGGACCTGACCGACAACGTCAACATGATGGCCGCCAACCTGACCGGCCAGGTGCGGAACATCGCCGACGTCGTCACCGCCGTGGCCCAGGGCAACCTCAAGCGCAAGCTGACCCTGGACGCCAAGGGCGAGATCGCCTCGCTGGCCGACACCATCAACGGCATGATCGAGACCCTGGCCACCTTCGCCGACCAGGTGACCAACGTGGCCCGTGAAGTGGGCTCGGAAGGCAAGCTGGGCGGCCAGGCGCGGGTGCCCGGCGCCGCTGGCCTGTGGCGCGACCTGACCGACAACGTCAACGAGCTGGCCGCCAACCTGACCACCCAGGTCCGCGCCATCGCCGAGGTGTCCACCGCCGTGACCAAGGGCGACCTGACCCGGTCGATCACCGTGGAAGCGTCCGGCGAAGTCGCGGCGCTGAAGGACAACATCAACGAGATGATCCGCAATCTGAAGGATCAAACTCTGAAGAACACCGAGCAGGACTGGCTGAAGACCAACCTGGCCCGGTTCAGCCGCATGCTGCAGGGCGAGCGCGACCTGTCGACCGTGTCGAACCTCGTCCTGTCCGAGCTGGCCCCGCTGATCAACGCCCAGCATGGGGTGTTCTATGTCTCGGACGCCGACGAGGACGGCCAGCCGGTGCTGACCCTGGCCGCCAGCTATGCCGGCAATCGCAGGAAGCCCCCGGCCGCCCAGCTGCGCCTGCGCGAGGGCCTGATCGGCCAGTGCGCGGCCGAGAAGGAACGCATCCTGCTGACCAACGTCCCCAAGGACTACGTCAAGGTCAGCTCGGGCCTGGGCGAGAGCGCGCCGCGCAGCATCATCGTCCTGCCGGCCCTGTTCGAGGGCGAGCTGAAGGCGGTGATCGAGCTGGCCAGCTTCGGCGAGTTCAACGAGACCCAGCGGGCCTTCCTGGACCAGCTGATGGAGTCGATCGGCATCGTGCTGTCGACCATCGCCGCCAACATGCGGACAGAGGGCCTCCTGGAGCAATCGCAGCTGCTGACCGCCGAACTGCAGGCCCAGCAGGAAGAGCTGAAGAAGACCAACGACCGCCTGGAACTGCAGGCCGCCTCGCTCCGCCAGTCCGAGGAGCTGCTGCGCTCCAAGCAGGAAGAGCTGCAGCAGACCAACGCCGAGCTGGAGGACAAGGCCGTGCTGCTGTCCGCCCAGAACAAGCAGGTGGAAGCTAAGAACGCCGAGGTCGAGCAGGCCAAGGCGGCGCTGGAGGAGAAGGCCGAACAGCTGGCCCTGACCTCGAAGTACAAGTCCGAGTTCCTGGCCAATATGAGCCACGAGCTGCGCACGCCGCTGAACTCGCTGCTGATCCTGTCGAAGATGCTCAGCGAGAACGCCCAGGGCAACCTCAGCGACAAGCAGGTGGAGTTCTCCAAGAACATCCACTCGGCCGGCGCCGACCTGCTGGGCCTGATCAACGACATCCTCGACCTGTCCAAGATCGAGAGCGGCACGGTCACGCTGGACATCGGCCAGATGCCGTTCGCATCCTTGCGCGACCAGACCCAGCGGACCTTCGCCCAGCTGGCCCAGGACAAGAAGCTGGACTTCGCCATCGACATCGACCCGGCCCTGCCGCCGGCGATGTACACCGACGACAAGCGCCTGCAGCAGGTGATCAAGAACCTGCTCAGCAACGCCTTCAAGTTCACCCAGGCCGGTTCGGTGAAGCTGTCCGTGCGCCGCGCCGAGTCGGGCTGGGCCGTCGGCAACGACCACCTGAACAAGGCCGGCCAGGTGCTGGCCTTCGAGGTCGAGGACAGCGGCATCGGCATCCCCGAGGACAAGCAGCGGATCATCTTCGAAGCCTTCCAGCAGGCCGACGGCACCACCAGCCGCAAGTACGGCGGCACGGGCCTGGGTCTGTCGATCAGCCGCGAGATCACCCGCCTGCTGGGCGGCGAGCTCAAGGTCGTCTCGACCCCCGGCGTCGGCTCGACCTTCACGCTCTACCTGCCGCTGAACTTCAGCCCGACCGCCCAGCAGCAGGCCCCGACGCCTTCGCCGCGCGCCCCCGCCAGTCCGTCCTCGACCTTCACCTTCTCGACGGCCGACGCGCCGTCGTACGAGCCGGTGGAAAGCGTCGTCGACGACCGCGACACGGTCAGGCCCGAGGACCCCACCGTGCTGATCGTCGAGGACGATCCGCGCTTCGCCTCGATCCTGCTGGCCCTGGCCCGCGACAACGGCTTCAAGGGCGTGGTCACGGCCGAGGGCTCGTCCGTCCCGTCCCTGGCCCGCCGCTTCGCGCCCGAGGCCATCCTGTTGGACGTCGGCCTGCCCGACATGGACGGGCTGGCCCTGCTGGACCTGCTCAAGCGCACGCCCGAGACCCGGCACATCCCGGTGCAGGTGATCTCTGCCGACGACCGCGGCGGCCTGTCGCTGTCGATGGGCGCCCTGGGCTTCACCAGCAAGCCGGTCGAACAGGAGGCGGTGGTCTCCACCCTTGATCGCGTGCGGCGCCTGGCCGACCATCCCGAGCGCACCCCGATCCTGGTCGGCGGCGACAAGACCACGGCCGAGCTGCTCAAGTCGGTGTTCGATGCGGTCCGCGTCGAGACCGCCCTGGACGCCCTGCCGCCCGAGGCCTTCACCGGCGAGCAGGGCTGCCTGGTCGTTCCCGTCGGCGGCGAGGCCATCGACGCCGGGGGCGCGGTCGGTCCGACCCTGGACCTGCTCAAGCAGCGCGGCGCGGTCTCGGGCTCGACGGTGCTCTACGCCCCCGGCGAACTGGACACCGAGGACGAGCGCCGCCTGCGCCTGGCGGTGTTCACCGGCGCGGCCCGCCTGGCCCGCACGGCCGAACAGCTGATCGACCACGTGGCCCTGATCCAGCACGCCCCGGTCGAGGGCCTGCCCGACACGGCCCGCGCCATGCTGACCAAGACCAAGCACGCGGATGCGGTCCTGGCGGGCCGCACCGCTGTCGTTATCGACGACGACATCCGCAACATCTTCTCCCTGGCCAGCGCCCTGGAGGAGTACGGCATCGAGCTGCGCTACGCCGAGAGCGGCCGCGCGGGGCTGGAGCTGCTGGACAGCCTGCCGTCGGTCGACATGGTCCTGGTCGACATCATGATGCCCGACATGGACGGCTACGAGACCATGCGCGAGATCCGCTCGCGCGCCCGGTTCTTCGACCTGCCCGTCGTCGCCGTCACCGCCAAGGCCATGAAGGGCGACCGCCAGAAGTGCATCCAGGCCGGCGCCTCGGACTATGTGTCCAAGCCCGTCGACCTGGACCAGCTGATCTCGGTCCTGCGGGTCTCGGTGCAGCGCGCCGACGCCCGCAAGCTGGTCGGCGGCAACATCGTCAACCTGTCCACCGTCGCCCACCAGTGACGAGCATCATGTCGACGCCCGCCGTCCAGTTCCCGCCAGAGCCCGTCCCGGTCGACCGACCGCGGGCCAAGGTGCTGATCGTCGACGACGATGAGCGCAACGCCTTCGCCGCCACCCAGGCGCTGGAGGCGCTGGGCCAGGAGCTCGTCGTCGCCCGCTCGGGGCCCGAGGCCCTGCGCAAGCTGCTGACCGACGACTTCGCGGTCATCCTGCTGGACCTGCACATGCCCGGCATGGACGGCTACGAGACCGCCGCCCTGATCCGCGAGCGGCGGCGCACCCGCGACGTGCCGATCGTGTTCCTGACGGCGGTGTTCCGCGACGAGGGCCACATCTTCAAGGCCTATTCGGCCGGCGCCGTCGACGTGGTGTTCAAGCCCGTGGATCCGTTCATCCTGCGCTCCAAGGTGCAGGTGCTGGTCGACCTGCACATCAAGCGGTTGGAACTGGCCCGCGAGCTGGAGAGCCGCCAGCGCCTGCTGGAGGAGCACGCCCGCGTCCAGGCCGAGAAGCTGGAGGCCGAGCGCTCGCTGCAGGCGTCCCTGCGCCGCCAGCAGGCGATCCAGCGCGCCCTGCCGATCGTGTTCTACTCGCGCCAGGCCGACCATCCGTACGCGGCGGTGTCGGTCAGCGACAGCATGAAGGGCCTGACCGGCTTCGAGGCCGAGGACTTCATCCAGAACCGCAAGTTCGGCTATGGCCTGGTCCATCCCGACGACCAGGCGATCGTGGCCCGCGCCCAGGCCGAGGCCCGCGACGCCGGAGCCTATACCTGCGAGTACCGGCTGCGGTGCGCGGACGGCTCGTACAAGTCGGTGATCGACCAGGGCATCCTCAGCGAGGATCCCGACACCGGGGCGGCGGTGGTGTTCGGCACCCTGCTGGACAACACCGAGCGCCGCGCCCTCGAGGACGCCTTCCGCCACGCCCGCAAGATGGAGACGGTGGGCCAGCTGACCGGCGGCGTCGCCCACGATTTCAACAACCTGCTGACCGTGATCCTGGGCAATGTCGACCTGATCCAGCGCCGCTGCGGCGACGGCTTCCCGTTCGCCCGCCAGGTCAAGGCGGTCCGCCAGGCCACCGAGCGCGGCGCGGCCCTGACCCGCCAGTTGCTGGCCTTCTCGCGCCGTCAGCGCCTGGACCCGGCCGCCGTCGACCTGAACGAGCTGGTCCGCGACTTCTCGCCCCTGATCCGCCAGGCGGTCGGCGACGCGGTGTCGGTGTCGCTGGAGCTGGCCGACGCCCCGGCCTTCGTCCATATCGACCCGGCCCAGTTGGAAAGCGCCCTGCTGAACCTGGCCGTCAACGCCCGCGACGCCATGGAGGGCGCGGGCGGCCTCACCATCACCGTCCGCGCCGATCCGACAGGGGCTCACGGTCTGGTGGTCCGCGACACCGGCCCGGGCATGGCGCCGGGCGTCGCCTCGCGGATCTTCGAGCCGTTCTTCACCACCAAGGACGTCGGCAAGGGCTCGGGCCTGGGCCTGTCGCAGGTCTACGGCTTCGTGCAGCAGTCCGGCGGCGAGGTCACCGTGGTCACGGCCCCGGGCCAGGGCGCGGCCTTCGAGATCACCCTGCCGGCCATCGCACCGCCGGCCACGACCCAGGCCGCCCCCACCGCGCCGTCCGAGGAAGCCACCGGCTCGGAGCACATCCTGGTGGTCGAGGACGATCCCTCGGTCCTGGCCCTGGCCGTCGATACGCTGGAGTCGCTGGGCTATCGCGTCACCACCGCCCGCAACGCCGCCAGCGCCCTGCGCCGGCTGAAGGGCGGGACGGCGTTCGAGATGCTGTTCTCGGACGTGGTCATGCCCGGCGGGGTCAGCGGCCTGGACCTGGCCCGGCGGGCGCGGGGCGCCAATCCGGGGCTGAAGGTGCTGCTGACCTCGGGCTTCATCGGCGAGGAGGCCATCGACTGGGCTGACGAGTACCCCATGCTCGACAAGCCCTACGACAGCCCCTCCCTGGCCGCCAAGGTGCGGTCGGTGCTGGACGCTTAGAGGGCATGGATCGAAGTCCCGCATCCGCGCCAGGCTCATATCCCCCATAACCGGTCTCCCGGCGAAAGCCGGGGCCCAGATTCATCCAGAGAGGTTGGGGTGACGCACCTGTTAGCCTCGCCATTCCGGTGACGCCCTTGGGTTCGATCTGGGCCCCGGCTTTCGCCGGGGAGACCGGGTCTTGGCTAGCTCAAAGCTAGATGTCGATTGCCCCTAAGCCGCCCGCTTCAGCCGCGCGGTTTCGGCCACCGGCACGTCCAGGCCCTGCATGGTCGCCCGGACCGCGACGTCCAAGGGCGTGCGCGGCTCCTCGCCGAGGAAGGCGACCAGGCGATGGTTGTCCAGCCGCACGGGATGGCGCCAGAACGGTCGCATCTCGGACAGTTCGCGCATGGTCTCGTTGAACAGGCCCGCGACCGGCAACAGGCCCCAGGGCAGGCGGCGGACGTCGGGACGGGCGAGGCCGGCGGCGCGGGCGATGGCGCGGACCATGGCGGTCCCGTCGGCGTCCCAGACCCCCTCGAAGTGGAAGCGGGCGAAGGCCGGCAGCTCGGCCTCGCGGTCGGCCAACCGGGCGAAGGTCTCGCCGACATCGGGCAGATAGGCCCAGGCGTGGCCGACGTTCTTGTCGCCCGGATAGAGGATGGTCTTCACCGCCTGGCCCGGCTTGACCAGGCCCGAGGCGAACCAGCTGTTGGCCGTCGAGCGCGGGCCGAAATAGTCGCCGGCCCGCAGGATCAGTGAGCGCACGCCATCTTCCGCCGCCGCTTCCAGCCGGGCCTCCATGGCGATGCGGATCCGGCCCTTGCGCGTCAGGGCGCGCTGGGGCGTGGTCTCGTCGATCACGGCATGGGCGGCGGGGTCGTAGTTATAGATCGTGCCCGGCAGCAGGATCCGCGCGCCGCTGGCCCGGGCGGCGGCGATGGTGTTGTCGATCATCGGCAGGACCAGCGTCTTCCAACCGCGATAGCCGGGCGGGTTGACGGCGTGGACGATGATCGCGGCGCCTTGGGCGGCGGCGACCACGGCGTCGCGATCCAGGACGTCGCCCTTCCGGTAGTCGACGCCGGCGAGGCGCCCCTGGCCGGGATCGCGCACCAGGGCGCGGACGGTCCAGCCCCGGCGGGCCAGGGCGGCGGCGGTTTCACCGCCCACGCCGCCATTGGCGCCGAGGACGAGAGCGATGCGAGCGTTCTGGGCGGTCATGGCCGGCTCCTGTCGTTGCGATGACCCGAAGATGCGCCGCGACGCCCCTGACAGAAATTGTCGAGAACGATCGATCGGACTATCAAAAATATATGAGCCCTGATCTTCCCTCCGCCGTCGCCAGCGCCGTGGCCACCCCTGTAGATTGGGAGCGCCAGCGCGCCTTCCTGGCCGTGATCGAGACCGGCAGCCTGTCGGCCGCCGCCCGCCAGTTGGGCGCGGCCCAGCCCACGGTGCGCCGGCGGATCGAGGACCTGGAGGCTCAGCTGGGCGTGGCGCTGTTCACCCGCTCGCCCTCGGGCCTGACGCCGACGCCGCTGGGCCAGGAGCTGGCCCAGCACGCCCGGGCCATGGCTCTGGCGGCGGCCTCGCTGGCCCGCGCCGCCTCGGCCGAGGCCGACGCCGCCTCGGGCGCGGTGCGCATCACCGCCAGCGAGGTGGTCGGCCTGGAGGTGCTGCCGCCGATCCTGGCAACCCTGCGCGAGGCCCATCCGGGCCTGGTCTTCGAGCTGGCCCTGACCAACCGCAGCGAGGACCTGCTGCGCCGCGAGGCCGACATCGCCGTGCGCATGGTCCGCCCCACCCAGGAGGCGCTGGTGGCCAAGCGGATCGGCAATATCCCGCTGGGCCTGCACGCTCATCGGCGCCTGCTGGACGCCTGGGGCCGGCCCACGACCCTGGACGAGGCCCAGCGACTGCCGCTGATCGGCTACGAGAGCGAGACGACCCTGGTGCGGGCGCTCAAGGCCATGGGCCTGGACCTGCGCCTCGACGCGTTCACCTTCCGCACCGATAGCGACGTGGCCCAGCTGGCGGCCATCCGGGCGGGCCTGGGCCTGGGGGTCTGCCAGAGCGGCCTGGCCATCCGCGACCCGATGCTGGAGCGGGTGCTGCCCGAGGTCTTCAACTTCGACCTGGAGACCTTCGTGGTCACCCACGAGGATCTGAAGGACGTGCGCCGCGTGCGCCTGGTCTTCGACGCCCTGGTCGCCGGCCTGACCGCCTATGCCAAGCTCGGAAATACAGTTTGAACGAAACGCCCTTCCACCTAAAGTGGAGGTTAACGATTCGCCGTCCGGGAATGTTGGCGGTTTTTTGGCTCAGCCTCCTCGAAGGGGATCGCGCGGCCCGAGTACGGTGGAAGTCCCGCCATGGTGGCCATCAATTCCGACGCGTCGGTCCTGTCGAGCCTGACTCCGGCCAAGATCGCGTCCCTGACCAGCGCCGCCCTGGCCGATGCGCCGCCATCCGAGTTCGCCAAGCTGACCAAGGCCCAGGTGGCGGCCATCTCGGTCACCGCGATCAGCGGCATGACCGCCGAGCAGTTCGCCGCCTTCTCGCCCAGCCAGGTCACGGCCCTGACCACGGCCCAGCTGCCGCGCCTGTCGGCCACCGTCGCCTTCAGCGCCAACCAGCTGGTGGTCCTGAACCAGGCCCAGATGCAGTCGCTGTCGCGCACGACGGTCGCGGGCCTCAGCACCCAGGCGCTGGACGGGCTGGCCACCACCCAGATGGCGGCCATGACCGCCACGGCCGTGTCGGCCCTGTCGCAGGACCAGGTGCGCAGCCTATCCCTGGCCCAGGTCCGCGCGCTGAGCGCCGCGCAGCTGCGCGGCCTGTCGGCCACCGACATCGGCGAGTTCAGCCGCGACCAGTTCGGGTCCCTGAGCAACAGCCAGGTGTCGGCGCTGGCCTCCAGCCAGGTCACCCTGCTGTCGGCCGAGCAGATCGGCGCCCTGGACGCCACCCAGTTCTCCAACCTGTCGGTCGCCGCCCTGCGCGGCCTGTCCCCCAGCGCCGTCGCCCTGACCAATCCCGGCCAGTGGAGCCGCGCCACCGCCCTGCAGCTGTCGGCCCTGAACGCCGACCAGTTGAAGGCCATGGTTCCCGGCCGCCTGGCGGTGCTGACCGCGACCCAGGTCAAGGCGCTCTCGCCCGTCGAACTGGGCAAGGCCGGCGCGACCGTGCTGGACGCCCTGACCCCGACCCAGCTGGCGAGCCTGTCCGGCGCCCATACCGCCGCCCTGTCGGTGACGACGATCACCAGCCTGACCCCGACCCAGCTGGCCGCCCTGGACCCGCAGGCCGTGGGCGGCCTGTCGGCGACCGGCTTCGCGGCGCTGGACGCCGAGCAGGTGGGCGTGCTCAGCGCCAGCCAGATCGCCCGCCTGCGCACCGACCAGCTGAAGGCCCTGGACGGCGAGGACTTCAACGAGTTCACCCGCGCCCAGCTGAAGGCCTTCACCGCCGCCCAAATCCGTGACCTGCCGCCCGAGCGGCTGGCCGAGCTGTCCGACGCGGCGTTCGGCGCCCTGACCCCCACCCAGATCAAGGCCCTGACGCCGCTGCAGCTGAAGGCCCTGTCGGTCAGCGACGTCGGGGCCATGTCGCCCGAACAGGTCGGCGCCCTCAGCCCCGGCCAGGTAAGCGCGCTGTCGGGAACCCAGCTGGCCACCCTGCGAAGCGTCTCGGCCCTGACCCCGGCCCAGTTCCAGGGGATCACGGCCGCCCAGCTGAAGATCTTCACGCCCAGCGACATCGCGCGGCTGAGCACCACCGAGCTGGGGGCCCTGACCGCCGTCCAGATCACCGGCCTGACGCCCGAGGTGCTGTCGGCCCTGAACGCCACCCAGACCGCGCGCCTGTCGGCGGTGCAGATGAAGGGCCTGACCACCACCCAGCTGCTGGGGCTGTCCGACACCGACGTGGGGGATTTCAACACCACCCAGATCGGCGCGCTGGACGGGACCCAGGTCAGCGCCCTGATCGATCACCTGTCGGCCGCGGCGGTGGGCAATCTGAACGTGGCCCAGGTCAACAAGCTGTCGGCCACCGCCCTGGCCGGCCTGACCGACGCCCAGGTGGCGGCGCTGAGCCCCACCCAGCTGCGCGCCCTGTCCAACGACCAGATCGGCAAGGCCCCCTCCGACCTGGTCGCGGCCCTCAGCCCGACCCAGATCGGCGCCCTGACCGCCGGCCAGATCGGCGCCCTGTCGGTGACCGGCCTGGCCGCGCTCAGCACCGAAGGCCTGCAACGGCTGGACGCCGCCCAGATCCGCGGCCTGACCGCCACCCAGGTCAGGAGCCTGGCGCCCGCCACCTTCGCCGTGCTCAGCGCCACCCAGGTCGCCGCCCTGACCACCGCCCAGGTGGGCGCGCTGTCGTCGACCCTGGTCGGCGAGCTGACCCCCACCCAATGGGCCGGCCTGACGCCGACCCAGGTCCAGGGCCTGTCGACCACCCAGCTGGCCACGCTGGACGCCACGGACCTGGGCGGCCTGACCAGCGGCCAATGGACCGCCTTGCGCGCGACCCAGGTGGCGGCCTTGTCGGCCACCGCCGTGGCCGGGCTGGAGAGCGGTCGCCTGGCCCAGCTGACCCCGGCCCAGATCGGCGGCCTGTCGTCCACCGCCGTCTCGGCCCTGGACGCCACCCACGTCGCGGCGCTGTCGACCAGCCAGATCGGCGCCCTGACCGCCACCCAGCTGCGCGGCCTGACGCCCGAGGACATGGCCGAACTCAGCGCCACCCAAGTCGGGGCCATCGCGCCCGGCCAGCTGGCCGCCCTGCCCGCCACCGACGTGTCGGCGCTGAGCCCGACCCAGCTGGCCGCCCTGACCGCGACCCAGCTGAAGGCCATGGCGCCGTCGCAGATCTCGGCGCTGCGCCCGTCGCAGACGCCAGGCCTGTCGGCCAGCCAGCTGGCGGCCCTGACCTCGGTGCAGCTGGGGGCGCTGTCGGTCGACGTGCTGCCGGCCCTGGACGCCACCCAGGTCGGCGCCCTGGCCTCCACCCAGCTGGCCGGCCTGTCGACCACCCAGGCGGGCAGCCTGACCGGCGCGCAGCTGGCGGCCCTGGCCACGACCCAGGTCGGCGGCCTGTCCAGCGGCTTCCTGTCGGCCCTGTCCGCCACCGCCTTCGCCGCCTTCAGCGCCACCCAGGTCGCGCGGCTGTCGACCACCCAGGTCCAGAGCCTGACCACCACCCAGGTCGGATCGCTGTCGACCACCGACTTCGGCGAGCTGACGACGACCCAGGTCGCGGCCCTGACCGGCGCCCAGATCGGGGCGCTGTCGGCGACGAACCTGGGAAGCCTGTCGACCACGGCCATCGCCGGCCTGTCGGCGGCGCAGTTCGCGGGCCTGACCACGACCCAGATGGCCGGCCTGCCCGACAGCGCGTTCCAGGGGCGCCTGGGCCAGCTGACCGCCACCCAGATGGCGGGCCTGTCGACCACCCTGATCGCCGGCCTCTCCAACAGCGACCTGGCCAGCCTGAGCGCCGCCCAGATCGGCGCCCTGACGCCGACGGCCTTCGCGGCCCTGGGAGCCTCGCGCCTGCCCAGCCTGGCGACGACCCAGGTGGCGGGCCTGTCCACGACGATCGTGGCCAGCCTGGACGCCGCCGCCTTCGGGGCGCTGTCGGAAAGCCAGGTCGCGGCCCTCTCGGCCGGCCAGATGGGCGCGGTGCGCGGCGAGATCCTCTCGGCTCTGGACGCGACCCAGTTCGCCCGCCTGACCGCGACCCAGGTGCGCGGCCTGACCGCCACCCAGATCGAGCGGTTCAACGCCGCCGACATCGGCGACTTCACCACCACCCAGGTCGCGGCCCTGGGCGCGGCGCAGCTGGAAGGCTTCTCGGCCGCCGACATCTCGGCCCTGAACGTGACCCAGGTGGCGGCCATGACGGTCGGCCAGATCGCCGCCCTGTCGCCGGTCCAGGTGCGCGGCCTGTCGGCGACCGACATCGGCGAGTTCAACAAGACCCAGGTCGCCGCCCTGACCACCGGCCAGATCGGCGCGCTGTCGCTGACGGCGCTGGCCGGCCTGAACGAGGAGCAGTTCGGCGGCCTGACCGCGACCCAGGTGCGCGGCTTCACCAACGAGCAGCTGACCGCCTTCGGGGCCGAGGGCCTGGCCCGGCTGTCGGGCGCCCAGCTGGGGGCCCTGACCACCACCCAGGTCGGCCAGCTGCCCCGGGTGGCGATCCAGAGCCTGAGCGCGACCCAGATCGGCCAGATCATGCCCAGCCAGATCGCCGGCTTCACCGGCGAGCAGATCGCCGCCTTCGCGCCCTCGCAACTGAGCCAGCTGTCCCGCGCCCAGGTCAACAAGCTGACCGCCGCCCAGCTGGACGCCATGAACCGCGCGCAGCTGGAGGCGATCGGGCTGTAGCGCCCCGCCCCTGTGGCGTCGGCGCCACCGTCACGGGAGCGTCGTCAATCTGTCGTCGAGCCGTCCCACGGCGTCCCTATGCCCGCCCCACGCAATCGCGATGGGGGATACGGGAATCATGCAGTCCAACACGACGTTCAGCCGCCAGGCGCGGCTGTGGTGCGGCGCGGCCGCCGCGGCGCTTCTGGCCACGGGCGCGCACGCCGCCGAAGTCGCCGCCGCGCCGGGCGCCGCCGCTGCGGCCGCCGACACCGACTCGACCAGTGTCGAGCAGGTAATCATCACCAGCCAGCGCGAGACCCGCTCGGCGGTGGCCATGGAGGCCCAGCAAATCCAGCGCGTCCTGCCCGGCGCCAGCCCGCTGAAGGCCATCCAGTTCCTGCCCGGCGTCGTCTATCGGACCGCCGATCCGTGGGGCAACAACGAGCAGAACCTGTCGCTGTTCGTCCACGGCTTCTCGACCCAGCAGTTGGGCTTCACCCTGGACGGCGTGCCGCTGGGCGACCAGCAGTACGGCAACTACAACGGCCTGTCGGTGTCGCGCGCGGTGACCAGCGAGAACGTCAGCCGCGTGACCCTGTCGTCCGGCGCCGGCTCGCTGGGCGTGGCCTCGACCAGCAACCTGGGCGGCGCGATCGAGACCTTCAGCCGCGATCCGTCGGCCGAGCGCGGCTTCAACGTCCGCCAGACCCTGGGCAGCAACGAAACCAGCCGCACCTTCGTGCGCCTCGACAGCGGCGAGATGGGTAATGGCTTCAAGGGTTACGTCTCGTACCTGCGCCAGGACGCCAAGGCCTGGGACTTCGACGGCCACCAGCGCGGCCACCAGGTGAACCTCAAGCTGGTCAAGGAAGACGAGCACGGCGAGCTGACCTTCTACGCCGACTGGCAGATGAAGGTGGAGCCGAACGAGGACGCCACGGCCATGGGCAACCAGCAGACCGCCGCCGCGGCCGGCTACACGCCCTATACCCGCCCGTTCATCTATCCGGACCTGGCCGCCTGCTCCAGCCGCCTGACCGGCGGCCCCGGCACCCCGCCGCCGGCCCAGGGCAACAACTTCTCGAACTGCTTCAGCGCCGCCCAGCGCGAGGACATCATCGGCTACCTGAAATACGCCTGGAAGCCGGTCGAGGGGTTCACCTGGACCAACCAGCTGTATCACCACTACAACTTCGGCCGCGGCATCGTGGCGGGTCCGATCAACACCGCCGGCCTGCCGGCGCTGTTCGCCACCTACTATCCCAGCCTGGTGGTCGGCACGGCGACCAGCGCCGCCACCCTGCAGAACATCGTCAACCTGATGGGCGGCAGCGGCAACGCCGTGCGCACCACCGAGTACCGCATCAACCGCACGGGCCTCTTGTCGACGGCCGAGTGGACGCTGGGCGATCACCAGATCAAGGGCGGCGTCTGGTTCGAGCACAACGAACCGGCCCAGCACCGCGTCTGGTATCCGATGACCAAGGAGAACAACGACCTGTCGCCGTACGACGTGCCGCGCGGCAAGAAGGCCCTGACCCAGTACTTCGCCGAGTTCTACGTCAACGACGTGCAGCTGCACCTGCAGGACCAGTGGCGGATCACGCCCAAGCTGCTGCTGCAGGCCGGCTTCAAGTCCAGCCTGCAGGACGCCACCGGCAAGTTCCCGATCAACCAGCAGAACCTGCCGACCGTGGCCGTGCCGGTCCATTATCCGACCGGCTCGATCAAGTCGAACAAGTGGTTCCTGCCGCAGGCCGGCCTGCTGTGGGACGCCACCGACACCGAGCAGGTGTTCGTCAACGTCCAGCAGAACATGCGCCAGTTCATCCCGTATGGCGCGGGCAGCGGCTTCTACGGCTTCTCGGCCTGGAGCCTGGGCACCCAGGCGGCCTTCGACCTGTTCAAGACGACGGTGAAGCCGGAAACCTCGTGGACCTATGAAGTGGGTCTGCGCAGCCGCCACGACGTGGCCTGGGGCCCGATCACCGGCGTCGAGGGCCAAGTCAACGCCTACAACGTCAAGTTCAGCAACCGCCTGCTGAACATCGCGCCCTACAACTTCATCAACCCGGCGCCGGCCATCCTGGCCAATGTCGGCGACGTGACCACCAAGGGCGTCGACGTGGCCGGCACCCTGAAGTTCGGCGACCACTTCCAGCTCTACAACGCCGTCTCGTACAACGAGTCCAAGTACGACCAGGACTACCAGTCGGGCACGACGATCGTCGGCGGCGTCTCCACCCCGGTCACGGTCGCCACCGGCGGCAAGTACGTGCCGCTGATGCCCAAGTGGATGAACAAGACCATCGCCCGCGGGAACTACGGCGCCTTCGACGCCCAGATCAGCGGCGACTATGTCGGCAAGCGCTTCGTGACCTACCTGAACGACCTCTCGGTCAAGTCGATGATGCTGGTCGACCTGCAGGCCGGCTACACCTTCGACATGGCCGACAAGGGCATGGTGAAGGGCCTGCGCGTCACCGCCAACGTCACCAACCTGTTCGACAAGAAGGGCGTCTCGACGGCCGGCGTGACCAGCAACTCGGGCGGCTACACGGCCTTCCCGCAGGCCCCGCGCATGGGCTTCGTGACGGTGTCGGCGGAGTTCTAGTCGGCGCAACGGAAACCTCGCCCTTCGACAAGCTCAGGGTGAGGTTTCCGACTGAACGGCCATGAAAGTAGTCTTCACCCTGAGCGCGTCGAAGGGCGAGGACGGACCAAGAAAAAGGCCCGGCGGGAAACCGCCGGGCCTTCGTCATTTCGGCGTTCCGAAGGACGCTTAGTCCTTGGCGCGTTCCTGGTAGCTGTTGTCTTCCGTCAGGATGATCACCCGAGTGCCCACGGTGATGTACGGCGGGACGGTCGTCTTGACGCCGTTGCTGAGCACGGCCGGCTTGTAGGACGACGACGCGGTCTGGCCCTTCACCGACGGTTCGGTGTCGACGATCTCGAGGACTACGGTGCGCGGCAGTTCGATGGCGATCGGCACGTCGTTGTGGGTCGACAGCTGGACCGTCATGTTCTCCTGCAGGTAGGGCGCGGCGTCGCCGATCACCTCTTCGGTCGCCACGAGCTGGTCGTAGGTTTCCGGGTTCATGAAGTGGAAGCCCTCGCCGTCCTGGTACAGGAAGGTGTGGTTGCGCTGGTCGACGAAGGCGCGTTCGACCTGCTCGGTCGTGCGGTAGCGCTCCGAAACCTTCACGCCGTCCGAGATGCGGCGCATGTTCAGCTGGGTCACCGGGGTGCCCTTGCCGGGGTGGATGTTGTCGACCGTCAGGACGACGTAGAGCTTGCCGTCCATATCGACGACGGCGCCTTTGCGGAGCGAGCTGGCTGCGACCTTCACTTAAGTTCCGTCCTTGGATGAAAGCGCGCGCGAGGCCGCGGGCGCGATCGTGCTATTGATCTGTGAGCGCCCTCGTATAGCGAACGGGCCGAAATCTCCAGTCTCTTCGGTTTTGACGCCTTGCCCTCATCCCCGACCGCATCCTGGTGGCGCGCCGACGTCCACGCCGACCGCCGCCCGTTCCTGCTGGCCCGCAACCGGATCACCAAGGCGTTCCGCGCCTGGTTCGAGGGGCAGGGCTTCGAGGAGGTCGAGGCCGCCGCCCTGCAGGTCTCGCCCGGCAACGAGGCCCACCTGCACGCCTTCGCCACGGAGGCCATGACGATCTCGGGCGAGGCCAGCCCGCTCTACCTGCACACCTCGCCGGAGTTCGCCTGCAAGAAGCTGCTGGCGGCCGGCGAGGAGAAGATCTTCAGCCTGGGCAAGGTGTGGCGCAATCGCGAGCGCGGACCGCTGCACCATCCCGAGTTCACGATGCTGGAGTGGTACCGGGCCGGACAGCCCTACCAGACCCTGATGGACGACTGCGCGACCCTGCTGGCCCTGGCGGCCGAGACGGCGGGGACCACGCGCTTCGACTTCCGGGGCATGGCCTGCGACCCGTTCGCCCCGCCCGAGCGGCTGTCGGTGGCCGAGGCTTTCGACCGCCACGCCGGCGTCGACCTGCTGGCCAGCGTCGCCCCGGACGGTTCGACGGACCGCGACGCCCTGGCCGCCGCCGCCCGCGCCGCCGGGATCCGGGTGGCCGAGGACGACGGCTGGGCCGACATCTTCAGCCGGATCATCGTCGAGAAGGTCGAGCCGCGCCTGGGCGAAGGTCGCGCCACCGTCCTGTGCGAATATCCGATCAGCGAGGCGGCGCTTGCCCGGCCGAAGGACGCCGACCCGCGCGTGGCCGAGCGCTTCGAGCTCTATGCGTGTGGCGTCGAGCTGGCCAACGCCTTCGGGGAACTGACCGACCCGGCCGAGCAGCGCCGCCGGTTCAGGATCGAGATGGACGAGAAGGCGCGGATCTACGGCGAGCGCTATCCGATCGACGAAGACTTCCTGGCCGCCCTGGCGTCCATGCCCGAGGCCTCGGGCTCGGCCCTGGGCTTCGACCGCCTGGTCCTGCTGGCCACCGGCGCGCGGCGGATCGAGGATGTGGTGTGGACGCCGGTCGCGGGGTCGGCCTAGGGCGCGTTGGCCACGCCCTCGGCGTCGTCGCGCGAAACGTCCCGCAGCAGATGATTGCGCCCCAGCGGGGTGATCTCCCAGCCGCCGCCGCCGCGACGCGCCAGGCCCAGGACGGTCAGGGCCTGGGCGGCGGCGATGTTGACGAAGTTCGCGTCCTGCCCCGGCTGGCGCTCGGCCAGGCTTTGCAAGGCGCGCAGCTGGCCCGCGTCGAGTGAGTCGCTCTGGGTGAAGATTTGGGTCATGGGCGTCCGATGCGGGTTGCGATCGAAGCCGCCGACCGACGCCTGGAGAAGCCGCCAGGTCGACATGATGCCTCAGCCTAGCACGGGACACGCCGGTTGGCGCGGCCGCCGTGCGCCCTCGCCCTAGCTGGCTTTGTCCGCCGTAAGGGCGCATGGTCCGTCATCGCCGTCGGGCGCGCGCCAGCCTCTGGTCGAGCGTGACCGATGCGGCGCCGACCAGATCGCGACGACGATGACCGTCCACCAGCTGTTCGGGCCGCACGCCTACGAGATCGTCTATGGCTGGTCCAAGCACGCGCTGGAGGTGACGATCTCCGCGCGATCGGGCCGCCCCCTGGACCCCGGCGAGACCTGCACGATCAGCGGCCAGAGCGGCTACTGCAAGGACTTCGTGGTGATCGAGGTGAAGCGGAACGGCCTGGCGTGGTCCGCGCGATGCGTCCCAGCGGGCGAAGATGTTCCGTGAAATCGCACCACCCGCTCGAGAAAAATCTCAAGACTTCGGATGAAAATAGCGACGACTTCTATTTTTACGGCCGAGAAAAATCGCGGCCGCACGCGAAATTTTATTATTCGTAAACGCGCGGCGATTTCGTGATACCCTGCGGCATGCGCATGACAACAGAACGAAAAATTCTTACCGTCGCCCGTCACGAGGGCAACTGGAGCGTGGAGCACGAAGGCGTCCATTTCGGCCAGTCCGCCGACAAGGAAGTCGCCAAGGCCGCTGCGTGCCGCCGGGCGCGCAGCCTGCAGGACGACGGGCACGCCTGCCAGATCCGGGTGAGCGGCGAGCACGGCTTCTGGATCAAGCCGTCGTGAGCAAGGATCGCCCCCCGGCCCCGCCCGTTCCGCCGGCCGCACTGTTCCAGCGCCGCATCGCCGACGCCATCGCCGAGGGCGCGACCGCCGCCGACCTCACCCTGCGCCTGACGCTGGGCGATGCGCGGCGCCTGCGCCGCGACACCGGCGTGCCGCTGGAGGCGATCAGCTATCTGGGCGGGCAGATGCACTTCCTGGGCGTGAAGGTCGTCGAAGGCGGCGTCGAGGCCAGCGTTCTGGAACAACCCACCCAGGCGTGAACGTCGTCTCGCCACGCGCGGCGCGGCGATTGCCACGCGCGTGGTTTTCCCTCATATCCCCGCCCCTCATGACCCCCGTGAAGACCCTCCGCGACACCCGGTCCCTGGTCGAGGCCGGGCTGGTCCCGCCCGAGCGCCTGCCGGCGCTGGAGGCGGTGGCGGCGCGCTACGCGGTGGCCATCACGCCGGCGATGGCCGAGCTGATCGATCCGGCCAACGCCAACGACCCGATCGCCCGCCAGTTCGTCCCCGCGTCCGAGGAAATGATCGCCAGCCCCGGCGAAGACGGCGACCCGATCGGCGACACTGCCCACAGCCCGGTCGAGGGGATCGTCCACCGCTATCCCGACCGGGTGCTGCTGAAACCCACCCACACCTGCGCGGTCTATTGCCGGTTCTGCTTCCGGCGCGAGATGGTCGGGCCCGAGGGGCTGTCGAACTTGACGCCGGCCCAGCTGGACGCGGCCTTCGCCTATATCGCCGACCGGCCCGAGATCTGGGAGGTGATCGTCACCGGCGGCGACCCCTTCGTGCTGTCGCCCCGTCGCATCGCCGCGCTGATGGACCGGCTGGAGGCGATCGACCACGTCAAGATCGTCCGCTTCCACACCCGCGTCCCGGCGGTCGATCCCGACGCCGTCACCGACGACCTGATCGCGGCGCTGAAGCGCACGACCAAGACGGTCTATGTCGCCCTGCACGCCAACCACGCCCGCGAGCTGACGCCCGCCGCCCGCGCCGCCTGCGCCCGGATCGTCGACGCCGGCGTCCCGATGCTGAGCCAGACCGTCCTGCTGCGCGGGGTCAACGATAATCCAGTCGTGCTGGCCGATCTGATGCGGACGTTCGTCGAGACGCGGATCCGGCCCTACTACCTGCATCACGGCGACCACGCCCCCGGCACGGCCCACCTGCGCACCACCCTGGCCGAGGGCCAGGCGATCATGAAGGCCCTGCGCGGGACGGTCTCCGGCCTGGCCCAGCCGACCTATGTCCTCGACATCCCGGGCGGTCACGGCAAGGTCCCGGTCGGTCCGAACTACGTGGCCGAGGGCGAGGTCGAGGATCCCAACGGCGTCGTCCGTTCGTATCCGCCCGAGGGCTGAGTCCCGCGCCCCGCGGCCGGGCTCGCGTTGCATCGCAGCAAAGCCTTGGCGGCGCCACGGTTTCTCGTGCTAGAAAAGTCGTCATATCCGACGGCCCGGGCGGGAAGCCTGGCGCGCATTCAAGCGAAGGCTTGGCTTTTATGAGTGAAATCAAATCGGTCGGCGTGATCGGCGCCGGCCAGATGGGGTCGGGCATCGCGCATGTCGTCGCCCTTGGCGGCTATGACGTACGTCTCCACGACATCTCGCGCGAGCGGATCGACGCCGGTCTCGCCCTGATCGAGAAGAACCTGGCCCGCCAGGTCGGTCGCGGCATCATCGACGACGCCGCGATGCAGGCCGCCCTGGCCCGCATCCAGCCGGCCGAGGGCCTGGAGGCCATCGGCGCCACCGACCTGGCCATCGAGGCGGCCACCGAGAACGAGGAGGTCAAGAAGTCGATCTTCCGCAGCCTGCAGCCGCACCTCAAGCCCGACACGCTGCTGGCCTCGAACACCTCGTCGATCTCGATCACGCGCCTGGCCTCGGCCACGGACCGTCCCGAGCGCTTCATCGGCCTGCACTTCATGAACCCCGTGCCGCTGATGAAGCTGGTCGAGATCATCCGCGGCATCGCCACGGACGTCCCGACCTACGAGCGCGCGGTCGCCTTCGCCCAGTCGCTGGGCAAGATCACCAGCAACGCCGAAGACTTCCCCGCCTTCATCGTCAACCGCGTGCTGGTGCCGATGATCAACGAGGCGATCTACACCCTGTACGAAGGGGTCGGCACGGTCGACGCCATCGACACGGCGATGAAGCTGGGCGCCAACCATCCGATGGGCCCGCTGGAACTGGGCGACTTTATCGGCCTGGACACCGTGCTGAGCATCATGAACGTGCTGCACGAGGGCCTGGCCGACAGCAAGTACCGCCCCTGCCCGCTGCTGGTGAAGTATGTCGAAGCTGGGTGGCTTGGCAAAAAGACCGGTCGCGGCTTCTATGACTACCGGGGCGAGACGCCGGTTCCCACGCGCTAAGGGCGCGGCGGCGTCCTGAAGGGGACGCCGATGACGGACGCTGATCTCTCGCCGGCCCAGCGGCCGGTCGCCCTGAGGCCTGTCGCCAAGGGCGATCGGCATCTCAGCCTCGACATCCTGCGTGGCCTGGGCGTGATGGGCATTCTGGCCGTCAACGCCGTGGGCTTCGCCCAGCCGATGGCGGTCTATGTCTCGCCGGAGCTGTCGCCGTTCCCGCTGGTCGGGTCGGAGGCCGCCGCCTGGTGGATTGTCCAGACCTTCTTTCACTACAAGTTCGTCACCCTGTTCTCGATCCTGTTCGGGGTGTCGATCCTGCTGGTCGGCGGCGAGCGGTCGGATGTCGCCCGTAGCGCCCTGCTGCGCCGGCGGCTCTTCTGGCTGCTGGTGATCGGCCTGATCCACGGCGCGCTCATCTGGTTCGGCGACATCCTGCTGCTCTACGCCTGCACCGGCCTGCTCGTCATGCGGGCGAGATCCTGGCCGCCCAGGCGGCTGGTCGGGGTCAGCATCGCCGTCCTGCTGCTGGGCTCGGCCCTGGCCGTCGTCCCGATGATCGTGCTGGAGGGCGCGCCGCTGGAGGTCCGGGCGCGGGTCGTCTCCCAGATGGGCCCGCCGGCCGGCGACACCGACATTCCGGCGGCGATCGCCGCCATGCGCTCGGGGCTGGCCTCGGCCACCGCCGCCAACTTCAAACAGTGGACAAGCTTGCAGACCGCCAGCCTGATCATCTTCATCTGGCGGACCGGCGCCCTGATGCTGCTGGGCATGGCGCTGTTCAAGACCGGCTTCCTGACGGGCAAGGCCAGGACCTGGGTCTACGGGCTGCTGATCGCCCTAGGCGCGATCGGTCTGGTTTGGACCGGCTGGGAGAACGGCATGAAGCTTGCCACCAGCTTCGCCAAGCCGCAGGCGCTGGGTCGCTACAATCTGGCCTACGAATTCATGACCCTGCCCATCACCCTGGGCTATGCGTCGCTGGCCATCCTGCTGATCCGCTCGGCGACCGTCCGAGTCCTGCTGACGCCGCTGGCGCGCCTGGGCCAGATGGCCTTCACCAACTACCTGACCCAGTCGATCATCATGACCACGCTGTTCTGGAGCGGCCGGGGCCTGGGCCTGTTCGGCCAGCTGGACCGCGTGCAGCTGTGGATGTGCGTGATCGCCATCTGGGCCCTGCAGCTGATCTGGTCGCCGCTATGGCTGGCCCGCTTCCGCATGGGCCCGCTGGAATGGATCTGGCGACGGCTGTCCTACGGCCAGGGCCTGGAACGGGCGGGGTAGCTCACCCCAGCCCGAACGCCACGGCCGTGTGATAGACCGCGAAGGCCGCCAGGTAGGCCAGGCTGATCATGTAGAGGAACATCACGGTCGGCCAGACCCAGCTGTTGGTCTCGCGCTTGACCACGCCCAGGGTGGGCAGGCACTGCGGCGCGAAGACGTACCAGGCCAGGAACGACAGGGCGCTGGCCAGCGACCACTGGTGCTTGAGCAGGGTCGACAGGGCGCCGGTCTCGCCGTCGCCGCCGCCGCCGCCCACGGCATAGACCGTGCCCAGCACGGCCACGGCCACTTCGCGGGCGGCCATGCCCGGGATCAGGGCCACGGTCATCTGCCAGTTGAAGCCGATCGGGGCCATCAGCGGAGCCAGGAACTGGCCCAGGCGACCGGCGATGCTGTAGTCGATGGCCGGACGGGTCGCGCCTTCCGGCGGGTAGGGGAAGGTCGACAGCACCCAGACCAGCACCATCAGCGGCAGGATGATGCGGCCGGCGCGGGCCAGGAAGATCCGCGCCCGGGTCCACAGGTTCATCAGGAGGTTGCGCGGCTCGGGCCAGCGATAGGTCGGCAGCTCCATCATGAAGGGCTCGACCGCGCCGCGCCAAAAGATGCGCCGGATCACGAACGAGACCAGCAGCGCGCTGACGATGCCCGAGGCGTAGAGGCCGAACATCACCAGCCCCTGCAGCGACAGGAAGCCGCCGACGGTCTGCTGCGGGATGAAAGCCCCGATGATCAGGGTGTAGACCGGGATCCGCGCCGAGCAGGTCATCAGCGGGGCGACCAGGATGGTGGTCAGCCGGTCCTCGCGGTTGTCGATCACCCGCGTCGACATGATGCCGGGAATGGCGCAGGCGAAGCTGGACAGCAGCGGAATGAACGCCCGCCCGTGCAGGCCGGCGCCGCCCATGATCTTGTCCATCAGGAAGGCCGCGCGGGCCATGTAGCCGCTGTCCTCCAGGATCAGGATGAAGAAGAACAGGATCAGGATCTGCGGCAGGAACACCAGCACGCTGCCGACGCCGGCGATCAGGCCGTCGGCGATGAAGCTGGTCAAAAGGCCTTGCGGCAGGTGGGTGTTGGTGAAGGCGACCAGGGCCGCGAAGCCCGCGTCGATGCCATCCATCAGCGGCGTGGCCCAGGTGAACACCGCCTGGAACATCACGAACAGCAGGGTCAGCAGGATGACGAGACCGGCCACGGGGTGAAGCAGCACGCCGTCGATCTTTCCGGTCACGGTGTCGGGGCGCTCGGGCGGCTTCACGCAGGCCTTGAAGATGCGCTGGGCCTCGGCGTGGGCGGCGCGGATCTCGCCGGCGGTTGGCTCGCGCCAGACGTTCTCGGTCTCGATGCGCCGCTCGGCGACCAGCGCCTCGACCTTGTCCAGCAGCTCGGGCAGGCCGCGCTTGCGGGTCGCCACGGTGGTGACGATCGGCGCGCCCAGTTCCTGGGACAGGCGCTCTAGGTCGATGCGCAGCCCCTGGCGCTGGGCGATGTCGAACATGTTGAGGGCCAGCACGAACGGGCGGCCCACCTGCTTGAGCTCCAGCACCAGGCGCAGGACGAGCCGCAGATTGGTGGCGTCGGCCACGCAGATCAGGGCCTCGGGCGCGACCTCGCCGGCCAGCTTGCCCAGCACCGCGTCGCGGGTCACCGCCTCGTCGGGGCTGCGGGCGCGCAGGGAATAGGTGCCGGGCAGATCGAGCACGCGCATCTGGCGGCCGGCTGGCGTGGTCAGCACGCCTTCCTTCCGCTCGACGGTGACGCCGGCGTAGTTGGCCACCTTCTGGCGGCTGCCGGTCAGGGCGTTGAACAGCGCCGTCTTGCCGGAGTTGGGATTGCCGACCAGGGCGATCCGGGCGGTGTCGGCGGCGGGGGGCTTCGGGGCGGCGTCCGAAGCGGCGATGGCGGTGTCGAGGGCCAAGGTCCTAGCGCCCGTCGAACTTCACGGAAACCGCGCCGGCCTCGCGGCGGCGGAGGGCGACGCGGGTGTCGTCGACGCGCACGGCGATCGGGTCGCGGCCGAACAGGCCCTCGTGCAGCACCTCGATGCTCGCGCCCTCGACGAAGCCCATCTCCAGCAGGCGGCGCTCCAGCTCCTCGGCGGCGACGGCCTCGGCCGCGCCGGAGACGCCGGTGACCCGGACGATCACGCCGCGCTCGCCCCGCCCGGCGCTGGCCAGGGGGCGAACGCCGGCGGTTTCGATCCCGGCGGGGTTGAGTTCAGGCGACAACGCGAACGCTTCGGACATAATGGCTCCGATTAGATTGCGAACGATTATCAGTCCAAGCGACCGATGTCGATTCAGCGATCGTGGCGTTTCGGGTTATGCTGAGACCTTAAGGATACGCCGCCGGCTTGGCGGCTCGGGCTGTTGGGACCGAATGGCGCAGGGTCGTTAATAGATTCGACTTCGCGCGCCGGGATCGGTCTGATTGCGTGTAACGATTCGTGTGGGCTGATTATGCGTAAGCTGATGCTGGCGCTCCTGACGGGGGCCTATCTTTGTCTGGCCTTGATCGTCTCCCTCTTCCTCTGGAGGATGGGCGCGACCCCGGCTGTCGGCGTCTCGGCCTTCGTCGGCGCGCTGGGCCTGTGCTTCGCCTTCCACGGCCTGGTCGCCCAGGCGTTCGTCGCCGCCGGCCTGCGCGGCGAGATCGACACCGTGCGCGAGGCGCACGCCATCCTGCTGGACCAGATCGAGAAGGTGGACGCCCGCGTCACCGACCTGGTCGAGACCGTCGCCGCCGACTCCCAGCGCCGCTCGGACGAGCTGTCGACCGAGGTCCACCAGTTGGAGGACCTGATCCAAGGCATGAGCGAGCGGCTGGAGCACCAGCTCAGCCACCAGGTCGCCGCCGCGCGCCAGCCCGCGCTGGGACGCGAGCGCGCGCCGCACGCCAGCCACATGCTGGAGATCGTGCAGGACGCCCTGGCCGAGAACCGCGTCGACCTCTACCTGCAGCCGATCGTCAACCTGCCCCAGCGCCGGACCACGTTCTACGAGAGCTTCTCGCGCCTGCGCGACGAGAGCGGCCGGGTGATGATGCCGGCCGAATATCTGGCCGTGGCCGAGCCCGAAGGCCTGATGACGACCATCGACAACCTGCTGCTGTTCCGCTGCGTGCAGATCGTCCGCCGCCTGGCCAAGCAGGACCGCAAGGTCGGCATCTTCTGCAACATCTCGCTGGCCAGCCTGGGCGACGAGAGCTTCTTCCCGCAGTTCCTGGAATTCATGCAGGCCAACAAGGACCTGGCCGGCGCGGTGATCTTCGAGCTGGGCCAGGCGAGTTTCGATCGCCGGGGCGCGGTCGAGGCCCGCCACATGAGCCGCCTGGCCAGCCTGGGCTTCAGCTTCAGCCTGGACAAGGTCAACGACCTGGACCTCGACTTCCAGGACCTGGCCCGCGCCGATGTCCGCTACATCAAGGTCGGCGCCCAGATGATGCTGGACCAACTGGAAGAGCAGGACGGCAAGCTGGTCATCGCCTCACTGCCCGACCTGAACGCCGCCGACTTCGCCGCCCTGACCCGCCGCTACGGCATCGAGGTCATCGTCGAGAAGGTCGAGTCCGAGAAGCAGATCGTCGACATCCTCGACCTGGACATCGGCTATGGCCAGGGCAACCTGTTCGGCGAGCCGCGCGCCATCCGCGACGCGGTGCTGGCCGAGGCCGAGCCGCCGCAGGAATTCATGCGCGGGACCCTGCGCCGCCGCGCGTCGGGCTGGTAGGCCCCACGCTGCTGACAGGTTTGGGCGCGCGGCCGCAAGCATCGGAATGATCCGACGCGCTGTCCGGCGCATGGTCTCCCCACGAAAGGAGACCATCCCATGACCGCCTACCTCACCGACGATGCGCGCTGGGACGCCATGCGCGCCAAGGACCGCGCCGCCGAAGGCGCCTTCTACATCGGCGTGCGCACGACCGGCGTCTATTGCGTCGCCAGCTGCGGCGGCCGCCCGCTGCGCAAGAACGTCGCCTTCTACGCCACCCGGGAAGACGCCCGCGCCGATGGCCTGCGCGCCTGCCTGCGCTGCAAGCCCGACCTCAACCGCGAGACCCTGCGCTGGGCGGTCGGCGAGACCAGCCTGGGCCTGGCCCTGGTCGCCCGCTCCGACGCCGGCCTGCGCCTGGTCACCCTGGGCGACGACGCCGAGGCGCTGAAGGCCGACCTGGAGAAGCGCTTCAAGCACGCCCGCATCGTTCCCGACGCCGACGCCCTGGCGAGCGACCTGAAGGCCGTGGCCGCGCTGGTCGACCATCCCGACCACCACCTGGATCTGGCGATCGACGCCCAGGGCACGGACCTCCAGAAGGCAGTCTGGGCGGCCCTGCGCGAGATCCCGGCGGGCCAGACCGCGTCCTATGGCGACATCGCCCGCGCCATTGGCCGGCCCAGCGCGTTCCGGGCCGTGGCCCAGGCCTGCGGAGCCAATCCGCTGGCGGTGATCACGCCCTGCCACCGCGTGGTCCGCGCCGACGGCGGCCTGTCGGGCTACCGCTGGGGCGTCGAGCGCAAGCGGGCGCTGCTGGCTCGTGAATTGGCGCGCGAGGCGGCGTGACTCTAGACTGGACCCGCATCGCCGCCGAGCTCGACATGCGTGGCTGGGCCCTGACCGGCCCGATGCTGAAACCCGAGACCTGCCAGGGGATCGCCGATCTCTATCCCCTGGATGCGGGCTTCCGCAGCCGCGTGGTGATGGCCCGCCACGGCTTCGGGCGCGGCGAGTACAAGTACTTCAGCTATCCCCTGCCGGACGTCGTGCAACGGCTCCGGCAGGGGCTCTATGGACCGCTGTCGACCATCGCCAATGCCTGGGCCGAGCGGCTGGGCGAGGACCGGCGCTTCCCAGAGGCGCTGGACGACATGCTGGCCCGCTGCCGCGAAGCGGGACAGGCGCGGCCGACGCCGCTGCTGCTGACCTACGGCCCCGGCGACTACAACTGCCTGCACCAGGATCTCTATGGCGAGCACGTCTTCCCGCTGCAGGCGGCGTTCCTGCTGGACGAACCGGGCCGCGACTTCGAGGGCGGCGAGTTCGTCATCGTCGAGCAGCGCCCGCGCCAGCAGTCGGCGCCTCAGGTCGTGCCCCTGCGCCAGGGCGAAGGCGTGATCTTCGCCGTCCGCGAACGCCCGGCCGAGGGGACTCGCGGCGTCCACCGGCGCATGCTGCGGCACGGGGTGAGCGAGGTGCGGTCGGGGCGGCGAAGGACGCTGGGCGTGATCTTCCACGACGCGACCTGACTCTCCTCCCCCGCGATGCGGGGAGGAGAGGTCACCCCAGCGGCGAGACGCCGAACAGCAGACGGTGCAGGAAGACCACGAACACGCACCACAGCACCGTGCCGGCCAGCACCGCGATGATGTCCGAACGGGGGTTGGTCGCCACTGGCGCGGGGGCCTTGCGGCTCAGGGCCGAGGCCAGGTCGAGGATCGCCCAGACCAGGAACGATCCGAACAGCGCCGCCGACGCCTGGTCGCCATTGGCCAGCAGATGGCCGGACGACCAGAAGATCACGCCCAGCAGCATCGGGTGGCGCACCGTCGCCTTGATCCGCCCGGTCGGGGCGTTGGCGGTCGGCATCAGCACGAAGGCCATCCAGACCAGCGCCAGGGTCGCGTGCCGCCCCCAGGCCGGCGGATCATAGACCTGCGGCGCCGTCGGCCGAGCCAGGATCCAGCCCCAGATGATCAGCCCCAGCCCGCCGGCCGAGATCACCGAATAGAGGCCCTTCCAGCGCTTTGGACTGGCGGCGACCTGCGCATCGCGCACCGGCGCGGCCACGATCCGCACCGAATGGATCCCCAGGAACATCAAGAGACCCAGAATGAGAATCGTCATCGGCCCCTCCCCCTCGTTAACCACAGGATAGTCACGGAACGCCGATCTCCGAAAGCTTCACCTTGAAGCCGCCGGGAAGGTCTTGAATCCTGGCCGATCGGGTACAGCTATGGCGCGTGGCGACATTGACGCCCTGCCCCCGGACCGTTACCGCCCACGCCATGATGGATTTTCCCGCCGGCCTGTCCGCCCTTTCCGACCGCTACGACGTGGTGCTGTGCGACGTCTGGGGCGTGATCCACAACGGTGTGGCGAGCTTCCCCGAAGCCTGCCACGCCCTGACGAAGTGGGGCCAGAGCAAGGGCCCGGTGGTGCTGATCTCGAACTCGCCGCGCCCGTCGGCGGACGTCGTGGCCCAGCTGGACGGCCTGGGCGTGCCGCGCTCGGCCTGGAGCGGCTTCGTCACCTCGGGCGACGCCACCCAGTCGCTGCTGCGGGCCCGCGCGCCCGGCAAGGTCTGGAAGATTGGCCCGGCCCGCGACGAGGTGCTCTACGAAGGCATGGCCCTGGAGAGCGCCAGCTGCGAGGACGCCGACTTCATCTCCTGCACCGGCCTCTACGAGGACGAGACCGAGGTCCCCGAGGACTATCGCGACCGCCTGAAGGTCGCCGCCGACCGGGGCCTGCTGTTCATCTGCGCCAATCCCGACCGCGTGGTGCAGCGCGGCGACAAGCTGATCTTCTGCGCCGGGGCCCTGGCCGACCTCTATGAGAGCCTGGGCGGCAGGGTCGTCATGGCCGGCAAGCCCTATGGCGCGATCTACGACCTGGCCCTGGCCGAGGCCGCCCGCCTGCTGGACCGCCCCGTCGACCGCGACCGGGTGCTTTGCGTGGGCGACGGCGTCATCACCGACGTCAAGGGCGCCCACGACCAAAAGCTGGCCTGCCTGTTCATCGCCAAGGGCATTCACGGCGAGAAGGCCATCGGCCCCGACGGGAACCTCGAGCCCGACGCCGTTCACGCCCTGCTGGACGCCGAGCAGGTGGGCGCGACCCACGCGATTGGCGATCTGGTCTGGTGAAGCCGGCTTGAGACGCTAGACTGTGTGCAACGCACAATAAAAACGCAGGGGACGCGTCATGCAGGGCCAGATCCAAGGTAAGTTTCTCGAAGAACTGAGCGTCGGCCAGACCGCCGAGTTGGTCCGCACCGTCGGCGAGGCCGACATCCAGGCCTTCGCCGAGGTGACCGGCGACAACAATCCCGTCCACCTGGACGCCGCCTACGCCGCCGGCACCAGCTTTGGCGAGCGCATCGCCCACGGCATGCTGTCGGCCGGCTATATCTCGGCGGTGCTGGGCACGGCCCTGCCCGGTCCGGGCGCGATCTACCTGTCGCAGGCGCTGCGCTTCCGCCGGCCGGTCAAGATCGGCGACACGGTCACCGCCTCCGCCACGATCACCGAAATCAACGAGGCCAAGGCCCAGGTCACCCTCGCCACCGTCTGCAAGGTCAACGGCAAGGCGGTGGTCGACGGCGAAGCCCTGGTCATGGTTCCGCGCAAGGCCGCCTGATGACGCTGAAGACCGTACACGCCTGGAAGGACCTGCCCTCCGAGGAGCGCGGCGCGTCCGTGGCCCTGGGCAATTTCGATGGCGTGCACCGGGGGCACCAGCAGGTGATCGCCCAGGCGGCGAAAGCCGCGCTGGCGTCCAAGACGCCGTTGGGCGTGGTCAGCTTCGACCCGCACCCGCGTCGCCTGTTCCGCCCGACCGAACCGGCCTTCAAGCTGATGACCCACGCCCAGCAGGCGCGCGCGCTGGGCGGGCTGGGCGTCGATCTCTTCTACCTGCTGCCCTTCGACTTCGAGATGGCCAGCTTCGGCGATCGCGAGTTCGTCGAGAAGGTGCTGGTCGAGGGCCTGGGCGTAAAGCACGTGGCCGTCGGCTTCGACATCTCGTTCGGCCGCGGCCGCACCGGTAGCGCCGCGCTGATGAAGACCTATGGCGAGGAATACGGCTTCACCGTCTCGGTGGCCGAGCCGGTGTCCGAGGTCTCGACGGAAGGAGACGGCGAAAAGTTCTCGTCCACCGCCGTCCGCGACGCCCTGCGCGACGGCCAGCCCGACCAGGCGGCCCGCATCCTGGGCCGGCCCTTCGCCATCGAGGGCGTGGTGCGCCGGGGCCAGCAGCTGGGCCGCCAGCTGGGCTTCCCGACCGCCAATGTCGAGGTCGAGGACTATGTGGTGCCCAAGCTGGGCGTCTACGCCACCCGCACCCGCCTGCCCGACGGCCGCGAGGTGCCCGGCGTGGCCAACCTGGGCAACAACCCGACCACCGGCATCGTCGAGACCCGGCTGGAGACCTGGCTGTTCGACTTCGACGAGGATCTCTACGGCCAGATCATCGAGACCGACCTGATCGCCTTCCTGCGCCCGGAACTGAAGTTCGACAGCCTGGAGCTGATGATCCAGCAGATCCGCCAGGACGAAAAGGACGCCCGAGCGATCGTCGCGCCGGCGTTTTGAAGCGGTCACTTGCCCCCACCTGACCGCTTCGCGGTCGTCCGCCCCCGGAGGGGGCGGAAGGTTCGCGGCCCTTCTTCCCCCTCTGGGGGAGGAGCGCCGCAGGCGCGGAGGGGGCAAGTACTGGCGTCACCTGCCGCCCTCTGCTATCCCCCAACCCCATGAATTCCGTTCGGAAGATTTCGCGAATTATCCGCCCGGCGTGACGCCGCCGGTCGATCGTCCAGCGCGCGCCGGGTTTTTCCCGCCCTCTTCCGACACCCTAGTAAAGCCGGACACCCATCCATGGCCGACGACGCCACGCCCACCCGCGACTATCGCGAGACCGTCTTCCTTCCCGACACCCCCTTCCCGATGCGCGCGGGTCTGCCCAAGAAGGAGCCCGAGATCCTGGAGGGCTGGGCCGCCCTGTCGCCCAAGGGCCTGTACGGCGCTGTTCGCGCAAAGAGACAAGCCGACGGCGCGCCGCTGTACGTGCTGCACGACGGCCCGCCCTACGCCAACGGCGCGATCCACATCGGCCACGCCCTGAACAAGACGCTGAAGGACTTCGTGGTCCGCTCGCGCTTCGCCCTGGGTTACGACGTCGACTACGTGCCGGGCTGGGACTGCCACGGCCTGCCGATCGAGTGGAAGATCGAGGAGCAATTCCGCGCCAAGGGCCGCCGCAAGGACGAGGTCCCGGCCGAGGAGTTCCGCCGCGAGTGCCGCGCCTACGCCGCCGGCTGGATCGAGGCTCAGAAGACCGAGTTCCAGCGCCTGGGCGTGCTGGGCGACTGGTGGAACCGCTACGCCACCATGGACTTCAGCAGCGAAGCCACGATCGTGGCCGAGTTCCACAAGTTCCTGTCGACCGGCCAGCTCTATCGCGGCTCCAAGCCGGTGATGTGGAGCCCGGTCGAGCGCACCGCCCTGGCCGACGCCGAGATCGAGTACCACGACCATGTCAGCCCCACGATCTGGGTGAAGTTCCCGGTCGTCGAGGGTTCGGACGCCGCCGTCGGCGCGAAGCTGGTGATCTGGACCACCACGCCGTGGACCATCCCGGCCAACCGCGCGGTCTCGTACAATCCGGACATCCCGTACGCGGTATACGAGGTGAAGGCGCTCGAGGAAGGCCTGGAGTTCGCCCCGTGGTCGGCCGTCGGCGATCGTCTGATCGTGGCCGAGAAGCTGGCCGAGGATGTCTTCAAGGCCGCCAAGGTCGCGTCGTTCGAGAAGATCGAAAGCGTCGATTGCGAAGGCATGGTCCTGGCCCACCCGCTGGCCGACCTCGACAGCCACTACGGCTTCGCCGTGCCGATGCTGGCCGGCGACCACGTGACCGATGACGCCGGCACCGGCTTCGTCCACACCGCCCCGGGCCATGGCGCGGACGACTATCAGGTCTGGCTGGCCCACGGTCATCGCGAGATCCCCGACACCGTCGATCCCGACGGCGCCTACTACGCGCACGTGCCGATGTTTGGCGGCCTGCAGGTCATCGAGACCGAGGGCAAGAAGGCCGGCAAGTTCGGGCCCGCCAACGGCGCGGTGATGGACAAGCTGATCGAGGCCGGCAACCTGCTGGCGCGCGGCCGCGTCGAGCACAGCTATCCGCACAGCTGGCGCTCCAAGGCCCCGGTGATCTTCCGCAACACCCCGCAGTGGTTCATCCGCATGGACCACGCCGTGGACAGCCTGGGCGGCAAGACCCTGCGCGAGACGGCCGTTCAGGCCATCGCCGACACCGCCTTCCACCCCGACGCCGGCCGCAACCGCATCGGCTCGATGGTCGAGACCCGTCCCGACTGGCTGGTCAGCCGCCAGCGCAACTGGGGCACGCCGCTGGCCATGTTCGTGGACAAGCACACCGGCCATCCGCTGAACGACCCGGCGGTCAACGCCCGTATCCTGGACGCCATCCGCCAGGGCGGCGCGGACGCCTGGTTCACGACCCCCGACGCCGACTTCCTGGGCGTCCACGACCCGGCCCAGTACGAGAAGATCACCGACATCCTCGATGTCTGGTTCGACAGCGGCTGCACTCACGCCTTCACGATCGAGGGCCGCGCCGACAGCCACTGGCCCGCCGACCTCTATCTGGAGGGCTCGGACCAGCACCGCGGCTGGTTCCAGTCGTCGCTTCTCGAAGGCTGCGGATCACGCGGCCGCGCCCCCTACAAGGCGGTTCTCACCCATGGGTTCACCCAGGACGAGAACGGCGAGAAGATGTCCAAGTCCAAGGGCAACACGGTCGAGCCGCAGGCGATCACCAAGGAGTCCGGCGCCGAGATTCTGCGCCTGTGGGCGGCGATGGTCGACTATTCGGAGGACCAGCGGATCGGCAAGACGATCCTGGCCACCACCACCGACGCCTATCGCAAGCTGCGCAACACCATGCGCTACCTGCTGGGCGCCCTGGCCGGCTTCGACAAGGCCGAGCGCGTCACCGACTACGCCGACTTCCCGCCGCTGGAGAAGTTCATCCTGCACCGCCTGTGGGAACTGGATGGTCAGGTGAAGGCCGCCTACGAGGCCTATCGCTTCAGCGACGTGATCCGGCCGCTGATCGAGTTCTGCCAGGGCGACCTGTCGGCGCTGTTCTTCGACATCCGCAAGGACAGCCTGTACTGCGACGCGCCCAACGCGCTGCGTCGCCGCGCCTATCGCACGGTGCTGGACCATGTCTTCGACCGCCTGACCATCTGGCTGGCCCCGCTGGCCAGCTTCACGATGGAAGAAGCGTGGGTCACCCGCTTCCCCGAGGCCGGCCCGGTGGCCTACCGCGTGATCCCCGACAATGTGCCGGCCTGGGAAAACCAGGCCGAGGCCGCCCGCTGGGCCAAGGTCGAGACCGTCACCTCCGTGGTGACCGGCGCCCTGGAAGTCGAGCGCCGCGAAAAGCGCATCGGTTCTGCCCTTGAGGCCGCGCCGGTGGTCCACATCGCCGACGCCGACCTGCTGGCCGCCTTCGATGGCCTGGACGCCGCCGAGGTGTTCCGCACCTCGGCCGCCACCCTGGTCGCGGGCGACGCCGGCGCGTTCCGGACCGACGAGGTCAAGAGCGTGTCGGTCGATCCCAGGCTGGCCGAGGGCGCCAAGTGCGCCCGCTCCTGGCGCATCCTGCCGGAAGTGGGAACCGATCCTCGCTACCCAGAGCTTAGCCTTCGCGACGCCGAAGCTGTGGCTTACTGGGACGCGACGCACTGAATTCTCCCTCTCCCAGAGGGAGAGGGCGGGGCCCGCGCCTTAGGCGTGGAAGGGTGAGGGGTTAAAACGTCAGCCGGTGAGACCCCTCACCTCCCACCGCTACGCGGCGGGTCCCTCCTCTCCCTCTGGGAGAGGGTTTCGAAGAAGGGACGACCGCTTTGAAGATCACTCGCCTGGGCTGGACCGCCTACGCCATCGCCGCCGGGACGGTCGTCCTGGACCAGATCAGCAAGCTCTGGATCCTGGGCCTCCTGGGCCGCGAGCAGGGCTCCAGCCTGCCGCTTCTGGGCCCGCTGCACCTGACCATGGTCCATAACTACGGCATGAGCTTCGGCCTGCTGCGGGGGACCGACTGGGGCCGCTGGCTGCTGACGGGCTTTTCGATCCTGGTGGCGATCGGCCTGGCCTTCTGGATCCGCAAGTCGACCAAGCTGTTGCCGACGATCGGCGTCGGCATGATCATCGGCGGCGCCATCGGCAACAACCTGATCGACCGGGTGCTGTACGGCTATGTCGTCGACTTCATCGACGTCTCGCGCCTGTACTTCCCGTGGGTCTTCAACGTGGCCGACTCGGGGATCTCGATCGGCGTGGCGCTGCTGCTGCTGGACAGCTTCCTTTCCGAAGAAAACAAGCTGTCGCATCAAACCGAGTAATTTTGGCGGAGAGAATTGGGCCGAATGACGCCGCAATCGCGTGGGAGATTGGCGCCCGCGCGATGATGTCGTATCGAGAGCGTCCGAAATTTTGGCCGGGGGTCGGCCGCTGGAGCATGGTTAGATGAGTTTCAATCGGGTCGCGACCGTGAGCGCCCTGACCGCCGTGGTCGCCATCGGCCTGGCCGGCTGCACCTCCACCAAGAAGGCCCTGGGCATGAGCAAGGTCGTGCCCGACGAATTCCGCGTGGTCAGCAAGGCTCCGCTGGCCGTGCCGCCGGACTACGCCCTGCGCCCGCCGGCGCCCGGCGAGCCGCGTCCGCAGGAGCTGCAGCCGGAAAGCGCCGCCCGCGCCGCCCTGATCGGCCAGAGCAACGCCGCCGGCCGTTCGGAAGGCGAAAAGCTGCTGGTCGCCCGCGCCGGCAACGACAAGGCCGATCCGCTGATCCGCTTCGTCGTCGATGACGAGAACGGCGACCTGGCCCACAAGGACGAGAGCTTCGCCAGCAAGGTGATGTTCTGGAAGAAGGGTCAGAAGACGGCCAACGTCGCCACCGCCGCCGAATCGGGCGCCAACGCCCCGGTGGAGGTCGACGCCGCCGCCGAGGAAGCCCGCCTGAAGAAGCTGGTCGGCACGGGTGGCGTGGTCATCAGCCGCGAGAAGAAGGGCGGCATCAAGCTGCCAGGCCTCTAAGGCCGGACTTCACGACAGAGATTCGAACGGCCCGGAGCTTCGGTTCCGGGCCGTTTTCGTTTCTGCTCCCCCGCGATGCGGAAAAGGAGAGACCAGCACCTAGCCGTCCGCCGGCGTCCGGACCGCGATCCCCTTCGCCCGCAGCTTGTCCAGCACGCCGTCCTCGGCCACCAGGCCGCGGATCGGGAAGGTGGCCACCGCGTGGCCCGGGGTCTTCAGCAGATCGGCCAGGGCGGCGACCTCGTCATCGACCGACTGGCGCATGGCCTCGGGCACGCCGGGCAGCAGCAGTTGGCACCGCTCGGCGCCGCGCGGGCCGGAAAGCGCCGCCTTCACCCGCCCCTCGGCCCAGGCCTGGGCGGCGGCGCGGCGGGGGCCAGGCCCCGGCTCGACCGCGTCGAGGGTCTCGGTCAGGCAGGTCAGGCCCGCTTCGTCGCTATGCTCGCGAACCAGCGACTTCAGCATCGGCATGGCCTTTCGGACCTGAACCGGACGCGCCTTGATCCCGTGCTTCCGGGCCATCGCCGCGATGGTCTTGTCGGGCTCCATGGCCTGCAGCTGGTCGCTCTTGTCGACCTTGCCGCTAAGGCGCAGGGCGATGAACAGCGGCTTCCAGTCCTTCCAGCCCATCGGATCCTTGGGGTCGGCGGCGGCCCAGGCCCGCTGCATCCGCGCCGACAAGACCGGTGCGCGGCGCGTCCAGGCGCCGTCGTCCTTGAGGCTCTTGCGCAGCTTCAGCATGGCCGGCAGGTCGCCCAGGCCCGCCCGCCATTCCGACGGCGTGACGACGGCGAAGGCGCCGTCCAGACGACGATCCAGCACCGACCTGTCCCAGGCCATGCCCTTGGGCAGGGCGGCCGGGGTCCCCAGGACATAGATCGTGGTGTCGGCGTCCGACACCCGCCACCAAGCCGGTCCGGGCAGCTTGGCGCTGACCACCAGTTCCTCGACCACATTGGCTTGCGGATCGTCGATGGCTCCGGCCACCTGGGCGTGGGCGCCCGAGGCCGCGAAGGCCAGGAACAGGCCGATCAGTCCGAAGCGCATCTCGATCCCCAATTGACGGCCGCAACCCTGGCGGGACGATGAGGCGGAAGCTTGGCCTTATTCAGGCGCCACCACCTTGAAACCCTTGGCGCGCAGGCGATCCAGCACGCCGCCCTCGGTCAGCAGCGAGCGCAGCTCGATCACCGCCACGGCCTTGCCGGGCTTCTTCAGGGCCGTGGTGATCGCCGCCACCGCGTCATCCTCGCCGTCCTTGAACTGGCGGGCGATCCAGGGCGTGGAGGCCAGGCACCGCTGGTAGCCGCGCTCGGCCGAGACGACCTCGCGCACCTGGCCCTCGGCCCACTGTTCTGCGGTCTCGCGGACGGTGGCCAGGCCGTTCTCGGCCTGCTTGAGGCCCGCGTCCAGGCACAGCTCCTGCAGCGGCTGGGGCGCCTCGGCCAGCGACTTGACCATGCCGATCAGGTCATAGTCGTCCAGCTTCTTGACCCGGGGCTGGACCGCGATCTCCTTGCTCTTGGCCAGGTCGCGGAAGCGGTCGACGGACTTGCCCAGGGTGATCGAGACGCCCTCGCCGCCCCGACTGTTGGCGATGACGAAGCCCGCCAGCGCCGGCTTGATCTTGTCATACTCGTCCGCCTTCTTGCCCCGCGCCTTCAGCTGCCTCTCCAGCCGCGCGCGCAGGTCGGGCGGCAGGGTGTCGCGCATCGGCCGTTCCACCATGAATTCCTTGCCGCGCCCGGGGATCAGGCCCAGCAGGCTCAGGATCTTCACGTCCGGCTGCTGGCCGATGATCAGCACATTGGCCCCGTCCAGCCGGCGGCGCAGCACCGAGTCGTCGAAGTCCAGCTTGTCCGGCATGAAGGCCGGCACGCCCATGACATAGACCGTGGTGTCGGCGTCGGTGACCTTCCACCAGGCCGGTCCGGGCAGGCGGGCGTTGACGATCAGCTCCTCGACCAGGTTGGCCTGACTGTCGACGGGCGTCAGGTCGACGGGCTTGGTCTGGTGGATCGAGACCTCGTTCTTGCCCTGCTGCTGGGCCAGGGCGCTTCCGCCACACAGCAAGGAAAGCGCCAGGCCTGCGGCGGCGAAACGGATCAGAGTCACTATGTTGAGTTCCTCGAAGGCGCGCGGAATCGCACTAGAGTCGTCCCTCGCCTCTTCGTTGGCCGATCGGCGTTCGTCCGGTCAACTTAAGGAGTTGCAATGTACGGTCCCGCTTCGCGGCGGACCGACTTGTTTCGTTGGAAGCCCGCCCTGATGCCCATCCGCCGCCTGCCGCCCGAGACCGTCAACCGCATCGCCGCCGGCGAGGTGGTCGAGCGTCCGGCCAGCGCCATCAAGGAGCTGGTCGACAACGCCATCGACGCCGGCGCGACGCGGATCGAGGTCGAGGCCCACGGCGGCGGCCTGACCCGGATCCTGGTGGCCGACGACGGCTGCGGTCTCTCGGCCGAGGAGCTGCCGGTCGCCATCGAACGCCATGCGACGTCCAAGCTGGCCCCCGACGCGGACGGCCTGTGGGACCTGTTGCGCATCCACACCATGGGCTTCCGGGGCGAGGCCCTGCCGTCGATCGGCTCGGTGGCGCGGCTGACGATCAGCTCGCGCGCCAAGGGCGCCGCCGACGCCCATTCGATCCTGGTCGAGGGCGGCCAGGTCGGCGACGTCGCGCCGGCCGCCTTCCCTGGCCCCCACGGGGCGCGGATCGAGGTGCGCGACCTGTTCTACGCCACCCCCGCGCGCCTGAAGTTCATGAAGTCCGAGCGCGCCGAGGCCCTGGCGATCACCGAAGAGATCAAGCGCCAGGCCATGGCCAACGAGAGCGTCGGCTTCTCGCTGGACATCGACGGCCGCAAGATCCTGCGCCTGCCGCCCGAGCATCCGGGACCGCAAGGACGTTTGGCGCGCCTGGCCGCTGTGCTGGGCCGCGACTTCCAGGACAACGCCATCGAGATCGACCAGGTCCGCGACGGCGTGCGGCTGTCGGGGTTCGCAGGGCTCCCGACCTACAACCGGGGCAACGCCGCCCACCAGTACCTGTTCGTCAACGGCCGGCCCGTGCGCGACCGGCTGCTGCAAGGCGCCCTGCGCGCGGCCTATGCCGACTTTCTCGCCAGGGACCGCCACCCGACGGCGGCCCTCTATGTCACGCTCGACACCGCCGAGGTCGACGTCAACGTCCACCCGGCCAAGGCCGAGGTGCGGTTCCGCGATCCGGCCCTGGTGCGCGGCCTGATCGTCGGGGCCCTGCGCCACGCGCTGGCCGGCGCCGGCCACCGCGCCTCGACCACCGTCGCCAACCAGGCCCTGGACAGCATCCGCGCCCAGCAGAGCCCGTTCCCGGGGTATCAGCCCCAATACCAGCCAGGCCCGTCGGCCGCCGGCTTCTCGGCCTGGCGCGAGGGCGGCTGGACGCCGCCGACCCAGCGGCCCCTGGGCATGCAAAGCATGGATCTTCCCGGCCTCAACGAGGTGTCCGCCCGCGTCGAGCCCGGCTTTGGCGGCGAACTGGCCGAGGTCGTGCGCGAGGCCTACACGTCGGTCGCCTTCGAAGATCGTCCGTCTCCGGACTATCCGCCGGCCACCGCGCCGTTCGACCCGGTCGACTTCCCGCTGGGCGCGGCCCGGGCCCAGGTGCACGAGACCTACATCGTCGCCCAGACCCGCGACGGCATGGTCATCGTCGACCAGCACGCCGCCCACGAGCGCCTGGTCTATGAGCGCATGAAGGGCGAGATGGCGACCGGCGGCGTGGCCCGCCAGACCCTGCTGCTGCCCGAGGTCGTGGACCTGGACCCCGCCGAGGCCGAGCGCGTGGTCGCCCGGTCCGAGGAGCTGGCTAGCCTGGGCCTGATCATCGAGAGCTTCGGCCCCGGCGCGGTGTTGGTGCGCGAGACGCCGGCCCTGTTGGGCAAGACCGACGCCGCCGCCCTGGTCCGCGACATCGCCGACGACCTGGCCGAGAACGGCCAGGCCCTGGCGCTGAAGGAGCGGCTGGAGGAGGTCTGCTCGACCATGGCCTGCCACGGCAGCGTCCGCGCCGGCCGCCGCCTCAACGGCGCCGAGATGAACGCCCTGCTCCGGGAGATGGAAGCCACCCCCCACTCGGGCCAGTGCAACCACGGCCGCCCGACCTATGTGGAGCTGAAGCTGGCCGATATCGAGAAGCTGTTCGGGCGGCGGTAGATCCCCCCGCGTCACGGGGGAGGCGGCCCGGAGAGGGGCCAGCGCGGCCGACCTCCGGCCAGGCCCCTTCAGTCGCTGCGAGCGAGCTCCCCCGTATCACGGGGGAGCATTTTCTCCGCGTACGCGCGCATCGCCTCAGCCAGGTACTCCGTCAGCCCCGACGCCAGCGCTTCGTATCGCGCCGTGAACTCGGGATGCTCCAGATAGAGTCGCCCCAGACCCACGAAGGCCTCCGATGTCGGTTCGCGATTCCAGGCCCGGCCCACCCAATTCCAATGGCGGCGCATGATCGTGTCCACCACCGCGCTGTCGGCCGGCAATCCCTGCTCCAGAGCGGTCGCCATCTCCGCCTCGATCGCCGCGCGCTCAGCCTGAAAGGCGGCGACCTCGACCTTGGTCAGGCTTCCCATCCGGGCCTTGGCTCCAGCGATCGCCCGTCCAGCTCTGTCCTCCCCATATCGATCAATCAGCCACGCCTCGTGCTCGGCCTGCTTCTCCGGCGTGAACCCGTCAAACAATTGGTTGTCGTCCATCGTCTCGTCTCCTTCGAGGTCGGCGAGGGTGCGGTCGACGACGTCCACCAGCCGGGCGTAGCGCTCAGCCTCGGCCGCCAGGCGCTCCCGATGGGCGCGAAGAGCGGCGGCGAGGTCGAAGCCCGGATCATCCAGCGCGGCCTGGATCTCCTTGAGCGGAGTCTCCAGGGCGCGGTGGAACAGGATCTGCTGCAGACGCAACAGGTCCGCGCGGTCGTAATAGCGATAGCCGTTGATCCCGACGGCGCGGGGCTTCAGCAGGCCGATGGCGTCGTAGTGATGCAGCGCGCGCACCGAGACGCCAGACAAACTCGCCATCTGTTTGACCGTGTAGACGCTCAAAATGACCTTCCTTCTCGATGGCGCTATCACTGGGGTCTGACGCGGCGTTAGGGTCAAGCGGCCTGCAACTGATGTCCTGCGCAAGGCGTTCGCTGGCGAACCCTGGAGGGCATTGCATGCAAGTCCATCGCGGCCGGCTGATCGACCACATCCACCTGCGCGCCAGGAATCTGGAGGCGACCAAGCGCTTCTACCGGGCGGTGCTGGAGGCTCTGGGCGCGCCGTTCAACGAGGACGACGCCCACCTGGACGCCGACGAGTTGTGGATCGACGCGGGCGAGCCGGCGACGCACATCCACCTGGCCTTCCTGGCCAAGGACCGGGAGACGGTGGAGCGTTTCCACCGCGCGGGGCTGGCCGCCGGCGGCCGGGACAACGGCGGGCCGGGCGAGCGGCCGTATCATCCGGGCTACTACGCCGCGTTCCTGTGGGATCCCGACGGCAACAATATCGAGGCCGTCTACCACGGTCCGGCCGAGCGGTCGGCCGACAGCGTGGTGTTCACGTTCGAGACGCCAAAGGGCTGAGTCGCCTCAGGCCGCGTTCCGGGCCAGGGCGACCGGCGCGCCCTCGGCGCTGGCGACGGGCTTGTCCAGCAGGTCGGTCACGGCGGGGCCCTGGACGCGGGTGATGCCGCCGGCCTTGCAGGCTTCCAGCTCGACGTCGGAGGTCACATTGGCCACGACCTGGCGCACGCCCTTGGCCACGTACTGCGACTTGCGCTCGACGAACTTCAGGATCTGCTTCAGGCGGTCGTGGTCGGTCTCGCCGTCCAGCACCAGGGTGATGGTGTCGACCAGCTCGGGCGGCAGGCCCGAGAGCGGGAAGGTCGGATCGGTGATCCGCACGTCCATCTGGGCGAAGCTGCCCTGCAGGAACGCCCGGGCCTGCTGCAGCATGCCGATCGAGGCCTCGCGCGGCGTGCCGTAGACCGTGGCGACCAGGCGCGGCTGCTGGTCCAGCGGATAGCGCGACAGGCGGGTCTTGTAGGCGTCCTGCGAGGCCGGCGTGGTCAGGTTCCAGAACCCGAACGGCACATGGATCTCGCCGAACTTGGCGGTCTTGAGCTGGCCTTGCGCGTCGGTCAGGGCGATCAGGTCGCGCTTGAGCAGCTTGGAATCGTCTTCCGGCGGCGGGCCGATCAGGTCCGCGCGCATGCCGATGGCCGAGCCGACGAAGACGCCCTCGGCGAGGTCATAGATCCCCCACCAGCCGGTCTCGGCGGGCGGCGGCGGCGGCGGCTCGACCTTGGCGGCGAGCTTGGTGGCCAGGCTCGGCTGCGGCTTGGCCTTGCCGGGTTCGGGCTTAACGATGGGCGGACCGTCCTTCGCCGGCGGGGCCTCGGCCTTGGCCGGCTCGACCACGGGGACGACCGGGGCGGGCGCGGCGGCGGCCTTGGCCGACGCGGGCTCGCGCTCGATCGTGGTGGCGGCCGCCAGGCCGGATTTCTTCTCGGCGGCCTTCTCCTCGGCATGGACCTTGGCTTCCGCGCGGGTGGCGGGCAGCGGCTCGATGGAGTCGGCGGTGATGACGTGGACGCGGCCCGGCTCGCCGCCGTAGCCTTCGCCGTTCAGCAGACCCTTCAGCGCCTTCTGCGACAGGCTGGCGAACTTCAGCACCGCCTGCTCGTCGCCCTCGAAGGTCATCAGCGCGATCTGGCCGATCGGGCGACCGGGGAACAGAACTTTTTCAAGCTCGGCGGCCAGGCCCTGAACCTCGGTCGGATCCAGATGCTCGACGTGATGGTCGGCCACCACGAAGGCCAGCGGCGCCACGGCCCCGCATTTGCGCGGCGCGCGCCAGCGGGCCTTCAGAAACGCGTCCGCCACCCCCTGCGCCTTGTGCTTGGGGATATCGCCCGGCTGGCTTTCGCCATCGGCGGTGAACAGGATTCGCAGGCAGGCGATGGCCGTCATGACATCCGACGGTATCGGCGCAATATTTGTGAATCCTTACAACCGACAGGAAAACCGCGGTTTATTTCCCGCGACAAACCGTCCTATTCGGCCGCCCTAGACGAAGGTTTCGCTGAGACGGAATTCCAGCCGCTCGCGGATCGCCGGCCAGTCGTAGTCGGTGATCGAGAACACGGCCGTGTCGCGGATGTGGCCGGTCCAGGTGACCTTGTGGTTGCGCAGCACGCCTTCCTTGCTGGCGCCCAGCTTCTGCACCGCGGCCTGGCTGCGGGCGTTGCGGACGTCGATATTGAACTCGACGCGGATGGCGTTGGCCTTTTCGAAGGCGTGGGCCAGCATCAGGCGCTTGCTTTCCGGATTGACCGGACCCGAACGCGCCTCGGGGTTCAGGAAGGTCGAGCCGATCTCCAGCCCGCCGTGCAGCCGGCGGATGTTCAGATAGCTGGAGGTGCCGATCACCTTGCCATCCGACAGGCGGCGGATGGCGAAGCCGATGCGCTCGCCTCGGTCGGTCTCGCCCTGCAGCGCGCCCCAGAAGTCGTCGAAGCCCTCGCCGCAGCCGTTGACCGACATGATCTCCCAGCTCTCGGGATCGCAGTCGACGGCGGCCTTCAGCTCGTCGCGGTGATCGATGGTGATCGGTTCGAGCCGGACGTAGCGGCCCTGCAGGGTATCGGCGGTCAAGGTCAGCATGACGCTGTTTTCGACCAGGACGGGCGCCGTGACAACCCGCCGGGCCGCGATTGAGGCTCCTTAAGCGCGTCTGCCCGCTTGCCCCTCGCGTCAAGGCGGTGCTACAACCACTTCAAACAACTGTTTGACTCAAAGAGAGCGGGTAGAGGGAACGGCCATGGACTTCGACATCTCCCCCAAGCAACGCGCCTTCATGGACCGCGTCACCGCGTTCATGGACGAGCACGTCTATCCGGCCATCCCGACCTACGAGGCCGAGATGAACGTGCTGGGCGCCGAACGCTGGAAAGTCGTCCAGGTGGTCGAGGAGCTGAAGAAGAAGGCCAAGGCCGCCGGCCTGTGGAACTTCTTCATGCCGCCGCACAGCGGCCAGACCCACGTCGACGACACCTTCGAGTTCGAAGGCGAGCAACTGACCAACCTGGAATACAGCCTGATCGCCGAACAGATGGGCAAGGTCGGCTTCGGCTCGGAAGTGTTCAACTGCTCCGCGCCCGACACCGGCAACATGGAAGTGCTGATGCGCTACGGCACGCTGGCGCAGAAGGAAAAGTGGCTGCGCCCGCTGATGAACGGCGAGATCCGCTCGGCCTTCCTGATGACCGAGCCGGCCGTGGCCAGCTCGGACGCCACCAACATCGAGACCCGCATCGAGCGCGACGGCGACCACTACGTGATCAACGGCCGCAAGTGGTGGAGCTCGGGCGTGGGCGATCCGCGCTGCAAGGTCGCCATCGTGATGGGCAAGACCGATCCGACCGCCGCCCCCCACAGCCAGCAGAGCCAGGTGCTGGTGCCGCTGGACGCGCCGGGCATCGAGATCGTCCGCATGCTGCCGGTGTTCGGCTATGACGACGCCCCGCACGGCCACGCCGAGGTGATCCTGAAGGACGTGCGCGTGCCGATCGAGGACGCCCTGCTGCTGGGCGAGGGCCGCGGCTTCGAGATCGCCCAGGGCCGCCTGGGCCCGGGCCGCATCCACCACTGCATGCGCACCATCGGCACGGCCGAGGTGGCGCTGGAGAAGATGGTCCAGCGCCTGATGAGCCGCAAGGCGTTCGGCAAGTACATCTCGGACCACTCGGTGTGGGAGCAGCGCATCGCCGAGGCCCGCATCGACATCGAGATGTGCCGCCTCTTGTGCCTGAAGGCCGCCGACATGATGGACAAGGCCGGCAACAAGTCGGCGCGTCTGGAGATCGCGATGATCAAGGTCGCCGCGCCGCGCTTGGCCCTGAAGATCATCGACGACGCCATCCAGGCCCACGGCGGCGGCGGCGTGACCACCGACTTCGGCCTGGCCAAGGCCTATGCCGGCATCCGCACCCTGCGCCTGGCCGACGGCCCGGACGAGGTCCACTGCCGCACCATCGCCCGCATGGAAATGTCGAAATACGGCGACCTGGCCTACAAGCAGAAGGTCGAGCGGGAAGCCGCGCGGCAGGTGCCGGGGATTCGGTAGGCTTCCACGTAACGCCTCGAAACTACGTCTCCCCGGCGAAAGCCGGGGCCCAGGTTCCGCCTGAGCGACTGGAGATGATCCGAGTGTCCGCCCAGGTCTGACCCGCAAATCCCATGGGTTCGATCTGGGCCCCGGCTTTCGCCGGGGAAGCGAGGCTATTGGCGCGAGAGCAACTTCCGGGCGGACACTCTCGCCCGTCCCGGCGACAATCGCCCGATGAGTCGTCCCGCCCGCCTGTTCCTGGATCGCCAGCCCTCGCCGATCGGCGAGTTGCTGATCGTCACCGACGAGGCCGGCCTGCTACGGGCCGTCGACTTCCATGATCACGAGCACCGCCTGGATCGGCTGCTGAAGACCCACTACGGCCCGCTACGCCCCGATACGGGTCCGGCCCCCGCCGTGACGCGCGCCGCCTTGGCCGCCTATTTCGAGGGCCGGTTCGAGGCCCTGTCGTCCCTGGCCTGGGCGACCAACGGCACGACCTTCCAGAACGCGGTGTGGACGGCGCTGACCCAGATCCCCGCAGGCCAGACCATCACCTATTCGGAACTGGCCCGTCGCGCCGGCCGTCCGGCCGCCATCCGCGCCGCCGGCCACGCCAATGGCTCGAACCCCTTGAGCCTCGTCGCGCCCTGCCACCGGGTGATCGGCATGGACGGGTCGCTGACCGGCTATGGCGGCGGAATCGAGCGCAAGCGCTGGCTGTTGGCCCACGAAGGGGTCAGGCCAGGCCGCTGACGCCCCGCAGCACGACGCGGCCGATGTTGAAGAACGGCAGGCTGAGCGTGACGCCGATCAGGGCGTTGAACACCATCGAGCCGGCGTTGAAGCGTCCCGCGTCCTTGTCCAGCGCCGCCGACAGCGCCCGCCCCGCCGCCGCGCCCAGCCAGGCGACGGCCAGGACCAGAGCCATGGCCGCCCCGATGCGGGGCTGATAGCCGAGATACAGCGCCGCGATCCCGTGCGAGGCGATCAGCACCCCGCCCATCGCGCGGCCCTCGGCGAACAGCTTCGGCTTGGAATTGGCCTCGTCGGCCAGGCCCGCCAGCTCCAGCATCACCTGCGGCCGCGCCAGGATCATGCCGCCCAGCGTGCCGCCGATGATGCAGGCCAGGACCGCCAGGAGCAGCGACAGGACATAGCTGGACATCGGGTCTCCTCGGGGCGCGTGGGGGATGGCCTCAGGCGGGCTTGTGACAGACGGCCTCGACGTTTCGTCCGTCCGGGTCAAGCACGAAGGCGGCATAGTAATTGGGATGATAATGAGGCCGCACGCCGGGCGCGCCGTTGTCGGTCCCGCCCGCCGCCAGGGCCGCGGCGTGGAAGCCGTCCACCTGGGCGCGGTCGGCGGCGACCAGCGCCAGGTGCATCGGACCCGTCGCGGTCCCGCCTTCGGTGATCCACAGGCTGGGCTTGCCGGCCTGGATGTCGCGCCGATCCGCGGTGGCGCCGTAGCCATAGTGGGCCGAGCCGCCGGTCTCCTCGGCGGTGACGCTCATCACCACGCAGATCCCCAGCGGCGCGAACGCGGCGTCATAAAACGCCTTGGCCGCCTGGAGATCACGCACCGTCACGCCCATATGGTCGATCATCGAAAGCCTCCCGCGCTCACGCGCCAAAAAAAGTTCGCCTTTGGCGTCCTTGACTCCTCGAAGGGGGCTGCCTAACTCACCCACCGACGTTGGCACTCGATGGGAGCGACTGCTAACAGCACCGCTCCCCCGGACCAGCGAAGCCTTTACACAAACCGTTCCGACGGAGAACCACAATGAAGTTTCGTCCCCTGGGCGACCGCGTCCTCGTGAAGCGCGTCGAAGAAGAAACCAAGACCAAGGGCGGGATCATCATCCCCGACACCGCCAAGGAAAAGCCGCAGGAAGGCGAAGTCGTCGCCGTCGGCCCCGGCGCGCGTAACGACAAGGGCGACGTCGTCGCCCTGGACGTCAAGGCTGGCGACCGCATCCTGTTCGGCAAGTGGTCGGGCACGGAAGTGAAGGTCGACGGTCAAGACCTGCTGATCATGAAGGAAAGCGACGTCCTGGGCGTGGTCGAGGGCTAATCCCTCCCACCGTTCCGACCGTTTTCTACCCGTAATTCTCTTTTAGAAGGGCTCATACACATGGCCGCTAAAGACGTTTATTTCTCTTCGGACGCGCGCGACAAGATGCTGCGCGGCGTCAACATCCTCGCCAACGCGGTGAAGGTGACCCTGGGCCCCAAGGGCCGCAACGTCGTCATCGAAAAGTCGTTCGGCGCCCCGCGCACCACCAAGGACGGCGTCTCGGTCGCCAAGGAAATCGAACTGGCTGACAAGTTCGAGAACCTCGGCGCGCAGATGATCCGCGAAGTCGCGTCGAAGACCAACGACAAGGCCGGCGACGGCACCACGACCGCCACGGTCCTGGCCCAAGCCATCGTGCAAGAAGGCCTCAAGTCGGTCGCCGCCGGCATGAACCCGATGGACCTGAAGCGCGGCATCGACAAGGCCGTTCTGGTCGCCATCGAGGAAATCAAGAAGTCCTCGAAGAAGGTCACCACCAACGCTGAAATCGCTCAGGTCGGCACCATCTCGGCCAACGGCGACAAGGAAGTCGGCGAGATGATCGCCAAGGCGATGGACAAGGTCGGCAACGAAGGCGTCATCACCGTCGAGGAAGCCAAGACCGCCGAGACCGAACTCGACGTCGTCGAAGGCATGCAGTTCGACCGCGGCTACCTGTCGCCGTACTTCATCACCAACGCCGACAAGATGGAAGTTCAGCTGGAAGAGCCGCTGATCCTCCTGTTCGAAAAGAAGCTGTCGTCGCTGCAGCCGCTGCTGCCGGTGCTGGAAGCCGTCGTCCAGTCGGGCCGTCCGCTGCTGATCATCGCCGAGGACGTCGAAGGCGAGGCCCTGGCCACGCTGGTCGTCAACAAGCTGCGTGGCGGCCTGCGCGTCGCCGCCGTCAAGGCTCCGGGCTTCGGCGACCGCCGCAAGGCCATGCTGGAAGACCTCGCCATCCTGACCGGCGCCCAAGTCGTCAGCGAAGACCTCGGCATCAAGCTCGAGAACGTCTCGCTGGACATGCTGGGTCGCGCCAAGAAGGTCTCGATCACCAAGGACGACACCACGATCGTGGACGGCATTGGTGAAAAGGCCGACATCGAAGCCCGCATCGCCCAGATCAAGCGCCAGATCGAGGACACCACCTCGGACTACGACAAGGAAAAGCTGCAAGAGCGTCTGGCCAAGCTGGCCGGCGGCGTCGCGGTCATCCGCGTCGGCGGCTCGACCGAAGTCGAAGTGAAGGAAAAGAAGGACCGCGTTGACGACGCCCTGAACGCGACCCGCGCGGCCGCCGATGAAGGCATCGTCCCGGGTGGCGGCACGGCTCTGCTCTGGGCTTCCAAGGCCCTGGCTGGCGTGACCGGCGACAACGACGACCAGACCGCCGGCATCGCCATCGTGCGTCGCGCCCTGCAGTCGCCGATCCGCCAGATCGCCGAGAACGCCGGCGTCGAAGGCTCGATCGTGGTTGGCAAGATCCTGGAAAACGCCAGCAGCTCGTTCGGCTTCAACGCCCAGACCGAGCAGTACGTTGACCTGGTCACCGACGGCGTCATCGACCCGGCCAAGGTTGTCCGCACCGCTCTGCAGAACGCCGCCTCGGTGGCCGGTCTGCTGATCACCACGGAAGCCGCGATCGTCGAAGCCCCGAAGAAGGCCTCGGCCGGCGGCCCTCCGGGCGGCATGCCCGGCGGCATGGGCGACATGGATTTCTAGGAAATCCATAAAGTCGCTGAAACGAACGAGGGCGGGGCCGCGAGGCTCCGCCCTTTTTCTGTCCACCGTCCATCCACCGCCATTTCAGCGAAATCGCGCCAAAGTGAACCGACCCAAGCATCCAAGCGGGACCATGGGCGTTAGGATGCAGCCTTGCAGGCATGGAGGCTGTTATGTCGTTCGTGCGTGAGTACCCCGCCCCGCGTCGTAAACGCGCCCCGCGGACATCCCTGAGTCTCGTCGTCCTGGGTCTGTCGGTCTGGCTGGTGCTGGGCCTGCTCAGCCAGGTCGGCTTCCAGCTGATCGGCTGACCCTTTCGCGGGACGGCGCGGACGGCTACATGCGGCCCATGTTCCGCCAGCGTCCCGACGCCGATCTGATCGTTCAAGGCTGGGTCATCGGCGTCATGGTCGAGGTCCCAGGCGAGCGCGCGCCCGTCCGCCACTACTTCGCCGTCGGCAAGGCCGACCGGGCCCAGGCCGAATGGGCGGCCGTCGACCTGGCGATGAACGCCGGCGCCGTCGCCTCCAGCCCCGTGGCCGGCAAGGAGCCCGTCGAGGCGCTGCGCGAGATCGTCGCCTATCGCATGCGCGAGCTGGGCCTCAAGCCCGGCGAGGCCCGGGCCCTGGGCGACAAGAACCCGCGTCGCTGGCTGTCGCTATAGGCCCTTGGCGACCGGCGGTCTTTGTGGCCATGCTCCCGGCAAAACGGTCGTTTGAGATCGGTGGGGAGATCACGTGATGGCGCAACTTCTGGCGACCCTGGGGCTGACGATCGGCCTGGCCCTGGCGAACGCGGCCTGCGCCCAAGCGCCCGCCGCCTCGGTCGAGCCCAACGACTACGGCAAGACCGAGACCTGGCTGTGCCTGCCGGGTCGCAAGGACGCCTGCGTGGTCGACCAGACCACCACCATCGTCCAGGCCGACGGCAAGACCTCGGTCGAGACGTTCAAGGCCGCCGCCGCGCCCAACTACGACTGCTTCTATGTCTATCCGACCGTCTCGACAGATCCGGGCGGCAACAGCGACATGGTCATCGACGAAGCCGAGCGGCGGGTGGTCGAGCAGCAGCTGGCCCGTTTCGCGTCCCAGTGCCGGGTGTTCGCCCCGATGTACCGCCAGGTGACCCTGGCGGCCCTGCGCGCGGTGATGATGGGCCAGCCTTCGCCGGGCAACGGCGTCCTGGCCTATGGCGACGTGCGCGACGCCTGGCGCTGGTACCTGGCCAACGAGAACAAGGGCCGGGGCGTGGTTCTGATCGGCCACAGCCAGGGCTCGCGCATGCTGCTCGACCTCCTGAAGAACGAGGTCGACGGCAAGCTGGCCCAGGCCAATCTGATCTCGGCCTACATCCTGGGCATGACCACGCCGGTCGACGCGGCCGGCAAGTTCGGCTCGATCCCCCTGTGCGTGAAGGCCGACCAGGCCGGTTGCCTGGTCACCTATGTCTCGTTCCGCGAAACCTCGCCGCCGCCGGCCAACAGCCGCTTTGGCAAGACCGACGCCGAAGGTCGCCGCGCCGGCTGCGTCAATCCGGCGGCCCTGCTGGCCGGCAAGGCCTCGACCGAGGACGCGCCGGTCCACGCCTATCTGAGCAGCAAGGCCTTTCTGTCCAGCGGCGAGCCCAAACCGTTCGCCAAGGGCCTGACCGTGTCGACGCCGTTCGTGAGCCTGCCGGGCCTGGTCTCGGCGCGCTGTGTCGCCGACGGGGACTTCACCTATCTGTCGGTCAAGGTGAACGCCGATCCAGCCGATCCGCGGACCGACGAGATCTCAGGCGACATCGTGGTGGCCGGCAACGTCCTGAAGGACTGGGGCCTGCACCTGATCGACGTGAACCTGGAGATGGGCGACCTGGTCGCCCTGGTCGACCGGCAGGCCAAGGCCTACGCGGGACGCTAGGACTCACCCACGAGTCCTAGCGTCATCGAATGCCGGCGGCGGGGTCGACGTCCGCTCCGGCCCGCGCAAGGCGCGCGGCGGCCTATTTCGGGCCGGCCGCCGCCTTGAACACGGTCGCCCCCAGCAGCATCACGATGACGAAGCCGACCAGGAACAGGAAGAACAGGATCTTGGCGATGCCGGCCGCCGCGCCGGCGACGCCGGTGAAGCCCAGCGCCCCGGCGATCAGGGCGACGATGGCGAGGATGATGGCCCACTTGAGCATTGACGTTTCCTTCGGAGGGCGCGCGGGAGCGGCGCTATTCGGAAAATCAACGCCTCGTCCGCGCACGCCGTTCCTTGTTTTCACCGCCTGAGGCCGTTAACTCGAAGACCATGGCCTCCAAGCCCGAAAGCCCCACCGAACCCTTCAAGCGCGCCCTGGCGCACGCTGCGCGCTCGCTCGCCGAGACACCGGACCTGGAGGTCGTGTTCTCGGGCGATGGTCCGCAGCTGCTGGGTAAGCGGGCGGTGCTGCCGCATCCGCCGCGCGACCTGTCCGGCAAGGAGGCCGCCCGCATCCGCGGCCTGGCCGACCAGATGGCCTTGCGCCTGGCTCACCACGATCCGATGGCTCACGCGCGCGCCCGCCCGGCCTCGCCCGACGGCCAGGCGGCGTTCGAGTCGATCGAGCAGGCGCGGCTGGAAGCCATCGGGTCCAACGCCTTGGGCGGTGTTCGCGCCAACCTGACCGCCGCCCTCGAGGCCCGGCTGGAGAAGCAGGGCCTGACCCGCGCGGTCGCCACCGACCGCCAGTCGGCGCCGATGGCCGAGATCCTGGGCCTGATGGTCCGGGAGCGCCTGACCGGCGATCCGCCGCCGGACGGGGCCAAGGCCCTGGTCGACATCCTGCGCAACGACATCGAGGCCCGGGCCGGCAAGGACCTGGACCGCCTGGCCGCCGCCATCGACGACCAGGCCGCCTTCGCCCGCGTGACCCGCGAGATTCTCCGCGACCTGGACCTGGGCGAGGAGATGTCCGAGGCGACCGAAAGCGCCGACGAGGATGACGGCGAGGACGACGCCCCCACCGAAAACTCAGACGAGGATCAGGGCGAGGGCGAAGGCGAGCAGCCCGAGGGTTCCTCGCCGCAGGAAAGCGAAGCCTCGGACCGCGAGACCGAAGCCGGCGACGAGGAGATGGTCCAGTCGGACCAGGAGGGCGAGCCCGAGGAGAGCGACGAACAGCCCGAAATGGGCGACGGCGCCAAGCCTGCCCGTCCCGACACCGGCCCCTCGGCCGGCGCCGAGCCGCTGTACAAGATCTTCACCACCGCCCACGACGAGATCGTCCCGGCCGAGGACCTGTGCGACGCCGAGGAACTGACGCGCCTGCGCGCCTATCTGGATCAGCAGCTGAGCGCGCTTTCCAGCGTCGTCTCGCGCCTGGCCAACAAGCTGCAGCGCCGCCTGCTGGCCCAGCAGAACCGCGCCTGGACCTTCGATCTCGAGGAGGGGATGCTGGACGTCGCCCGCCTGACGCGGGTGATCATCGACCCGACCGCGCCGCTGTCGTTCAAGCAGGAAGAAGACCAGGAGTTCCGCGACACGGTCGTGACTCTCTTGATCGACAACTCCGGCTCGATGCGCGGGCGGCCGATCATGGTGGCGGCGATCTGCGCCGACATCCTGGCCCGCACCCTGGAGCGCTGCGGCGTCAAGACCGAGGTCCTGGGCTTCACCACCCGCGCCTGGAAGGGCGGGACCAGCCGCGACGAGTGGATCAAGCAGGGCAAGCCCGCCGCGCCGGGCCGCCTGAACGACCTGCGCCACATCATCTACAAGGCCGCCGACAGTCCCTGGCGCCGGGCTCGCAAGAACCTGGGCCTGATGATGCGCGAGGGCCTCTTGAAAGAGAACATCGACGGCGAAGCCCTGATGTGGGCGCACCAGCGCCTGATCGGCCGGCCCGAAGCCCGCCGTATTCTGATGGTGATCTCGGACGGCGCGCCGGTGGACGACAGCACCCTGAGCGTCAATTCGGGTCACTATCTGGAGCGCCACTTGCGCCAGGTCATCGCCGAGATCGAGGGCAAGAGCCCCGTCGAGCTGATCGCCATCGGCATCGGCCACGACGTCACCCGCTACTACCGCCGCGCCGTCACCATCGTCGACGTCGAGCAATTGGGCGGGGTGCTGGTCGAACAGCTGGCGGCTCTGTTCGAAGAAGAGCCGCGCCAGATCGCCCGCACGCGCGGCCTGCTGGCCCCGCTGCCGGTGGTCACGCCGCAGGTCGCGAAAGCCGGCAAGGTCCCGGCGTGATCGGTCTTCGCACGGCGCTCGTCCTGGGCCTGGTCGGCGGCGCCGGAGGCTTCGCCACCCAGTGCACGCCGCGCCGGCCGCCGCCCGTGGTCGCCGCCCCGCCCGCGCCGGTCAAGGCCGGGCCCGAGATCACCGTCATCACCACGCCCGTGCCGCTGGACGCCGCCAACCCGGCCAAGATCGACGCTGGCGGCGGCTTCACCTATGCCGGCGGCCTGGTGCTGACCAGCACGAACACCTCGCGCCTGCATGGCCTGTCGGACCTTTCGGTGAACGCCGACGGCCGGCTGACGGCGATCAGCGACGAGGGCGACATCTTCGAGGCCCGGCTGCAGCTGGACGCCGGCGGCAAGCTGATCGGCCTGACCGAGACCAAGCTGCGTCCGCTGCCGGGCCTGGACGGCCAGCCGCTGCAGGGCAAGTCGCACGCCGACGCCGAAGGGCTGGCCGTGCTGCCGAACGGCGAGCGCCTGGTCAGCTTCGAAGGCGATCACCGCATCTGGCGCTACGCGGTCCAGCCCGACGGAACCTGGAGCCGGCCCGCCGTCGCGCCCAAGCCCGCCACCATCTTCCCCGACAACGAGGGCATGGAAGCGATCACGGCCTATCCGGCCGCCGGCCCCGACGCCTACATCGTCGGCGGCGAGGAGGGCGAGGTGTGGCTGTGCCGCCTGTCGTCCGAGTGCCGGTCGCTGCCCCCACAGTCGGGTCCGGACTTCACCTGGGGCCTGACCGCCTTCGCGCCGTTCGCCGGGACCGCCATCGCCACCCTGCATCGCGGTTACGACCCCATCCGCGGCTGGCGGGCCACGGTGCGCTTCATCTCGGACCCGACCCTGCCGGCGGCTCGCCAGCGCACTACAGCGGCCCTGCATATCGACGGCGCCATGCCGCGCGACAATTTCGAGGGCCTGGCCCTGACGGGCCCACCGCCCGGCGCGCCAGCCGGCGCCACGCGTCTCTACCTGATCTCGGACGACGGCGCGGTCAGCAAGAACCAGCGCACCTTGCTGCTGGCCTTCGACTGGGTCGCGCCCCCCCGCGCCGCCGCCGCTTCCGCCCAAGCCGGCCAAGAAGCACGTTCGCAAGCGCTAAGCCGTTTCGTTTCGAACGAGACGGTTTCATTGCCAACTATATGATTGTATTGATCTTTTTTCGGAAAAATCTTACTTCGCGCTTGCAATAGGTACCGGTACCAGATACCGGTGTCAGCGACGGACGACGAGGCGAGATCCTGGGGGCCGTCAGAGGAACGCGCCGGGAGGCGGTTGAACCCAACCTCCTTTCCGGGACTACCAACATGATCCGTCTGCTCGTTGTCGCCATCGCCGCTCTGATGGCCACCACCGCCGCCACCTCGGCCAGCGCCGCTGAATACACCGTCAAGGTCCGTGGCCGCGCCACGCCCGAAGTCCACGCCGAAATCGTCTCGGCGGCCAAGCAACTGTGCCAGGACGACCTGGCCGGCAACCCGAACGCCTCGGACCTGGCGCCGTACTGCGTGCGCGAAGTGACCCGCGACGCCGTGCTGCGCACCAAGAGCCCCGAACTGGTCGCCTTCAACAAGGCCCAGAGCCGCAGCACCTATTTCATGCGCGTCGCCATCCGCTAAACCGCGGCGTCATGACTTGAAAAGAGCCCGCGAGACCTCGGTTTCGCGGGTTTTTCGTATTCTGTTTCAAGACCGCAAACGATTGTACGCACGCGAAACACCACAACGCTCAAGCTCAGGGTGCATCGCAACATAATCGTTGATAACTCAGACGAACGTCGCTATATCGACATCCGACGGCGCGACAGGCAAAAGACCGAGCAGGACCGTCAGGGGAACGCGTCTGGAGGTGGTTGATCACAACCCCCTTTCGGAACTTTCGAGATGATCCGCTCCATCGTTCTGGCCGCTTCGGCCATCGTCCTCGCCGCCGCCGCTCCCGCCTCGGCCGCCGAAATGCGCGTGAAGCTGGCCGGCAAGTCGGCCGCCGAAGTCCGCGCCGAAATCGTCAAGGCCGCCTCGACCGTGTGCTGGCAGGACGTCCGTGGCGAAGCCCTCGCTGGCTACCTGTACCCGGCCTGCATCCGCGCCTCGGTCAACGACGCCGTGGCCAAGATCAACAACCCGGCCCTGAGCGCCTACAACACGGCCAACCCGTCGTCGGGCGCCGTCGTCGCGCGCTAAGCGGCCCAAGTTCAGTACCGCGTACCAGTAAGCGTATCAGTATCGAGCGTTCAAACCCGCCGCGGCTCAAGCCGCGGCGGGTTTTGCTTTTAGCTAGGCCACGCTTCTGGCGCGCACTTCGGCCAGGGTCTGGTCGACCCGCAGGACACCGTCCTCCCAGACCGTGACCATGGCGTCGCGCCAGCCAGGCTCGGGGGTGAAGCCCTCGGGGGCCGCCACGGTGCGATAGCCGCCCGCTCCGTCGGTCAGCAGCATCAGCCGCCCCGCCTTGCTGCGCTTGCCCGGGTCGGTCACCGGATCCTTGCTGACGTCGATCCAGCGCCCGTCGACCTTGGCCGCCGAGCATTTCAGCGCGAACTTCTGAGTGTCGCGATCCAGCTGCTGCAGCAGGCCGCCGCCCATGCCGAAGGCCAGGTTCTCGGCGCTGAAACCCTCGGCGACGATGCGCTCCAGGATGGCGGCGATGCTGACCGGATTGACGCCGTCGCCCTGGATGACGCGGACATGGTTCAGCACCTTGTAGCCCCTGCCGTTCGTCGTCGAACCGAAGGTCTGGTCCAGCAGGCGCAGGGTCTCGGCGACGATGGTTACCGGGTCGCCCGAGTCGGGCCGCACCACCAGGGTCGCGCCGCTGTCGATCACCGCCTGGCGCAGTTCCCCGCCCCACAGGTCACGGACCGCGTGGAACAGGTCGTAGCTGTCGGACACCACCGAGAACAGCGCCCCCGGCTTGCCGAAGCGGGCCAGCATGTTGCGATAGGCCTCGACCTCGTTCTCGCGCCCCCAGCTGGTCACCGTGCTGTGCTCGGCGGCGGGGATGGAGAAGGCGGCCATCGGCTCGTGGTACCAGGCGCGACCGGCCAGGACGGCGCTCAGGGTGTCGCTGCCCTGGAAGTTCACCAGGTGCGCCAGCCCGCCCAGGGCCGCCGATTCCTGGCTGGAGACGCCCCGCGCGCCGAAGTCGTGCAGCTTGAACGGCAGTTCGGCGGCGGCGTTGTCGCTGGTCTTCTCCAAGGCCGCGCGGATCGTCTGCTTCACCTGCCAGCTGATCGTGGCGACCGTCACCGGATACCAGACCCGCAGCAGCAGGGTCTCCAGATAGGACGGCAGCCAGAAGCACTCCGGATCGGTGTTCTCGATCGTCATCAGCGCCTGGTGGGTCGGCACGACACTCCCTTCGGGTACGGCGCGGATCCGCACCGGCAGGCGGCCGCCATGGACGTCGACGATCCGCCGCCAGCCGGCCTCGTTGAAGGGCTCGCCGTGGGCGGCCAGCAGCGCGGCGGCCTCGTCGATCATGGCGTGGGTGACGGGCTTGCCCAGCTGGCTCTTCAGGATCGCCTGCAGGCCGAAGAAGACGGTGCGGTCATAGCGCCCGCCCCGGCTCTCGACGTACGAGAAGGCGCCGGTCGTGCCGGGCGGATACTGCAGCCAGTGGCTGGCCTTGTAGCTGTCGGTGTTGAGGACCAGGTTGTCGAACATCGCGGAAGCTCCTTCGCGCGGGAACGGGCCGACCCGTCTATCGGGGCGGCATGACAAGGGGTTTGGACGTCAGGCGCCGCCGACGAAGTGCTCGAGGATATGGAAGTGATCCTCGAAGAACTGCTCCTCCATCAGCATCGCCTCGCTGAGCGGGACCCAGCGGACCCGGTCGGCGTCATCGGCGGCGCGGACCTTGGGCAGATCGCCGGTCGGGAAGTCGAAGTGGAAGGCGTGGGTGATCGTGCGGCCCCGCAGCGAGCGGCCGGGATAATCGAACACCTGGCGCGCCTTGATCGAGCCGCGCAGCACGGCCGGCGGGAGCTTCACCCGGGTTTCCTCCTGCAGCTCGCGCATGGCCGCCGCCTGAACGGTCTCGTCCTGGTTCACGAAGCCGCCCGGCAGGGCCCAGAGACCCTTGCCCGGCTCGGCCCGGCGGCGGACCAGCAGGACATGGCCGGAGTGGACCAGCACCGCGTCGGCGGTGACGAAGGTCGGCGCATAGGGCGCGGCGGCCCAGCTCTGGCGATAGGCGCGCATGAAGGCGTCCTCGCGCGCCAGCTGGGCGTAGGCGGGCGAGCCGGCGCGGAAGGCCTCCAGCATCTCGAACACGGCCGGCGGGGTGTTGGCCTCGACCAGACGCAAGGCCCCGGCCTCGCCGGAGAATAGCCAGGCGCGCAGCTCGGTGGCCGACAGCACGTCGGTGTGCTGTACGTCGACCAGCGGCCACTGCGGGAAGGCGGCCAGATAGGCGCCGGTGGCCCCGTCCTTGTCGCGGCCGATCAGTCCGACCTTGGTCTCCGGGCCCGCGCCGTCGGCCTCGAGCGTCTCGGCGACCAGGCGCTGGACGTCGGCGACCCAGACCGTCTCGTTGTAGAGCCGGTCGCGCAGCGGTTGGACGATCAGGCGCCCGGCTTCGTCGCCCGCGGCGGCGCGGATCATGACGGCGCGCTCGCCGGCGTTGAAGGGATTGCGGGTGGTGCGCGGCTGGCCGGCGCTGCCGACCAGGACGATGACCTTGTCGGCCAGGCGCAGGGCGTGCCGCAGCACCGTTAGGTGGCCGTTATGGAACGGCTGGAAACGTCCGATCAGGACGAGATAGTCGTAGCGCATGAGGCTCCCCCACGCTGGTTGACGCCGCCGGTCTATCCAGCGACGAACTTATGCTAACTTTGAGCATAAGGGGTGTCAAGGGGACACCCAGCGTGAAGTGAAGACGACGAAAAGCCCGCCGGGCGAACCCGGCGGGCTTTCGTTGGATCAGCCTTGAGGCCGAAGCCGCTTAGGCGGCTTGCGCGGCGGCCTTGGCCTTGGCCTTGACCTGCGACTTGATCTTCAGGGCGCGCGGCGACAGCTGCTCGTCCTTGGCGCCCAGCAGGAACACGTCCAGGCCGCCCTTGAAGTCCAGCGTGCGCAGGGCCGCGTTGCTGATGCGCAGCTTGAAGCTCTGGCCCAGCGACTCCGACTGGAGCGTGGCGGGCGACAGGGCCGGCAGGAAGCGGCGCTTGGTCTTGATGTTCGAGTGGCTCACATTGTGGCCGACCATCGGACCGATACCGGTAAGTTCGCAACGGCGCGACATGGTGGTTACCTTGGCTTGGGCGAAGCCGCTCGGCTCGGTGAAGAGCCTGGGCCACGCTAAGATATGAATTCGGACACACGGTTGGACCAGGCCGACCGCGCGAGAGCGGGCGATATAGGCGAAGGCCCGCCCTTGAGTCAAGGCTGGTCTGGCCCGTTCCATCAAAGGCCTCTCGCGTTCGCGAGGGAACCCGATGCCTCACCCCCGCCTTCAAGCACGGTTCATCTGGCGCTCTATATATAGGCCGCATGAAGGAGACCCGTCGTATGCGTTCCACCGCTCTCGCCGCTTCTGTTCTGGCGCTCGCCATCGGGGGCGTGGCCCTGGCTCAGCCCTTGGTCCGCGCGGCAGCGACCCAGGCCACGGCCAAGTCGACGATTCTGCCCGGCCAGTGGGAGTACGACTACAAGATCGGCGTCATCCCGGTCAGCAACGAGACCAAGTGCCTGAAGCCGGCCGACGCCGAGCAGTTCTCGCGCGGCATCTGCACCAAGCGCTACCGCTGCGACTACACGACCAATGTCGTCCGCGACGGCAAGATCCAGCTGAAGGGCACGTGGACCGACAAGAAGGACCGCGTCTCGCCGGTCACCGCCGACGGCGTCTACTCGCCCGAGGCCTTCAAGATGAACATCCACATCAAGACCATCAACGGCATGCCCCTGGCCGGCAGCCTGACGGCCAAGCGCCTTTCAGCCGAATGCCCGCCCGCGGAAACCGCCGCGAAATAGGCGACCGCCGTGGAGCTTCGGCGAAACCGATTTGTGGTTAATCCAGCTTAAGCTACAATAGCTTGTAGGGAACAAACACTGAATCGGAGAACGTCGCCGATTCGGTCCTGATTCGTTTCGCCCCTGTTCGAGCAAGCGTTACCGCGCGTTAAGAGGCGGGGACGGACGAACGGAATATCCCTCTCTCTGAGAGAGAGGGAGGGGCCCGCCGCCGGAGGCGGTGGGAGGGTGAGTGGTTTCACCGTCAGCCGGTGATCCCCCAAAGCAGCTAAAGAAATTGCCCCTGACGGCGCGTAGCCGCGCTGGTCGGAGCCCTGTTCGGTGAGGGCGTACCCACTCACCCTCCCATCGCTACGCGATGGGCCCCTCCCTCTCTCCATGAGAGAGGGCTTCTTATGCCTTCATCCCCCGCGCGGCGGCGCGACCGAGAACTCCAGATCGAACAGGGTCGGGACCGCGCTGGTCTTGGCTTTCTCGATCGTCAGCAGGCGGGCCTTGGTCTCGGCGCCGCCGGGGGCCGAGAAGCCGCCCATGTTGCCGGCCGAGCCCAGCACGCGATGACAGGGCACCACGATCGGCCAGGGGTTCTCGCCCAGGGCCTTGCCGACGGCCCGCGCCGCGCCCGGCTCGCCCATGGCCTTGGCCACCTCGCCATAGGTCGAGGTGTCGCCCGGCGTGATCGCCCGGGCGATCTCGTAGACTCGCAGGTTGAAGGAGGATTGGCCGCCCAGGTCCAACGGGATGTCCGACAGGTCGTCGCGCCCGCCGCCCAACAGGTCGCGGATGCGGTCCATGATCGCCTCGATCTCGGCCGGCGGCTCGGCCTCGACCGCGTCGGGAAAGCGCTTGCGCAGCCGCGCCCAGGCCGCGCCTGGCGAGCTCTCCGGCAATTGCACGCCGATCAGGCCGCGCTCGCCCCACGCGAGGCCGCAGCGCCCGATCACGGTGTCGAAAAGGGTGAAACCCTGGGCGGACATGCGGCAAACCTAGCAGGCCTGTTGCGACTTGGCAGTGACGCCTCGTACGATTTCCGGAACTTGCTCTCCGGAGATGCTCCTTTGCGCCGCTTTGCCACGATCGCCGCCTGGACCGCCCTTATGGCCGGCGCCCCCTTCGCCGCCGCGCACGCCGGCGACATCCTGATCCACGGCGGCCCGATCCATACCGGCGTCGACGCCACCCCGACCGCCGAGGCGGTGTTGATCCGCGACGACAGGATCCTGTTCGTCGGGCCGCTGGCGACCGCCCGCGCCAAGGCCGCCAAGGACGTCCGCGACCTCGACCTGAAGGGCGCGGCCGCCTATCCGGGCTTCGTCGACGCCCACGCCCACCTGACCGGCATCGGCCTGCGCGAGCTGACCCTGAACCTGGACAAGGTCCAGTCCGTCGCCGAGCTGGTTGCGACGGTGAAGGCCTACGCCGTCGCCCATCCAGAAGGCGCGATCTACGGCCGGGGCTGGATCGAGACCCACTGGCCCGAGAAGCGCTTCCCGACCCGGGCCGACCTGGACGCCGCCGCGCCTGGTCGGATCGTCGTGCTGGGCCGCTCGGACGGCCACGCCAGCGTCGCCTCGACCGCCGCCCTGGCCAAGGCCGGGATCACCGCCGCGACCGCCACCCCGGCCGGCGGCCAGATCCTCAAGGGTCCCGACGGCCAGCCCGACGGCATGCTGATCGACCACGCCCAGGCCCTGGTGAAGGACGTCATCCCGCCGCCCGACAGGGCGCTCAAGCGCAAGGCCCTCGAGACGGCCGGCCAGCTCTACGCCGCGCGCGGCTGGACGGGCCTGGACAATATGAGCGTCGAGATCGAGGACCACGCCCTGCTGGCCGCCTTGGCGGGCGAGGGCAAGTTCCGCCTGCGCGTCGACAACTACATGGACCCGGCCAGCGCCGGTCTGATCCTGTCGATGGGGCCTTTCGAGGACAAGACCGGCCTTATCCGGGTGCGCGGGATCAAACTCTACATGGACGGCGCCCTGGGCTCGCGCGGCGCGGCCCTGCTGGAGCCCTACAGCGACGCCGAGGGGCTGGGCCTGCAGCTGACCCAGCGCGAACAGGGCCTGACGCTGATGAAGCAGGCCAAGACCGTCGGCGCCCAGGTGGCCATGCACGCCATCGGCGACCGCGGCAACCGCATGACGCTCGACTGGTTCGAGCAGAGCCTGGCCGGCGACACGACCGCCCGCTGGCGGATCGAACACGCTCAGATCGTCGCCGACACCGACGTGCCGCGCTTCGCCAGGCTGGGCGTCATCGCCTCGATGCAGCCCAGCCACGCGATCGGCGACCTCTATTTCGCCCCGGCGCGCCTGGGCAAGGATCGCCTGCACGAAGGCTATCGCTGGAAGGACTTCCTGACCGCCGGCGTCGTGGTGGCCGCCGGCTCGGACGCCCCGGTCGAGGTCGGCGACCCGCGCATCGAGTTCTACGCCGCCGTCTATCGCCACGGGCTGGACGGCTTCGCCAACGAAGACTGGCATCTGGAGGAGGCCGTCACCCGCGCCGAGGCGCTGCGGATGCTGACCCTGGCCCCGGCCTACGCCGTGTTCCGCGAGAAGGAGCTGGGCACGCTGGAAGCCGGCAAGAAGGCCGACATGACCGCCTTCGACAAGGACCTGATGACCGTCGAGCCCAAGGCCATTCTCACCGCCCAGCCGGTGTTGACGATCGTCGACGGCAAGGTGGTGTTCGAGAAGTAGACAAGGAGGTCCCATGTACGACGACCCGCTTCTGGATCGCGATCCGCAGACGGCGCTCGCCGAGTTCAAGGCCGGCCCGTTCAGCGCCCGGGCCGAGGTGCGCGTCACGCCGGTCGGCATCCTGGCCGTCGGCGCGCTGATGACCGGCGTGCTGCTGTCGACGGCGCTGGTGGTCTGGGCGTCGACCTCGATAGGCCGGGCGCGCGTATCGCGGCGTTGACCCCGCCGTCTTGCCCCGGGTCGATTCCCGCCCCACCTTGACTCCATGAGTGACCGTTCGACCGGCCTGGCCCCTTCGAAGCTGACCGCGGTCCTGGGGCCTACCAACACCGGCAAGACCCACCTGGCCGTCGAACGCATGCTGGGCCACGCCTCGGGGATGATCGGCCTGCCGCTGCGCCTCCTGGCGCGCGAGATCTACGACCGGATCGTCAAGCTGCGCGGCAAGGCCAGCGTCGCTCTCATCACCGGCGAGGAAAAGATCGTCCCGCCGCGCGCGGCCTATTTCGTCTGCACGGTCGAGGCCATGCCGCTGGCCCGCGAGGTCGACTTCCTGGCCGTCGACGAGATCCAGCTGTGCGCCGATCCCGAGCGCGGCCACATCTTCACCCACCGCCTGCTGCATGCCCGCGGCAAGTTCGAGACCATGTTCCTGGGCGCCGGGACCATGGCGCACCTGGTCCGCCGCCTGCTGCCGGACGCCGAGATCGTCGGGCGCGAGCGGTTCAGCAACCTGTCCTACGCCGGCTCCAAGAAGCTGACCCGCCTGCCCCGGCGCACGGCGATCGTCGCCTTCTCCACCGACGCGGTCTACGCCATCGCCGAGCTGATCCGCCGGCAAAGGGGCGGGGCTGCCGTGGTCATGGGCTCGCTCAGCCCCCGCACCCGCAACGCCCAGGTGGCTCTGTATCAGTCCGGCGAGGTCGACTTCCTGGTGGCTACCGACGCCATCGGCATGGGCCTGAACATGGACGTCGACCACGTGGCCTTCGCGGGCCTGCGCAAGTTCGACGGCAAGCGCACCCGCTGGCTGCACCCGCAGGAAGTCGGCCAGATCGCCGGCCGGGCGGGCCGCTACACCCGCGACGGCACTTTCGGCGTCACCGGCGACTGCGAGGAGATCGACGAGGACCTGGTCGAGGCCGTGGAGAGCCACACCTTCGAGCCGATCACCCAGGCCGAGTGGCGAAACGCCCGCCTGGATTTCGGCTCATTGCCGGGTCTGCTGCGCTCGCTGAACGAGACGCCGAAACGCAATGGCCTCTCGCTGTCGCAGGAGGCGCTGGACGAGCGCACCTTGCGGGCCCTGGCCAAGCAGGACGAGGTCATCGCCCGCTGCAAGACCGACCGCTCGGCCCTACTGCGGCTGTGGGACGTCTGCCAGACGCCCGACTTCCGCAAGACCACCGACGACGACCACCAGCGCATGGCGCGCACCCTGTTCGGCGACCTGACCACCGGCCGCAAGCGCCTGCCCGAGGACTGGATCAACAGCCAGTACAAGGCGCTGGACCGCGTGGACGGCGAGATCGACAGCCTGGCGGCGCGGCTCTCGGGGGTGCGTACGCTCAGCTACATCGCCAACCGTCCCGACTGGGTGGCCAATCCGGCCCACTGGCAAGGCCTGACCCGCCAGCTGGAGGACCGGATCAGCGACACCCTGCACGAGAAGCTGATGGCCCGGTTCATCGACCGCCGCACCAGCGTACTGATGAAGCAGCTGGGCGAGCGCGAGACCCTCTATGCCGGCGTCGGCCAGGACGGCGAGGTGACGGTCGAGGGCCATGTGGTCGGTCACCTGTCGGGCGTGGCCTTCACCCCGGTCAAGGCCGCCTCGCCGCTGGAGGAGAAGGCCCTGCGCAACGCAGCCCAGCGCGCGGTCGGGCCCGAGATCGCCCGCCGCCTGGGAACGCTGGCCAGCGAGGCCGACGACGCCTTCACCCTGACGCCGGACGGGGTGATCCTGTGGCGCGGCGAGGCGGCCGGCGCGGTGCGCCGCGACCTCCCCTGCTGTCGCCGCGCGCCCGCCTGCTGGGCGAGCTGGGCCCCGCCGCCGCCCGCGAGCGGGCCGAACGGCGCCTCGACGCCTTCCTGGCCGGCGAGGTCGACCGCTGCCTGGCCCCGCTGCGCAAGCTGGAACGGGCCCTGGCCGGCGGCGAGCTGAGGGGCCTGCCGCGCGGCATTTCCCACCGTCTGCTGGAAGCCGGCGGGGTGCTGGACAAGCGTCCCGTCGATCCCGAACTGAAGGCGCTCAGCCAGGGCGAGCGGCGCACGCTGAAAAGCCTGGGCGTGCGGATCGGGGCGTTCAGCCTCTACTGCCCCGGCGTGATCAAGGCCGAGGCCATCGCCTGCGCCCGGGCGCTTAACCCCAGCGGCTGGCGCGGGGCGCTGACCACGCTGGAGCCCCTGCCCTCGCCCGAGCCCAGCGCCCGCGAGCTGTCGGCCAGCGGCCTGCGCGCCGTGGCCGGCTTCACGGTTCCGGTCGAGGCGCTGGAGATCCTGGACGCCTTGCTGCGCACCGAGCAGCGGCCGGGCGGCGTGGTGCTGACCGAGGCGTCGCTGGACAAGCTGGGCTGGACCGCCAGCCAGGCCTCCGCCGTGATGCGGGCCCTGGACTACACCCCCGCCATCCGCGCCAAGCCGGACCAGCCGATCGTCTGGAAGCGGCGCGGCGCGGCCAAGCTGGAGCAGAAGCCGGTCAAGGCGCGGCCGGACTCCCCGTTCGCCGCCCTGGCCAAGCTGACCGAGCCGCCGCCGCCCCGTCGCAAGAAGCCTCGCCGCCGCAAGCCGGCGGTCCAGAAGGTCGCGTCATGACCGACACCCATGGGGAGGCCGTCAGGGCCGACGTCTGGCTCTGGCGCGCCCGCTTCTTCAAGACCCGCTCGCTGGCGGCCAAGTTCGTCGACGAGGGCCGCATCCGCCTGACCCGGTCGGGAGCCGAGAGCCGGATCGACAAACCCTCGCGGACCGTGAAACCCGGTGACGTGCTGCTGTTCGGCCTGGCCGGACGGTTGATCGCCGTGCGGGTCCTGGACTGCGGCGAGCGCCGGGGTCCGGCGACGGAAGCCCGCGGGCTCTACGAGGCGGTGGAGGGCTAGACGCCGCCGCGCCACGCGCTACCCTAGGTGGAACTTGGGGAGAAGCGAATGGGATCGCGTTGCCTGCCAGTCCTGTTGGGCCTGGCCTTGTTCCTGGCGCATCCGGCGCGCGCCGCCGAACCCCCGCCGCCCATCCGGGCCTTCGAACTTCCCGATCTGCAGAAGATGGGTATCGCGCTCTATCGCCAGGACCTCTCGGCTTGGCGCGCCACCGACACCCTGCGCGCCAAGGTCCCGGACCTGGTCGCCGCCGGGGTCAAGGGCTGGCTCGTCGAGGACGACGGCAAGGTCGCCAAGGTCCGGTTCCTGCGCGACCTCGGCCAGGGGCTGGAGGCGGGCTACGACGTGGACGTCACCAGCCAGGGCGCCGGGCCGGTCGTCGAGCCGGCCGACCGCGCCCTGACCGCCGAGGAGCGGACCATGTTCGCCGCCCGCCAGACGGCGATGGCCAACCTGCCGCCGACGCTGTGCCGCGCGGGCTACAACAGCGCCATCGTCAAGGATCCGGATGGCGATGGCTGGCTGGTCTGGCTGCTGGCGCCCAGTCCCGCCGCGGGCGCGATCCCGGTGGGCGGCCACTATCGCTACACGATCAGCGCGGATGGCAAGACGCTGGAACGCCGCGACGCCCTGTCGGCCAGCTGCCTGGTCATTCAGCCGCCGCAACTGCCGCCCGGCGCCAAGCCCGAGGGCTTGCTTGTCAACCACATCGTCTCGCCGACCCCGGTCGAGACGCATGTGTTCCTCAGCCTGCTCTACCGCCAGCCGTTCTTCGTCGGGACGGGGAAGGACCAGATCTGGATCGTCAGCCAGGGCCAGATCCGACAGGCGCAGGTCAAGCGCTAGACGTCCCGCGCCACCGGCGGCCAGATCCTGGCGCTGACGCCGCCGCCGTCGCGGTTGCCGATCACCAGCTTGCCGCCGAACCGCTTGATCAGCCGTTCGGCCGTGGGGATGCCCAGGCCGAAGCCGCCGGTGTCGCGGGCCCGCGCGGCGTCGCCCCGGAAGAAGGGCTCGTAGATGCGGGCCATGGCCTCGTCGGTCAGGCCTGGCCCCTGGTCCAGCACCTCGATCAGCGGACCGTCGGGGCCGTCGGCCGCCAGCCGGATCCTGGCCTGGCCGCCGAACCGCACGGCGTTGTCGACGAGGCGGATCAGGGCCTGCTCCAGCGGGCGGCGATGGGTGATGATGGTCAGGGCCTTGCCGCGCTCGTAGCGGACCGCCTCCGGCCAGCGCGCCGCGACGCCCTGGATCAGGGCGGGCAGGTCGACGGTCTCGGGCGCGCTGGCCGAATGCTGGGCCCTCAGCCAGTCCGATAGCGACCGCAGCATCGCGTCCAGCTCGCCGACATTGTCGGCGACCAGAGTCTTGATGTCCTCCGGCTCGATATAGTCCGCCGCCAGGGTCAGCCGGGCCAGCGGGGTGCGCAGGTCGTGGCTGAGCGCCTCCATGGCGCGAGCCTGGTCCTCGATCAGCCCCGAGATCCGGCGCTGCATGTCGTTGAAGGCCCGTCCCAGCTCGACCAGGTCGTTGGGCCCTTGGACCACGATCGGCGACGGCGGCGCCTCGCCGACATGGCGCGAGGCCTCGGTCAGGCGGCGCAGGGGCGCGCCCAGCTGGCGCAGGGCGTAGGCGCCCAGCGCCACGCAGGCCAGGGAGAAGACCAGGGTCGTGGCCACGGCGCGCAGGGCGATCGGCCAGGGCCTGGGGAAGTTGCGCGAGCGGAAGGTCAGCCACCGGCCGTCCTTCAGCCCCATGACGCCGACCAGGTCGCGGCCCTCGGGACGGCTTTCCGACCACAGGCGCAGCGGTCGCTCGGCGAGGCCCGGCTCCCAGCGCCGGACATATTCGACGATGGCGTCGGCTTCGGACATCGTCGCCCGCGTGGCCGGCGGCCCCTCCGGGGGCAGGGCCACGACCTCGGCCTCCAGATAGTGCGAGGTCATCACCTTGTCGAAATCGGCCTGGGCCAGCCCGGCGACGCGCTCGCCGACGACCAGCAGCTCGGCGATCCGACGGGCCTGGTCCTCGCGCAGGGTCTGGCGATCGATGGCGCTGTAGAAGACGACACTGGCCGTCAGCTGCATCAGAACGATGGCCACCACCACCAGGATGGACCGCCCCACCAGGCCGCGGGACCACCCGACCACTTCGCGCATCGTCAGAGTCATGTCCCGAGGCTACACGATGCACGGCGCGGCGGGCCACTAAGGGTGAGCGCTAAGCGTTGAACCCCTTCAGGAACCCGGCGACCGCCTCCGCCGGCATGGGCCGGCCGAAGTGGTAGCCCTGGATCTGGTCGCAGCCGTAGTGGGCCAGGGCGGCCAGTTGCTCGGCGTCCTCGACGCCCTCGGCGACGACCTTCATGCCCATGGACGCGCCCAGGGTGATGACCGCCTTCACGATGGCCTCGTCCTCGGTGTTCTGGACGAAGGACTTGTCGATCTTCAAGCGGTCGATCGGGAATTGGCGCAGGTTGGCCAGGCTGGCGTAGCCGGTGCCGAAGTCGTCCAGGGCGATCATCACCCCGGCCTCGTGCAGGCGCCGGACCGTCTCGCTGACCAAGTCCGAACCCCAGCCCATATAGACGTTCTCGGTGACCTCGATGGTCAGCCTCTGGCAAGGCACGTTCCAGCGGGCCAGACGCTCCTGGATCTCCTCGGCCAGACGGCCGGAGCGGAACTGGGCCGAGCTGATATTGACCGCCACGCGACCGAACTCGACGCCCTGGTCCAGCCATTGCCGCATCTGGCGCAGCGCCGCCTCGAACGCCACGTCGCCCAGCTTCAGCGACAGGTCCTGGTCCTCGAAGGCGGGCATGAAGCTGGTCGGGGTCAGCACGCCCTGCTCGGGGTGGACCCAGCGCATCAGGGCCTCGAAGCCGGCGACCTTGCCTTCGCGGATGTCGACGACCGGCTGGTAGAACAGGGTAAACTCGTCCTGGGCCAGGGCCGCGCGGACGTCGCGCAGCAGCTCCAGCCGCCGCTCGACCTCGGACCGCATGGACGGCTCGAACACGATGCTGCGGTTCCGCCCCGCCGCCTTGGCCCGGTAGAGGGCGATGTCGGCGTTCTTGATCATGTGGGCCGGATCGGCGTCCGGATCGCCGTGCAGGGCCGCCCCGATGCTGGCGCTGGCCGTGAAGCTGCGGCCGCCGTGCTCGATGGGGCGGCTCAGCAGGTCCTGCAACTTCTCGATCGGCCGGATCATGTCGGCCTCGCCATGCAAGCCGCGCAGGATCACCGCGAACTCGTCGCCGCCCAGGCGCGCCACGGTGTCGTTGCTGCGGAAGGCATGCTGCAACATGCCAGCCAGCCGCTTGAGCAGGGCGTCGCCGGCGTCGTGGCCCAGGGTGTCGTTGATGTCCTTGAAGTGATCGACGTCGATCATGATCAGGCCGAACATCTCGCCCAGGGTCTCGGATGCGGTCACCGCCTCCTGGAAGCGGTGCTGGAACAGGGCGCGGTTGGGCAGGCCCGTCAGCGGATCCTTGAAGGCCAGGGTCTCGATCGCCTCGGTGTGACGGCGGCGGTCGGTGATGTCCTTGAACAGGTTGACCAGCTTCTCGGGCTTGCCGTCCTGGCCGACGAACACCTTGCCGACCGAGCGGACCCAGGTCTCGACGCCGTCGTCGCGGTTCAGCCGGAATTCGAAGACGCGGGCCTCGCCGATCTTGCGGGCGGCCACGGCGTCGGCGCAGCGCTGGCGGTCGTCGGGATGGACGATTTCCAGCGGGTCGGTCTGGAACACGCACCATTTCTGCAGTTCGGGGGCCGTGCCCGAGAAATAGATCTCGCCGGTGCGCAGGTCGTATTCGCGGACCAGCAGGTCGTCGAGCTCCAGCGCCATCTTCAAGCGCTGCTGGTCGCGCTCGGCGCGCAGCACGCTCTCGGCGTAACCGGTGACGTCGCGGGCGGTGATCATCACCGCATAGGGCTCGCCGTCCTCCAGGCAGGCGCTGAACTCAGTGCGCCAGACCCGCTCAACGCCGTCGTCGCCGTGGGTCGGCAGATAGCGCGAGAAGGCGACCCCCGCCTCGGCGCAGGCCAGCAGCACGCCGGCGTCCTCGGCCGCCACCAAGCCGCTGGCGCCGGCGTCGTCGCCGATCGAAAGCCGGGCGGCGATGCCCTGCGCCGCCCATTCGCGGCTGACGGCCACCAGGGTCAGGTCCCGGTCCAGAAGGGCGGCAGGAAACGGAATTTCACGAATGAACGCGCCGAATGCCCGCGCGCGCGCCGTGGCCAAGGCGCGCGGGGCGATATCGGCTTCCACGCTGGAGGGGATAGCCAAGGCGTCAGTCTTCATAATGTCGGCTTTCCGACCTTGTTTTTATTGGGAGTTTCCAGGGCCGCATAATTACGTTCGTTCGATAAGAAAGGGTTCGCGTCCAGACGGTGGGTTGTCGCGCGACATCGCCGCGCGATCCTCGGGCGGGTTGCAGAAAGCCACCGCTGTCTGGCCACCCGTTGAGATTTCCTGAGCCCCTAGGGGAGTAAGCCGCATTGACAAGCGGCGCTCAGGCTTCGAAAACGCGCCCGCCGATACCCGTCCGACCATTCGAGTTTTCGATGACCTACATCGTCACCGACGCCTGCGTCCGCTGCAAGTTCATGGACTGCGTGGAGGTGTGTCCGGTCGATTGCTTCTACGAAGGCGAGAACTTCCTCGTCATCAATCCCGACGAATGCATCGACTGCGGCGTCTGCGAACCGGAATGCCCGGTCGACGCCATCAAGCCGGACACCGAGGACGAGGCCGACGGCAAGTGGCTGCGCGTCAACGCCGACTACGCCAAGGTCTGGCCGAACATCACGGTCAAGGGCGAGCCGCCCGCCGACCGCGAGGACTTCGAGCGCGAGACGGGCAAGTTCGAGAAGTACTTCAGCGAAAAGCCCGGCAAGGGATCCTGATACCCCACTCCGATTTCTGAAGCTCCAGCCCCCACCAAGCCGTGAAAGCTTGGCGGCGCGATCCCGCATGTCGGGACGCAACCCTTTCATTGGGCTGAATTTTATGCTATTGTCCCTGACGACGTGACGGTCGCGGCTTCTCGCGACTGGTCCGTCTTGTCGAAGAAGCCGTTTCTTGAAGTCATGAACCGGCTCGCCCGATCGAAGGCGAAGGGTGTCTTAGAGATCTATTCCAAATCCTGACAGGCTTGGCCCCGCACCCAGTATTCCGCGGAGCGGGACCCTGTCGCTTTTGGTTTGGGACAGAACACGGCGTTCGGACCCGATGGGTCCGCATTGATGAGGACGAACATGAGCAAGAGCGGTCTGGAATTCTCGGTCAGCGATCACGTCGTTTACCCCGCGCACGGCGTTGGCACCATTCAGGCGGTCGAGACCCAGGAAGTGGCCGGTATGTCGCTCGAAGTCTACGTCATCACCTTCGACCATGAAAAAATGACGCTCCGCGTCCCGACCAAGAAGGCCAAGACGGCCGGCCTGCGCCCGCTGGCGGAAGGCAATGTCGTCAATCAAGCCCTGACCACCCTGAAGGGCCGCGCTCGCGTGAAGCGCACCATGTGGTCGCGCCGCGCCCAGGAATACGAAGCCAAGATCAACTCGGGCGACCTGATCTCGATCGCCGAGGTGGTCCGCGACCTGCACCGCGCCGAGAACCAGCCGGAACAGTCCTACTCGGAACGCCAGCTGTATGAATCGGCCCTGGACCGCATGGCCCGCGAAGTCGCCGCCATCGAGCGCATCGACCGCGAAGCCGCCATCGGCATCCTGACCAAGTCGCTGGTCAAGGCCGCCTAAGCCGATCTCTTTCGAGTTCGGAACCCGAAGACGCCCCCCGCCCAGCGAGGGGCGTTTTTGTTTGGGCGGTCGCGGCGTCCGCCTTTCGGATCACTTGGCGACGTGACTCGCCGCGGGTTCGACCCGCGCCGCGCCCGCCACCGCCTCGATCAGCTTGGCCGCCGTGACCGGCTTGCGGATCATGCCGTCGAAGATGTCGGAGGCCTGGAAGTCCATGTCGGCCGAAAAGGCCAGGATCGGGGCGTTCTGGTTCGGCCCCGGCTCGGCGCGGATGGCGCGCGTGGCGTCGACCCCGTCCATGCCCGGCATGCGGATATCCATCAGGATCAGTTCGAAGACCTCGCGACGGGCGGCCTCCACGGCCTCGCGTCCGTCCCTGGCCTCGACGATCTCGGCGTCGAACACGCCCAGGATCGCGCGGGTCATCTCGCGGTTCAGGGCGTTGTCGTCGGCCAGCAGGATGCGGCCGCCGGCGCGCACCGGCTCGAAGACCGGCTCGGCGCCCGTGGCCAGCGCGTCGCGCGCCGGAATCGTGGCCGGGACCGTGAACCAGAAGTCGCTGCCTTCGCCAGGCCGGCTGCCGACGCCGATCCGACCGCCCATGGCGTCGACCAGACCCTTGCTGATGACCAGTCCGAGGCCCGTGCCGCCGCGTGAGCGCGAGCGCGAGGCCTCGACCTGCGAGAACCGCTTGAACAGCTGCTCCTGGTGCGCGGCGTCTATGCCCAGACCCGTGTCCCGCACGGCCACGAACAGTTCCTCGAAGTCCTCGCGCCAGACCACCTCGACCGTCACCGAGCCCGCGTCGGTGTAGCGGATCGCGTTGCCGATCAGGTTGATCAGCACCTGACGAACGCGGTCTGGATCGATGGTCAGGACGCGCGGCGGCGGCTCGATCATCCGCAGCCGCAGGTCCAGCCCCTTCTCGGCCGCGCCCAGCGCGAACATCTTGATCGTATCCTCGACCAGCGGCGTGAACGCGCACGGCGCCAGATGAGGCTCGACCTGACCGCTCTCCAGCTTGGCCAGCTCCAGCACGTCGTTGATCACCGACAGCAGCGCCTTGCCGGCCGTGGAGATGCGCTGGACGTAGTCGCGGGCCTTGTCGGGCAGATCCTCGAGGCCCACGACCAGGGCGGCGAAGCCGATCACCGCCGTGAGCGGCGTGCGCAGCTCGTGGCTCATATTGGCCAGGAAGGCCGAACGGGCCTCCAGCGCCGCCTCGGCGCGGGCGTGCTCGGCCGCCAGATCGTCCTGGGCCTGCTTCCACTCGGTGATGTCGCGCAGCACGCCGTGAAGCCGCCCGGCCGCCATGTCGGCGACAGGCCGCCCCTGCAGCCAGATCCAGCGACCGTCCGCGTGCCGGGCGCGCGCTTCCAGGATCGGCGGAACGATGGTGGGATCGGCGATCAGGGCGCCGAAACCGCGGACCAGTCCGGGAAGGTCGTCGGGATGGGTCAGGTGCGCGGCCTTGTGGCCGATCAGTTCGGTCTCGCCATAGCCCAGCACCTTCTCGACCGCCGAGCTGATGAAGATGATGCGCCCCTTGCGGTCCACCTCGATCACGATGTCCCGCGTCGCCGTGGACAGATCGCGAAAGCGCGACTCGGTCTGGGCCAGGGCCTCGCGCGCCTGAACCAGATCGCTCACGTCGATCAGGGTGCCGAACATCACGGCGGGAGCCCCCGCGCCATCGAGATCGAACTCGAAGCTCCCGAGCAGATGACGGATCTCGCCATCCGGACGGACGATCCGGTCGATGCGGTTGCGCGACGGCGTGCCGGTGCGCAGATGCTCGGCGATCTCGGCGCGCACCCGGGCGCGGGTGTCGGGCGCGAAGTGGCGCAGGATCTCGGCCAGCGAGAGGCGCGCGCCCCGGGACAGTCCGTAGATATCCAGGAACTTGGGCGACACGCTCACCGCGCTGGTGCGCAGGTCGACGCGCCAGAAGGCGACGTCCGCGACCTGCTCGGCCAGCAGCGCGCGTCTCTGCGTCTCGCGGGCCGCCTCCGCCAGGCGAACCCGCGCGTCGATGTCGCGGGTGACGGCCACGATCTCCCGGGGCGCGCCGGCCTCGTCGCGGACCAGCCGCAGATGCGCCTCGACCCAGACATGGCGCCCGTCCTTGGCGCGCGCGCGGTATTCGATGCTTTGCTCGGCCGCCCCGGAGAGCAGATTGCTCATGGCCGCGCGCAACCGCGTCGCGTCCTCGGGATCGAGCAGCTCCGAAGCGACCTGGCCGATCAAGTCCTGCGCCTTCCAGCCCAGGACACGCTCGACCGCCGGCGAAACATAGTCGATCTCGCCCGACAGTCGGTGACGGCTGATGACGTCGCCCGCCTGCTCCGCCAGAAGACGGAACAACGCCTCGCTGGCCCGAAGAGCGTCGATATCCTGGTCGAAGGGCGTCAGCATCGGCCCGGAAGATCAACCCCAAACCTCAACAACTCCATTATATTCTGAACTTGCGACAAACCGTCGCGCCTATGCTGCCTTCGCGACATCGCCGACCTGAAGGTTGCTCAATCTGACCTTCAATCCAGCAAGTCGACCCCGGCTTCGATTCCCATTTCGCCCGAAGCGGGCTAGCTGAAGGCCTGGCGAGACGGGAGTGGACGACGGCATGACCCCAACGGCCGATGCGACCGTCCGGCAAAGCGCGGTGAGCCGCTTCCTGGCCACCGCCCCGCCCTGGCTGTTCGCGCTGTATGGCGGGCTATCGGCGTTCGCGGTCTATTTCGCCATGTTCGGCTATCGCAAGCCGTTCACGGCGGCGGCGTTCGCCCATCCGGACGGCTGGCCGTTCGCCTTCGACTTCAAGATCGCCCTCGTCATCGCCCAGGTCGCCGGCTACGCCACGGCCAAGTTCATCGGGGTCAAGGTGATCTCCGAGATGCGGGCCGGCCGGCGGGCCATGGCCATCCTGACCCTGATCTTTGGGGCCGAGATGTCGCTGCTGCTGTTCGGCCTGCTGCCGACGGTGATCGGGCCGATGGCGATGTACCTGAACGGCCTGTGCCTGGGCATGATCTGGGGCCTGGTGTTCGGCTTCCTGGAAGGCCGCCGCCTGACCGAGGTGCTGGGCGCCATGCTGTGCGCCAGCTTCATCCTGTCGTCGGGCGTGGCCAAGTCGGTCGGCAAGATGCTGCTGCTGTCGAACATCGACGAACGCTGGATGCCGGCGGTCTCGGGGCTGGTCTTCGCGCCGCTGATGCTGGTCGCCGTCGTCGCCCTCTCGCAGCTGCCGCCGCCCAGCGCCGCCGACGAGGCCGAGCGGGTGCGGCGCGCGCCGATGAACCGTCAGGACCGCGTCGCCCTGTTCGCCGCCCACGCCCCGGCCCTGATCCTGCTGATCGCGGTCTATGTGATCCTGACGGCGCTGCGCGACTTCCGCGACAACTTCTCGGCCGAGATCTGGGCCGAGCTGGGCTTTCCGAACGCCGCCGGGATCTTCACCCTGTCGGAGCTGCCGGTGGCGGCCATCGTGCTGGTCGGCCTGGCCGCCCTGATGGGGGTCAGGGACAACCGCCGGGCCGTGGCGTTCAATCTGGGCTTCGTGGCCCTGGGCTTTGTCCTGCTGGGGGCGTCGACCCTGGCGTTCCAGCTTGGCGCGCTGGCGCCGGTCTGGTGGATGATCCTGGCCGGGGCCGGCCTCTACATGGGCTATACCCCGTTCAACGCCATGCTGTTCGACCGGATGATCGCCGCGACCGGCAAGGTCGGGACGGCCGGCTTCCTGATCTATGTCGCCGACTCGTTCGGCTATATCGGCAGCATCTCGCTGTTGCTGGTAAAGTCCTTCGCCAGGCTCGATATCGAATGGGGCCAGTTCCTGGCGATCGGGGCCTATGTCGCCTGCGGCCTGGGCCTGGTCGGCCTGTTTTTCGCCCATCGCTTTCTAAGGACCCTCTGAGATGGCCCTCAAGACGATCAGCCTGCGCGCCCGGCGCGCCCTCGCCGACTTCCTGCAGAACGAGGCCGCCGGCGGCTATGTGCTGATGGGGGCCGCGGCCCTGGCGCTGATCATCGCCAACTCGCCCCTGGCCGAGGCCTATTTCCACGCCCTCCATGCCCCGATCGGCCCGACGGGTGTCCAGCACTGGATCAATGACGGGCTGATGGCCCTGTTCTTCCTGCTGGTGGGGCTGGAGATCAAGCGCGAGGTCCTGGACGGCCAGCTGTCGCGCCCGGCCGACGTCCTGCTGCCCGGCGCGGCGGCGCTAGGCGGGGTGGCGGCGCCGGCCCTGATCTATCTGGCCTTCAACGCAGGCCATCCCGCCAGCCTCGCCGGCTGGGCGATTCCCTCGGCCACCGACATCGCCTTCGCTCTGGGGGTGCTGGCCCTGCTGGGACCGCGCGTTCCGGCGGGGCTGAAGGTGTTCCTGACCGCCATCGCCATCATGGACGACCTGGCGGCCATCGTGATCATCGCCCTCTTCTACACCGCCCAGCTGCACCTTCTGGCCCTCGCCGGCGCGGGCGCGATGCTGCTGGTCCTGATCGCCCTGAACCGGCTGAAGGTGCTGGTCCTGTGGCCCTATCTGCTGCTGGGCGCGGTCCTGTGGGTCCTGGTGCTGAAGTCGGGGATCCACGCCACCCTGGCCGGCGTCGCCCTGGCCCTGACCATTCCCCTGCGCCCGGGCGACCGGTGTCCGCTGCACAAGCTGGAGCACGCGCTGCACAAGCCTGTCGCCTTCGTCGTGACACCCATCTTCGGCTTCGCCAACGCCGGCCTGTCGTTCGCGGGCGTGGGCCTTTCGGCCCTGCTGGCCCCCGCGCCGCTGGGCGTGGCCCTGGGCCTGTTCCTGGGCAAGCAGGTGGGCGTCTTCGCCGTCGCCTTCGGCCTGATCAAGCTGGGTTGGGCGCGCCTGCCGCGCGGCGCCTCGCTCGCCCAGCTCTACGGCGTGGCGGTGCTGTGCGGCGTCGGCTTCACCATGAGCCTGTTCATCGGGGTTCTGGCCTTCAGGGATCCCGGCCTGATCGATCAGACCAAGATCGGCGTGCTGGCCGGCTCGCTGGCCTCGGCCCTCGTGGGCCTGGCGATCCTGCGCCTGGCCAAACCGGCGCCGCCTGAAACATTAGAGCCTTGAGCTGGTCACGCTTCGGCGCGAGGATGCCTTCGGCGGGCGCCCTCTGGAGTGATTGACCATGCGTGTCCTGATCGGTTCCGTCGCGCTGGGCGCGATACTCGTCTCTGGCCCTGTCCTGGCCTCGGAAGCCAGCAAGCAGGCGAAGATGCCCCCGGCCCAGAGGTCCTGCTTCCGCGCCGAAGACGTCAACGGCTTCAACGTGGTGGACGACAAGACGGTCGACGTCTCGATCAATTCCAAGACCGTCTATCGCCTGACCCTGTTCTCGCGCTCACCCGACATCGACTGGACCCAGCGGATCGGCATCAAGTCACGCGGCAGCTCGTGGATCTGCCAGGGCCTGGACGCCGAGGTCATCGTGCCCGGCTCGATCGGCCCGATGACCTATCCGGTCACCGAGGTCCGCAAGCTGACGCCCGAAGAGATCGCGTTCAAGAAGCCCAAGAAGAAGTAGCGGGGACCCGCTAGAGCGCTCCCGCGGCCGCGCCCTCGGCGAAACCGCGTAGCCGCTCGGCGATCACGTCGCCCACGGCGCCGACCACCGGCATGCGCGGGAAGTGCGCGCGCCAGACGATCCGCACCGTGCGTCCCGCCCGCGCCGCCAGCGGCCGCAGGACGATGCCGGCGTCCTCGGCCGCGCCCGCCGCCAGGCCGGGGATCAGGGTGGTGCCGTAACCGGCGGCGACCATGTTCAGCAGGGTCGGCAGGCTGGCCGCGCGCAGGGCGCCGCCCCCGCCGGCATCCGAGCCGCACGCCTCGATCGCCTGGTCGCGCAGGCAGTGACCGTCGGACAGCACCAGGATGTCCGGCGCGAGATCCGCCTCGGCGATGATCGGGCGCGGGGCCAGCGGATGCTCGGGCGGCAGGGCGGCCAGGAAGGGCTCGGCGAACAGCGGTCGGCTCAGAAGATCCGCGCCCGGAACATCGGTGGCCAGCAGGGCCGCGTCCAGGTCGTGGGCGCGCAGGCGCTCCAGCAGCGGCTCGGTCTGGTCTTCCCACGGCTCCAGTTCCAGGGCCGGCAGAGCCTGGCGCAGGGGCGCGAAGACCAACGGCAGCAGATAGGGCGCCAGGGTCGGGATGATGCCCAGCCGGAAGCGACCGGCCATCGGGTCGCGCAGCGCCCGGGCCGTCGACAGCAGGGTCTCGGCCGAGACCACCGCGGCGCGGGCGTGGTCGATCAGCTGCAGGCAGGCGCTGGTCGGGGCGGCCGTCTTGCTGCCGCGCTCGAACAGCGCCACGCCTATCAGGTCCTCCAGCTTGCGGATCTGCACCGACAGGGTCGGCTGGCTGACGCCGCAGGCCTTGGCCGCGCGGCCGAAGTGCTCATGCTCGGCCAGGGCCAGCAGATAGCGGAGGTCGCGCAGGTTCATCGGATCAGCCGCTCCAAGCTCATAGCTCGAGCCTATCACAGCCATTACAGCTTGCTGCTTCTATTTATCGTCAAGTTGGGCGAACACTCCCTTAGGCAATCCGACAGAGAGGGCCGCCCGGGACGACACGCCAGGATCACCATCCTCCGCCAGCGGGACGCGACCGTCGATCGACGGCGCACGCCCGAGCGCGGTCCGCCAACACCAAGACGCATCCCGAACGCGCATCAACAGAGTCAGAACCGGAGAACAGAACAGATGGACGGAAGCGAACTGATCGAACCGACCAGCAAGTGCCCGCTGCGGCATGGCGTCCGGTTCCACACCAGCTTCGGAGGGCGCTCGAACCGCGACTGGTGGCCCAATCAGCTGAACCTCAAGATCCTGCACCAGCACTCGGCGCTGTCGAGCCCGATGCCCAAGGGCTTCCGTTACGCCGATGCGCTCAAGACCCTGGATGTCGAGGCCCTGCGACGGGACATCATCGCCCTGTTGACCGACAGCCAGGACTGGTGGCCGGCCGACTACGGCCACTATGGCCCGCTGTTCGTGCGCATGGCCTGGCACAGCGCCGGCACCTATCGCACCGGCGACGGCCGAGGCGGCGCGGGCGCGGGTCAGCAGCGCTACGCCCCTCTGAACAGCTGGCCCGACAACGGCAACCTGGACAAGGCCCGCCGCCTGCTGTGGCCGATCAAGAAGAAATACGGCGCCGCGATCAGCTGGGCTGACCTGATGATCTTCGCCGCCGACGTCGGCATGGAGCACATGGGCTTCAAGACGTTCGGCTTCGGCTTTGGCCGCGAGGATGTCTGGGAGCCCGAGGAAGACGTCCACTGGGGCGCCGAGGACACCTGGCTGGGCGACGCCCGCTACACCGGCGACCGCGAACTGGACAAGCCTCTGGCCGCCGTTCAGATGGGCCTAATCTACGTCAATCCCGAAGGCCCGAACGGCAAGCCCGACCCGCTGGCCGCCGCCCGCGACATCCGCGAGACCTTCGCGCGAATGGCCATGAACGACGA